>NZ_JAAAXQ010000192.1 GCF_009916105.1 Streptomyces sp. GC420 | reverse complement strand
TCAGATGCGTATAAGAGACAGGAGCCCGGGCCCGCCCCCGCGTCTCCGACCCCCGGCACCACGGCGGCAACCGGGCCTGCGGCAGCCGGGTCTGCGGGACGCGGGGACGAAACTCCTGGCTCCGCGGCGGCAGCCGGGTCCGGGGTGCCCGGGAACGGGACCCCGGCGACGTTCCACGAGATGTGGCGGGACCTCCTCCCCATCGGCAGGGACCGGGACAGCGGCGGCTACCACCGCCACGCCTGGACGGGCGCCGACGCCGAGTGCCGTGCCTGGTTCCGCGCGCAGGCCGGGACCCGGGGCCTCACCCTCGAGACCGACCGCAACGGCAACCAGTGGGCCTGGCTCGGCGACCCGCACGGCACGGACGCCGTCGTCACCGGCTCGCACCTGGACTCCGTCCCGGACGGCGGCGCGTTCGACGGGCCGCTCGGCGTCGTCTCCTCCTTCGCCGCCCTCGACGAACTGCGCGGCAGGGGCGCCGCATTCACCAAGCCCCTGGCGATCGTCAACTTCGTCGACGAGGA
This sequence comes from Streptomyces sp. GC420, assembly GCF_009916105.1. Lineage (GTDB taxonomy): Bacteria > Actinomycetota > Actinomycetes > Streptomycetales > Streptomycetaceae > Streptomyces. Next base: position 14,807 of record NZ_JAAAXQ010000192.1, on the reverse strand, counting down.
GGGCGCCCGCTTCGGCCTGGCCTGCGTCGGCTCCCGGCTCACCGCCGGGCAGCTGACCCGCGAGAAGGCGTACGAACTCGAGGACGCGGACGGCGTGAGCCTGCCGCACGCCATGGAGCGCGCCGGACTCGATCCCGCGGCCATCGGCCCCGACCCCGAACGGCTCGCCCGTGTCGGCGCCTTCGTGGAACTGCACATCGAGCAGGGCCGCGCCCTCGACCGCACCGGCCACCGGGTCGGCGTCGCCAGTGCCATCTGGCCCCACGGGCGCTGGCGCTTCGACTTCCGCGGCGAGGCCAACCACGCCGGCACCACCCGGCTCGCAGACCGCCGCGACCCGATGCTCGGCTACGCCGAGACCGTCCTCGCCGCCCGCCGTGAGGCCGAACTCGCCGGTGCACTCGCCACGTTCGGCAAGGTCTCCGTACAGCCGGGCGGCGTCAACGCCATCCCCTCCCTCGTCCGCGGCTGGCTGGACTCGCGGGCCGCCGACCAGGACACCCTGGACACGATGGTCGCCGCGATCGAACGCGCCGCCCGGGAGCGCGCGGAGCGCGACGGCGTCGGCCTCACCGTCGTACGGGAGTCCTTCACCCCCGTCGTCGAGTTCGGGCACGCGCTGCGCGACGAACTGACGAGGATCCTCGGCGGCGCGCCCGTCCTCCCCACCGGAGCCGGACACGACGCCGGGATCCTGTCCGCGTCCGTGCCGACCGCCATGCTGTTCGTGCGCAACCCCACGGGCGTCTCCCACTCCCCGGCCGAGTCCGCCGCCGAGGACGACTGCGTGGCCGGGGTGCACGCGCTCGCCGACGTACTGGAGGCCCTGGCGTGCGGATGACCGTGCCGGTGACGTACTGGCTCGAGCACGCCTGGCTGGGCACCCAGGCCGAACCCGGGGTCGCGGTCGAGACCGCGGACGGCCGGATCACCGCCGTCCGCACCGGCGCGCAGTCCCCGCCGCCGGGGGCCGAGACACTGCGCGGACTGACCGTCCCCGGCCTCGCCAACGCCCACAGCCACGCCTTCCACCGGGCCCTGCGCGGCGCCGTCCAGGTCGGCACGGGCACCTTCTGGACCTGGCGCGAGGTGATGTACGCCTGCGCCGACCGGCTCACCCCGGACAGCTACTTCGCGCTCGCCCGCGCCACGTACGCCGAGATGGCCCTCGCCGGCATCACCGCCGTCGGCGAGTTCCACTACCTCCACCACGCCCCCGGCGGCGTCCGCTACGCCGACCCCAACGCCATGGGCGAGGCGCTGATCGCCGCCGCGACCGAGGCCGGAATCCGCATCACACTGCTCGACACCGCGTACCTGTCCTCCGGCTTCGGCGAACCCCCGGACCGGCACCAGACGCGCTTCTCGGACGGCACGGCCGACGCCTGGGCCGAACGGGTCTCCGGGCTGCGGCCGGATCCCGGCGGGCACGTCCTGATCGGCGCGGCCGTCCACTCCGTACGGGCGGTGCCGGCCGACCAGCTCGCCACCGTCGCGGAATGGGCACGGGAGCACGGCGCGCCGCTGCACGTCCACCTCTCCGAGCAGACGGCGGAGAACGAGGCCTGCCTCGCCGCGCACGGCCGCACCCCGGTCCGGCTGCTCGCCGACCACGGCGTGCTCGGCGAGCGCACCACCGGTGTCCACAACACCCACCTCACCGACGAGGACATCGCCCTCATCGGCGGCTCCGGCGCCGGCACCTGCATGTGCCCCACGACCGAACGCGACCTCGCCGACGGCATCGGTCCCGCGGCCGCCCTCCAGCGGGCCGGATCCCCGCTGTCGCTGGGCAGCGACAGCCACGCCGTCATCGATCTCCTCGAAGAGGCCCGGGCCCTGGAGCTCGACGAACGGCTGCGCACCCGCAGACGCGGCCACTGGACGGCCGCCGCGCTGCTGCGCGCCGCGACCGCCGACGGTCACGCGGCCCTCGGCAGGTCCGGCGCCGGGACCATCGCGGTGGGCGCGCCCGCCGATTTCACCACCCTCGCCCTCGACTCCGTGCGCACGGCGGGCACCGCGTTGGAACTCGCCGCCGAGACCGCCGTCTTCGCCGCCACGGCCGCCGACGTGCGGCACACCGTCGTGGGCGGCCGCGCCGTCGTGCGCGACGGGGCGCACACCCTCGTCCCGGACGTACCGGGCGCCCTGACCGCCGCGATCGCAGCCCTGCGGGAGTGACATGACCAGCCCGTCCAGCCCGTCCGGTCCGTCCGGCGCCGGCGCCCGGAACGCCTCCGCCAGCACCCTGATCACCGGCATCGGCAGCCTGGTGACCAACGAACCGTCCCTCGGCGCGGGCCCGCTCGGCCTGATCGAGGACGCGGCGCTCGTCCTGGTGGGCGAGCGGGTCGCCTGGGCCGGGCCCGCCGGGCGCGCACCCGCCGCCGACACGGCGTACGACGCGGGCGGCCGGGCCGTGATCCCCGGCTTCGTCGACTCGCACGCGCATCTCCTCTTCGCGGGCGACCGCACCGAGGAGTTCAACGCCCGCATGTCCGGCCGCCCCTACTCCGCGGGCGGCATCCGCACCACCGTCGCCGCGACCCGCGCCGCCTCCGACGCCGAACTGGAGGCCAACCTCGTACGGCACCTGGACGAGGCCCTGCGCCAGGGCACCACCACCCTGGAGACCAAGTCCGGCTACGGGCTGAGCGTGCACGACGAGGCCCGCGCCCTGCGCATCGCGGCCGCGCACACGGATGAGGTCACCTATCTCGGCGCGCACGTCGTCCCCCCTGAGCACGTCGACGACCCCGCGGGTTACGTCGCTCTCGTCACCGGCGAGATGCTGGACGCGTGCGCCCCGTACGCCCGCTGGGTCGACGTCTTCTGCGAGCGGGGCGCCTTCGACGGCGACCAGGCGCGCGCCGTCCTCACCGCCGGAATGGCGAAGGGCCTGATCCCGCGCGTCCACGCCAACCAGCTGACGTACGGACCCGGCGTGCGGCTCGCCGTGGAACTCGGCGCCGCCTCCGCCGACCACTGCACCCACCTCACAGCCGAGGACGTCGATGCCCTCGCCCACTCGGAGACGGTCGCGACGCTGCTGCCCGGTGCCGAGTTCTCCACCCGTGCGGCATGGCCGGACGCCCGCCGCCTCCTGGACGCGGGCGCCACCGTCGCCCTGTCCACCGACTGCAACCCGGGCTCGTCCTTCACCAGCTCCATGCCGTTCTGCATCGCACTCGCCGTACGGGACATGCACATGACCCCGGACGAGGCGCTCTGGTCCGCCACCGCCGGCGGCGCCCGCGCGCTGCGCCGCCCCGACCTCGGCCGCCTCGGCCCGGGTGCGCGCGCCGACCTGGCGCTCCTCGACGCCCCGAGCCACGTCCACCTCGCCTACCGGCCGGGCGTCCCCCTGGTGACGGAGGTCTGGCGTGCGGGCGCCCGCGCCCGCACGGACCGCTCCGGCCTACGCCCCGGGTGACTCGACCGGCAGCCCGCGCTCGACCGCGGCCGCCGCCAGCCTCTTGTCGTAGGTGACGAAGGCGGTGAGCGCCTGCTCCAGGTACTCGGCACTGGCCAGGTGCACGGCGTCGAGTGTGCGCAGGTGGCGCATCGGGAACATGCCCGCCGCGCGGAGGAAGGGGTCGGTGATCCGGATGCGCAGCACCCGGTCCAGCAACTCTTCGGCGGCGTCGCCCACTTCGGGGTCGGCACCGGCGCGTACGAGGGTGCGTGCCACCTCGGTCTGGGCGAGGGCGGAAGTGGCATGCCCCTCGGCGGCGCGGGCCGACAGGAAAGTGCGCAGGGCGGCCGTCTCCGGTTCCGCGACGACCAGCTTCAGCAGCGCGCAGGAGTCGAGGTAGATCACCGGTTCTCTTCCTCGCGCAGCTCCCGCAGAAGGTCGGAGAGTTTCGCGGGAGCGCCGGACCGGGGCGGAAGGGGTTCCCAGCCGCCGAGACCACGAGCGGTCGCCGCGTTGTCCGGATCCACGGACCCGGTCCGGATCAGGTCCTCGCGAACACGTTGCTCCGGGTCGGGAGGCCCCAGGACGGCGATGAGCCGGCCATTGCGGGTGATCTCGACCCGCTCGCCGGCCGCCACGCGGTCGATCAGTTCGCTGGCATGCTGCTGGAGCTGCCGGATCGGGACTCTGGTCGTCATGCCTCGACGCTACGGGTGGCGTGCGGCGGAATCCATGAACGTGCGGCGTCATTCGTCCGAAAGAGGTACGCCGAGCAGGTGGAGCGGGTTTTCCCGGCATCGCCCGGCTGCGCCGCCATATAGGGCGGTTGAAACCCTCTTCACCAATTGGCCACAACATGCTGCGGTACCTACCCGTGGAGCGGCCCTTGACGGTACCTTCCAAGATGTCCAGGGGGGACTTGACCGGGGGGTCACGTTGAGCAGTGGACGCATCCGTGTGGTGGGGGCCGGGGAACTCGGCGAGCGGGACAAGGAGATCTGGCGCGAGCTGAGGGCGAAGACCGGAGCTCCGCAAAGCCCCTTCATGGAACCGGAGTTCACACTCGCAGTCGGGAGGGTGCGGCCGCAGGCGCGGATCGCGGTCGTGCGGGACGGCGCCGAGGCCGCCGGGTTCTTCCCGTTCGAGAGGGGACCGCTGGGCCAGGGCCGCGCCATCGGATTCGGGGTGTCCGACTGCCAGGGCCTGGTGCTGCGGCAGGGCACGGACCTCGGCGCCAGGGAACTGCTGCGCGCCTGCTCGCTGTCCAGCTACGCCTTCGACAACCTGGAGGACGGTCAGGACCTGTTCGCGCCGTACGCCGCCGAGGGGCACCCCACCTTCGTCATCGACGTCGGCGAGGGCTACGCCGCCTACGAAGCCGTGCTGCGCGCCCAGTCGCCGAAGTTCCTGAAGACGACGCTGGCCAAGGAGCGCAGGCTCGGCCGGCAGGCCGGCGAGCTGCGGTTCGTCTTCGACGAGCGGGACCCGGCGGCGCTGCGCACGCTCATGGGGTGGAAGTCCGCGCAGTACCGCAGGACGGGCCGCCGCGACCGCTTCTCGCAGCAGTGGATCAGCGAACTGGTGCGGGTCCTGGCCGGCACCAGGGAACCGGGCTGCACCGGCACGCTCTCCGTGCTCTACGCCGCGGACCGGCCTGTCGCCGCGCACTTCGGGCTGCGCTCGCAGACCGTCCTGTCCTGCTGGTTCCCGGCGTACGACCCGGAGTTCGGCAAGTTCTCGCCGGGGCTGATCCTGCATCTGCGGATGGCGGAGGCGGCCGCCGCCGAGGGCATCGGGATGCTGGACCTGGGCCGGGGCGCCGCCGAGTACAAGGACGCCCTCAAGACCGGCGAACTGCCCGTCCACGAAGGGGCGGTGATCCGGCCGGGGGCCGGCGCCGCACTGCACTGGCTGAGCGTCGAGCCCTCGCGCCGTGCGCACAGCTTCGTGCGGAACCGGCCGCGGCTCGCGTCGCTGGCGTCGAAGACCTTGAAGGGACTGGGCAGGCTGCGGCGGCCGTGACGGGGGTTCGTGACAGGAGTCCGCGACAGGAGTCCGTGACAGCAGGGGGGAAACATGTCCCGTACATCACGTACACAGCAGGAGATCCGCAGGTTCCAGGAGATCCGGCCCATCCAGATCGCCGAACTCGACCTCAGGGGCGGCGAGACCCGGCTCGCACCGGGCCCGGGCAGCCCGCCCGTCACCCACGGCGACGTCTTCGTCCTGGTCAGGAGCGAGGGCCGGCCGGTCGGCACCGTCCTCGGCCATGTGCCCCAGGGCGCCGACCCCGAGGTGGTGCTCGCCGCCGCGGCGCGCGAGGCCCGGCTCCCGGCGGACGGCGGGCGCCCGGAGCCCGCGCTGCCGCGCCCGCCGCGCACAAGCGTGATCGTGGCCACCCGCGAGCGCGCCGGACAGCTCGCCCGCGCGCTGGACTCCCTCCTCGCCCAGGACCACCCGGACTTCGAGATCGTCGTCGTCGACAACGCGCCTGTCACCACCGGGACGCGGGAACTGGTCGAGCGGAAGTACGCCGAGCGCGTCCGCTACGTGTCCGAGCCCGTGCCGGGCCTCGCCCGGGCCCACAACCGGGGCCTGGCCGCCGCGGACGGCGAGGTCCTCGCGTTCACCGACGACGACGTCGTCGCCGATTCGCGCTGGCTCACCGAACTCACCGCGCCCTTCACCGCGGACCCCCGGCTCGGCTGCGCCACCGGGCTGATCCTGCCCGCCCGGCTGCGCACCCCCGCCCAAGTGCTGCTGGAGAGCCACGGCGGCTTCGCCAAGGGCTTCACCGCACGGACCTACGACCCGCTGAGCCCGCCCGCGGACGAGCCGCTGTTCCCGTTCACCGCGGGCCGTTTCGGCTCCGGCGCCAACATGGCGTTCCGGGCCGGGGTGCTGCGCGCCGTCGGCGGTTTCGACCCGGCGACGGGTGCCGGGACGCGCGCCAAGGGCGGCGACGACCTCTACGGTTTCGTACGCGTCCTCAGCCAGGGCCACCGGCTGCGCTACACCCCGCAGGCCCTCGTCTGGCACCACCACCGCGAGACCTGGCGGGACCTGGAGAACCAGGCGTACGGCTACGGGGCCGGCCTGACCGCCTACCTCACCGCGATCCTGGTGCGCCGTCCCGCCCTGCTGCCCGCCCTGCTGGTCCGGCTGCCCCGGGGACTGGCGTACGCGCGCACCCTGACCGCGACCAGCGAGGGCGGCACCGCCGGGGTTCCCGGCGAGCACGGCACCCGCGGCCATCCCTGGCCGCGCCGCTTGTCGCGTCTCCAGCGCCGGGGGATGCTGTACGGACCGCTCGGCTACGCCATGGCCCGACGCGCGCTGCCCAGGGAGGCGAGATGACGGCCGCCGCCGCACCGGGACACGGACAGGGACAGGGACCGGGACAGCACTCCATTCCGGTCTTCCTCTACCACGCGGTGATGGACGACCCGCCCGGCTGGATCGCCGAGTTCACCGTCAGACCCAGGGAATTCGCCGCCCACCTCGACGCGATCGTCGACAGCGGACGCACCCCCGTCACTGTCAGCGCGCTGAGCGACCACCTCGCCGGGCGCGCCCCGCTGCCGCCCCGGCCCGTCGTCCTCACGTTCGACGACGGTTTCGCCGATCTGCCGGGTCCCACCGCCGAGGCGCTCGCGGGCCGCGGACTGCCGGCGACCGCGTACCTCACCACCGGCGCCCTCACCCCGGGCGGCCGCGGCAGCCTGCTGCCGCCCGCCCCGATGATGGCCCTGGAGCAGGCGCCGCTGCTGGAGCAGTACGGCATGGAGGTCGGCGGGCACACGGTGACCCACGCCCAGCTGGACACCCTCTCCTCGAAGGCGCTGGCGTACGAACTGCGGGAGTCGAAGGCGGTGCTGGAGGACACCCTGGGGCACGGGATCCGCCATCTCGCCTATCCGCACGGCTACAACAGCCGCGGCGTACGGGCGATGGCGGCGCGCACCGGGTACGAGACCGCGGTCGCCGTGCGCCATGCCCTCAGTTCGGGGTGGGACGAGCGGTACCGCATTTCGCGGCTGATCGTGCGGCAGGGCCACACCCTCGCGGACGTCGAGGGCTGGCTGGCGGGGCGGGGCGCGAGGACCGCCCCGTACCGGGACGGGCCGAAGACGGTCGGCTGGCGGTGGTACCGGCGGGCCCGCGCCGCCGTGCGCGGACCCGTCTTCGCGGGCTGACCCCGGTCGGGGTCCCGGTCGGCCGCCGGGGCCGGACTCCGGGGCGGAACGCCGAGGCCCGCTCCCGGAATCCGGCCCCCGCCCCCGGCTTCCGGCCCCGCCGGTGAAGGCCGCCTACCTCCCGCCCGGCTGGTTGAGGTACGGATCGGAGACCGCCTCGCGCAGCGCGCTCCACGCCCGGTCGTTCGCCACCGACAGATCGCAGTGGGGTCCGGGATCGCGGTAGTTCCACTGGAGCGCGGCCTTCACCCCGTCCAGGTCCTTGATGACGCGCGGCACCTCGGCGTACCACTCCGCCTGCCGCGAAGGCCGCTCCGGGTCGTTCGCCGAGCCGAACTCGGAGAGCATCAGCGGCTTGTCGTCGGAGATGTGGGTGCGGATCCACTCGTGCGAAGCGGTCTGCGTCTGCTCGAAGCTCAGCCAGTCGGTCTTGTGGCAGCGGTAGTAGTTGTACTGGTTGTAGCCGATCCAGTCGACGTACTCGTCGCCGGGATAGAGCCGCTCGAACAGCTTGCCGTGGTCCAGGTACCCGGTGATGATCCACGTCCACACGACGTTGTCGGCGCCGAGCTCACGGAACCGGTCGTGGATGTGCCGGTAGGCCGCGACGTACTCCTCGGGCGTGCCGTTGCCGGGCGTACGCGTGTCCATCTCCAGGTCGAAGGAGAGGAAGACCTTCTTCCCGGTCCGCCGGCCGTACTCCGCGACCCGCCGGGCCTGTACGTCGATCACCGACTCGTCCAGGCCGCCCGCGGCGATCTCCTTCCAGTCCGGCTGCTGTTCCTTCGTGCCGCCCCACCACTTGCTCTCCCAGGACAGCAGGAGCATCCGGTCACGGCCGACGCGCTGCTCCTCCTCTGTGAGCAACCGGCCTTCCAGCCGGGCCCCCTCGACCAGGGACATGTCGTGGTACGTGTACACGATGTCCAGTCGGCGCCCGACGCGCTTCTCGTAGGCGAGGACCTTCTCCTCCAGCTCCCCCTTGGACTTGTCGTGCTGGACGAAGGCGCCGAACCACGCGCCGCACGGCGGTTCCAGCAGTTCCGTGGGCCGGCAGTCCCCGCTGCCCGCCGAGGGCCCGGAGTCCGGGTCCGCCGCCACCCGCACGCCCAGCCCGGCCACCAGGACCCCGCACGCGACGGCCGCCGACGCGATGAGGATCCGGCGGCGGCCGTGCGGCGAGCGGTCGTGCGGCCTGCGGTGGTGACCCGTGGGGGAGTGCCCCGGGGTGGACGGCTTCCGTCCGGGCAGCGGTCGGCCGGACAGTTTCGTACGGAGGCGACGCGGCAACGTCACAGAGCGGAACCCTTCTGTGGCTGTGGCGGCGGAGAGGAGCGCAGCCGCGGGCAGAACGCGGCGAGCGTGGTCAGCAGGGTGAGGAGCAGCAGGACCCGCTGCCCGCTGAAGGCGTGGACGGCCAGCAGCACCGTGGCGGCGAGCATCGCGGCCGCCACGCTCAGCAGCACGAGCAGCATCAGCTGCTCCAGCAGGTCGGAGTGGCGTTCGAAGTGCGGGTCCCAGCGCTCCGCGGGCGCCTGGGCGGACCGCGCCCGCAGCGCGGGCCGGCAGATGCCGACCAGCGCCCCGCCCGGCCCGGTGAGCAGGAACGCCCCGACGGCGGCGGCGCGCAGCGGGGAGGCGCCGGGCAGGGTGAGCGCGGCGAGGGCGAGCCAGCCGCCGAACGGCGGAAGCATGCGGAGCACGAGCTGTCCTGGGGTCGTCGTCCTCACCGGGCCGTCCTCCTCAGTTCGTAGACCGCTCCCGCGTCGTTGCGTGCCACCAGCTCGAACAGCGGTGACGTGGCGACGGATTTCTCGATGCGCCGCAACTCCGAACCGGTGAGCAGCCCGTTCATCTCGGAGTTCGCCAACTGCCCGTCGGTCAGGAGGAAGTAGGCCCGGCCCGGCGCTTTCACCTCGGCCATGTCCGCGGCGAGGGTGGCGGCGGGCCGCTCCAGGATCCGTTCGACATGGCTCCGGTCGTCGTCGAGGAACCAGTAGTGGCCGACATTCCAGTACGAAGCGTACGCGAGCGGGTAGTTGCGGTGGGCGGCCACGACGAGGGAACCTTCCGGCGCCTCGTCGAAGAGGCTCTGGACGAGGTCGACCTCCTGCGGCGGGAAGTAGCTGAGCCGGTCCTTGCCCGCGTAGCTCGGCAGGAAGGCGAGCGTTCCGGCGAGCAGCGCCGCCGGCGGAAGCAGGGTGAACCGCTTGGCGGTGGCGAGCGGCGGCGGCCCGCCGGCGTTCCGGTCGGCGGCGTCCGCGCCCAGTGTGTGCACCCTGGGCAGCAGTGCCGCGGCGGCGAAGAAGGCAGCGCCGGGCAGCATGAACATCAGCACCCGGAAGATCATCTCGCTGCCGTAGTCGTTCGCGGCGAGCATCGGCAGCGGCGCGGCGGCGAGCAGCAGCAGGGGCAGGGCGCGGCGGCGCAGCACCCGCTGGCGCAGTGCGCCCACCGCGGCGAGCAGCAGCACCGAGCCGGACAGCAACCTGGCCACCCAGGAGGTGGCGATCGCGCCGGTGCCCGTCGGCGTCGCCCCGTACCCCGTCGAGACATTGCCGCCCACATCGCCGAAGGAGCGGATCATGTCGGGCAGCGCGGCACTGAGGAAGGGCAGCGCCGCGGTGAGGTTCCAGGCCAGGAAGACGAGGGCGGTGACGAGCAGCGGTGCGACGTCGCGGTAGCGCCGGGTGAGGCACAGCGCGGCGAGGGAGACGATCAGCATTCCCGGGGTGAGCTGGTGCGAGATGGCGATCGCGGCGGCGAGGACGACGATCAGGAACGTCCACACCGCCTGGCGCCGCGGCCCCTGCCGCCCGGAGCGGCCGAACCGGCGCAGGACGACGGCGAGCACGCCGAGGTGCAGGGCGAAGGCCACGGACTGCGGCGAGAAGTAGTCCTGGCCCACCCAGTTGGCGACGTAGAACACCCACACCGCGGTCCAGATCAGCCGGCGGTCCTCGGTGAAGGTGCGGTAGATCAGCAGCAGCGGGAGCAGCAGCATCAGGCTGGAGACCAGCGGCCACCAGGTCATGTACGCCGCGGCGCTCTCCACGCCGGCCAGCCGCACCAGGGCGGCCTGCGCGGCGAAGAATCCGGGCCACTGGTCGTACACCGCCATGTCGCCGAGCTGCGCCTCGGTCTGGAGCGCGCCGGCCGTCAGCAGGTGGTCGACGACGGCGTCGTGCTTCCACGCCCAGGCATACAGCGGGGTGGGGTAGACGAGCGCCTGCGTGGCCCGCTCGACCAGCAGCAGGCCGAGGACGTACGCCAGCGACCAGCCGTGGTGGCGCCGCGGCTCGCGGACCGTGAACCAGAACCCGCAGGTGAGGAGCGCGAGCGCGGCCCAGAACGCCGGGTGCACGGCCGTGACCAGCCCGAAGTCGTCGAGGTCCGAGATTTCCGTACGGCGCACCGCGAACGCCCACAGGGCGAGCGCGGCGGCCAGGGGGAGCGCGGGCCATCCGGCGGACAGGCGCCGCCCGCGGCGGGCCGGAAGATCGGAGAGGTCCACCGCGGACCCGTCGGCCGAGTGGTGAGATTCCTGGGACCCGTGTGACTCCTGGGAATGCTTCCCGGCCGACTCGGATCTTTCCTCGGCTCTCTCTGCGGATGTGGCTGGCGGACGCACTACGTTCCCCCTGGCGGATCGGCTCGGTGGCTGGATCAGTCCTTCGGCGGTCTGCGACGGTGGCGCTGTCGGCCCACGACCGGTGCCGCCCCGGCCGCCAGGGCCGACAGCACGAGCAGCGGCGGTGCGAAAGGCGACAGTGGCTCCTGGGCCGTCCAGCCGCCCACCGCGGCGAGCCAGAGCACCGACCAGCGCGCCTGCCACGGCAGCCGGGGGGCGCGGGCCAGGAGGTGGCCCAGGGGCACGAGACACAGCACCAGGCAGACGGGCGGCCCCCAGCGCGGCAGCGGCCCCGCCCAGGCCGACGCCGGGTACCACGCCGCGTCGACGGCCACCGGTTCCAGGCCGAGCGCCACCGGCGCCGCGTGGAGGGCCAGCGTGAAGACGGCCAGCGCGGCGCCGGGCAACCACGGGTCCCCGGGCGCGCACAGGGTCACCGACGCCACGAACACGAGGAGGACCAGCACTCCGGCGGCGCTCGCGAGCACCGGCAGACCATCGATCAGCTCCCGCCCGGTGAGCTGCTCGCGCCGCTCACCGCCGAGCCAGGGCAACCGCGCCAGTGCCACCCAGAACAGCCCTGCGGCGGCCCCCAGCACGGCCCACAGCGCGGGCACGAGCCGGCTCTCGCCGGTGCCGTCCCCCCGCCCGGCGGCGGGCGGGGCCGGGCCGTCCCCCGGCCGGGCCGGTGCGGTGCCGTGTCCCCCGGACGCCCCGGGCGCTTCCCCGCGGGGCGGTGCCGGCCCCGCGGAGGGGCCTCCGCCACCGGGACCGGCGGCGTCCGGCGGGTGTGGCACCCGGTCGGTGGTCAGGGCGAGGGTGTCGTCGGGCGAGGGCTCACGGTCCGGCAGGGAGCGGCCCAGGAAGAGCGCCGCCGTGTCCGTGTCCCTGCCCTCGTGCTCGTACGCCGCGCGGCGGGCCCAGTTCGTGCCGTAGCCCGCGGCGTTGAGGCGCGCCCAGCGGGTGCCGTAGGAGGGGGCGGAGGCCGGGGCCATGTCGGCGGGCATCCGCGCGGTGCCGCGCAGCGCGGAGCGCAGGCCGGGAACGCAGACGGCGGCCACGGCCGTCATGCCGAGCAGCATCGCCCAGCCGGCGCCGGCGATGCCGGCGCGGGTGAGGAGCAGCGCGGCGCTGCCGAGCACCAGCGTGCACATGGTGCCCTGGAGCGCCGCGAGCACGCCCGTGCGGCCCTGGACGCGCAGCACGCCGATGTACAGCTCGACCGCGACGCGCGGCAGCGCCGCCGCGGCGAGCAGCCGCAGGACGAGCGCGCCGTGCTCGGCGTAGTCCTTGCCGAAGGGGGCGAGGATCAGCGGGGCGAAGGCGATCAGCACCAGCACAACCGGCACCAGCAGCACGGTCATCCGGCGCAGCGCGCCCCGGACGCCCTCGGCGAGCCGCTGCGGATCGTGCGAGGCGTGCGCGGTCAGCGAGGAGGCCATGTTGATGGCCATGAACTCCATCGTGCCGCCGACGGTGTACGCGACGTAGAAGTAGCCGTTCTCGGCCGCGCTGAAGCGGACCGCGACCATCACGGGCAGCAGATTGATCATTGCCAGGCTGAACAGCGCGCCGACGGAGTCACCGGCCAGGAAGCGGCCGATGGCCCGCAGCCGCGGCGGCTCCCGGTCGCGGTCGGCGGCCGCCTGGTTCGGGATGAGACGGCGGAAGACCAGCCAGCCGAGCGGCAGCGTGGAGAAGGCGATGGCCACGGCCCAGGAGACGAAGATGCCGAGCACCGGCATCGCGCCGGCCACCACCGCGAGCAGGACCAGTTTGCCGAGGGAGAACACCGTGTTGCCGACCGGCACCCAGAAGGCCTTGCGCAGCCCGGTGAGCACCCCGTCCTGCAGGGTGAGCACCGCCCAGGCCACGCAGGCCGCGACGAACAGCGCGCCGGCTGCCGGCGTGCCGAGCGGCGCGTACGAGGGTCCCCACAGGTCCAGGGTGAGCAGGAAGCCGACGCTGACCAGCGCGACGATCGCGGAGCTGACGGCGTAGGTGCGCCACACCAGCGACGCGGTCGCCCGCCCGGCGCGCGGCACGAAGCGGACCACGGCGCCGATCATGGTCGTCGCCGTGACGCTGGCGAGCAGCCGCATGGCGGCGATGGCGGCGGAACTCTGGCCGACGGCGTCCTCGCTGTAATACCGGGCGGCGACCAGCCAGAATCCCAGTCCGAGCACCGCGGAGACGCCGGTGCTGAGCATCAGCGCGTACGCGTTCCTGAACAGCGAGTCGCCGCCACCGCCCGAGCCGTCCCCGGGCGGCTTCCCGCCGTCCTCGGCGGGCGTCGTCGGCCCCCGCACCGGCGCCTGGGCCTTCTCCCGCGTGTCAGCCACCGCCGGCGCCGCCGCTCACCCGGTGAGGAAGGGCGGGGTAGCGTGCCCCCGACTCCTCCAGGACCTCGATGATCTCCTCCGCCCGCAGCGGGTCGGCGGGCAGCGCGTGCCGGGCGAACCAGCGGGCGCCCTCGGGGGCGTGGGACAGGTCCGTGAACGCCTCGCCGGCGTAGTCGTCCAGCGGCGGGTCGTACAGGTAGCCCACGACGATCCCCCGGCGGGCGAGGGCGGCGATCGCCGCGTCCCGGTCGTCCACGAGCAGCGGCACCCGGAACAGCGGCTGCACACCGCCGCGTTCGGCCCCGGGCGCGGCCCAGCGGGTACGCAGCAGGAGTTCCGTGCCCGCCCGGTGATCGCCGAGTATGCGGTCGAGACGCCCGAGTTGCCGCCCGATGCGGTGGATCCGCGTACGGCCCGGCGCCAGGCGGTAGTCGTGCATGTCGACGCGGATCCACGAGTGGTGGGCCGTGAGGTCCGGGGCCCGCGTGGTGGCCAGGGCCAGTTCGTACGGGCGCAGCGGCATCCGGATCTCCTCGCGCTCGACCAGGCCGAGCAGCCCCAGCGTGGCCCAGGCGGCCCGCCGCAGTCCCAGGCCGCGGACGGCGGCTTCGGCGTACGGCCGTACGGCGTAGGAGAGTTCGGCGGCGAACCGACTGGGGACGAGCAGGTCGTCACGCGTCTTGGCGAGGGCATCGCGCAGGCCGGGATCGGCGATGGCGAGGAAGCCGCCGGCCTTGGCGGCGGTGTGTTTGGACAGGCTGAAGACGGACGCGTCACCGAAGGTGCCGACAGGTCGCCCGCCGATCCGGCTGCCGATGGCGTGCGCCGCGTCCTCGATCAGGGGAATGCCCAACGCGTCGCACCTGGCACGGAGTTCGGGCGCCGGGTCGGGGTTCCCGTACAGATTGGTGGTCAGTACCGCGGACAGCGTCGGCCACACCGAGTCCGGGACGGCGCCGGCGTCGATGGACCCGTCCCACGGGTTCAGCGGCGCCTGCACGGGCCGCAGCCCGGCGGCGAGCAGCACGAAGAAGATGACGTCGTCGTTGACCGGCGACATGAGCACCCGGCCTCCGGGCGGGCACCAGTGACGCAGCGCCACGTACAGCCCGAACCGGCACGACGGTACATATAGACACTCCCGGCCGAGGCGACCGCGCATGGCCTCTTCCAGTTGGAAGACCGGCCCCGCCGCCCCGCCGGCCTCCCCAATGGCCATG
>NZ_JAAAXQ010000191.1 GCF_009916105.1 Streptomyces sp. GC420 | reverse complement strand
CCGCTGGGGGGTCAGGCGACGGGGCCCTCCGACCAGGTGATCCGGTCCGCCGGCACCGCCTCGTCGAGACGGCGTACGTCGTGCGGCGCGAGCACCCCGCGTTCCCGCAGGGCCCGGGCGGTCAGCCGGGCCACCTCGATCGCGCCCCGCGGGGAGAAGTGCGTGTTGTCCTGCTTGCCGTCCGGGTAGTTGGGCGACTCGCCCGGCTCCACCCGGTTGAAGCACTCCATACTCGCCTCCGGCCCCAGGCTCTGCCACAGGGCGATGCTCGCGGCCTGGGCGTCGACGAGCGCCACGCCCTCCTCCGCGGCGAGTCGGCGCATCGCCTCCGGGTACTCCCCGTGGGTGGCGACGGCGCGGTGGTCCGCGCCGAACCTGCGCCGCTCGACGGGGGTGAGGAGCACGGGCCGCGCCCCGCGCTCCCGCGCCCCCTTCACGTACTGGAGGAGACAGTCCTGATAGGTCGTGCAGGGATCGGTGCCGCGGGCCGGGTCGGTGGTCTTCTCGTCGTTGTGGCCGAACTGGATGAGCAGCCAGTCGCCCGGACGGATCGCGCCGAGGATCGGGGCGAGCCGTCCCTCGTCCAGGAAACTCTTCGAACTGCGGCCGTTGACGGCGTGGTTGGAGACACGGAGGTACGGGGTCAGGAAGAAGGGGAGGGCCATGCCCCAGCCCGTTTCGGGTGCGGCGGGGGCGTACTTCTGGGCGGCGGTCGAGTCGCCGGCGATGTAGAGGGTGCGCGGACCGCGGCCGCCCCGGCCGTGGGCCGCGGCGAACGCGGGGGCGGCGAGGGCGAGCGGGACGGCGGCGAACGCCGCGGCGGTGCGTCTGCGGGTGATGGACACGGTGGTGTGTGCTCCTGACAAGTCGTCACGCGGGTCCGGGACGCCGGCGCGAGCCCGCCGGCGGGAAAGGCCGTGGCGGCCGGGGGACGGCCACGCCCGGCCCGGAGGGCGGGCCGGGCGGGCCGATCCGAGGCCAGTGGGCCGGGGCGTCAGGCGTTCTGCTCCTTCCACTCCGCCTGCGCGGCGTTCAGCTCCTCCGCCAGCTTGTCCGCGAAGGCCTTGGCCGAGGTCTTGCCGAGCAGCAGCTTCTGGAACTCGGGCTCGTTGTCGGCCTTGCTGATGTTGTTCCAGTCCGGCAGGTAGTACGGCAGCTGGACGATCTTCGTGCTGCCGTCGTTCAGTGCCTCCGAGGCGAGCCTGGTCGGCTCGGCCTCGGTGATCCAGTCGTCCTCGGCCGCGTCGTTGTTGGCCGGGATGGCGCCCGCCGACTCGTTCCACCTGCTGTTGGACTCGTGGGAGACCGCGAACTCGATGAACTTCCACGCCGCGGCCTTGTTCTTGCTCGCCCTGAACAGCCCCAGCCCGTCCACCGGGTTGGACACCTGGACGCGTGTGCCGTCGTCGAGGGCGGGGTTGGGAATGCCGGCGAACTTGCCGTCCAGCGCCTTCACATGGTCCTGGTAGGAGCCGAGGTTGTGGCTCAGCATGCCGATGGTGCCGGTGTCCCACTGGGCGACCATCTTGGTGAAGTCGTTGTTGACGTCGGCCTCGGGCGTCGTCTTCTTGTAGAGCCCGACGTACTTCTCCAGCGCCTCGACGTTCTTCGGGTCGTTGACGGTGGTCTTGTCGCCCTCCCAGAAGGAGGTGATGCCGGACTGGCCGTACATCGCGTCCAGCGCCTGGGCGATCGAGCCGGCGCCGCCGCGGATGGTGTAGCCGAACCTGTTCTTCCTGGCGTCGGTGAGCTTCTCCGCCGCCTCGTAGAACTTCGTCCAGGAGGTGGGGGCGTCCAGCCCGGCCTCCTCGAACAGGTCGGTGCGGTACCAGAGCGTGCCGTTGTTGGCCGAGGTCGGGACCTGGAACATCTCCTCGCCCCGGCCGCCCGCGGCCCGGACGCTGTCCACCATGCCGGTGCTCAGCCTGCCGTCGAGTTCGCTGTCCCCGATGCGGTCGCCGAGCGGTTCCAGCGCCTCCTGGGCCACCATGTTGGCGAGGTAGGCGGTGCTGACGCCGCCGACGTCCGGCAGCCCGCCGCCCGCGATCGCCGTGTCGTACTTCGACTGCACCTGGTCGATCGGGATCGGGACGTACTTGACCTTGATGTCGGGGTTGGCCTTCTCGAAGTCGGCGATGATCTCCTTCCAGACGGCCGTCCGCGGGCCGCCGTTGTTGTCCCAGAAGGTGATCTCGCCGCTGCCCTTGCCCTCTTCGCCGCTGCCGCCGCTGCCGTCGTCACCGCAGGCGGTCGCGGTGAGGGCGAGCACGGCGGTCAGCGAGACGGCCGCGGCCGCCCGCCCTCCGAGGATCCTGGAGATGCTGCTCATGGTCGGCTCTTCTCTCTCGTGTACGTCGTTGTACGAGGCTCGGTGCTCTGTGTGCCGTAGGTCGTAAGCGCTTGCTGCGAGGGGGTGCGGAGTTGTCGTTCCGGAAGGCGTCCCGCCCTCGGAACCGCTCAGGCCGTGATGCGGAAGTGCGTGAACAGGGCCGTGCCGGCCGGGGCCGGCCCACCCGGTGTGTCCGCCGTGCCCGGGGCTTCCGGGGTGACGGCGAACAGCCCGAGCAGGGCGCCGACCCAGCGCCAGGGCGTCGCGGAGAAAACCTGCCCCGAAGGACGGAAGTCCTCCCCCGTGCCGGAGGTGTCGGCGGAGAACCGGCAGCGGGCGCCGGGTCCGACCTCGACCCGCAGCACGGCACACCCCAGAGGCGCCGGGCGGGCGTACTCGGCGTCGCGTTCCCGTTCCGCGGCGCTCTCCGCGAAGCGGTGGACGAGCCGGACCCCGTCCGGGCCGCGTTCCAGGCCGATCCAGGAGAACGCGTCGCCGAGGACTGCCAGTCCGGCCCTGGCCCCCTCGGCCCCGGACTCGAGCTCCAGGGCGACGGTGGCAGTGAACGTCTCGGCGGGCAGGCGCTGGGTCAGGACGCTGGGCAGCAGGCGAAGGTCGTGCGCCTCCCGGACGCGGCGGCAGGACAGCCGCAGGCCGTCGCCGCCGTGCGCGACGGTCCAGCCACGGCCCGGGTTCGCGGTCCACTGCCACTGCCGGCCGAACCGCCCGCCGGGGAAGTCGTCGTCCGTCGCGGGTGCCTCGGCGGGCTGCTCCGGCAGGGCGGGCTTGCGGTGGACGAGGACGGGTTCTCCCTCGTCGCCGAACACCGGCCATCCCGTGCCGGTGTCCCAGCGCACGGGCTGGAGGTGCACGACCCGCCCGTACGGTCCCCGCGCCTGGAAGTGCAGGAACCAGTCCTCGCCCGCGGGGGTCGTCACCAGCGCGCCCTGGTGGGGGCCGTTGACCTCCGTACCGCCCTGGGCGAGGACGACGCGTTCCTCGTACGGGCCGTAGAAGTCCCGTGCACGGAAGGCACCCTGCCAGCCGGTCTCCACTCCCCCGGCCGGGGCCAGGATCCAGAACCAGCCGTCGCGTGTGAATGCCTTGGGGCCTTCGAGGGTGAACCAGCCGGGCAGCCGGTCGGCGTCGACGACGGTCCGGCCCTCGTCGAGGAGTTCGCGGCCGTCGGGGCTCATCCGGTGACCGGTGAGCCGGTTCTTGACCCCCGACCGGGACTTCGCCCAGGCGTGCACGAGGTACGCCTCGCCGTTCTCGTCCCACAGGGGGCAGGGATCGATGAGGCCCTTGCCCGCCTTGACCAGGTGCGGCTCGGTCCACGGTCCCCTGATCCCGGGCGCGTTGATCTGCTGGATGCCGTGGTCCGGGTCGCCCCAGAAGATCCAGAACCGGTCGTCGTGGTGGCGGATGGAGGGCGCCCACACCCCGCAGTCGTGGCGCGGCGCGGTGAAGGCGGCGGGGGGCGCGAGGCGTTCGAGCGCGTGGCCGACGAGGCTCCAGTTGACCAGGTCGCGGGACTGCAGCAGGGGAAGTCCGGGTGCCCGGCCGAAGCTGGACGCGGTCAGGTAGTAGTCCTCGCCGACGCGGACCACGTCGGGGTCGGACCAGTCGGCGTTCAGTACCGGATTGCGGTAGGTGCCGTCGCCGAGGTCGGCGGTCCACGGCCGGCCCGCGGTCTCGTCCCCGGCGGCGGCGCTCCCGGCCGCGGTCGCGGCGGCGGTGCTCCGGGTGGCGTCGGTCCCGGCCCCGGTCGCGGGTGTCGCGGTCATGAGTCGAGTGCCCTTCGTGCGAGTGCGGCGGCCCGGTCCCTGTCCAGCCGGCCGTCGGCGACGGCGGTGACGACCCGGCGCGTCACGGTCCCGCCCGCCGGCACCGGCAGCCGCTCGGACCAGGCCAGCGCGGAGCCGACGCCGGGATACTCGGTGGTCCGCACGAACCACGGGTCGTCACGGGTCTCGTCGGTGGCCCCCGCGAAGACCAGCGTCCAGCCCTCCCCCGCGAGCGCCAGCCAGCCGGCGGGCCGGCCGTTCACGGCGTCCTCGCCGCGCGCCTCGGCGGTGAACACCTCGGGCGGTTCCGCCTCCTTGGGGGCGCGCCAGAAGAACCCGCCGTACCCGGCGCCGGGGCGGCCGTTGGTGGCGGGGCTGCCGATGGACAGTCCGCTTCCGGTGGTGTTGGTGAGCGAGAACGTGAAGTCCAGTGCCCAGGCGGCCGGGCCCAGCCCGGTCGCGGAGACCGTGCGGCGCTCCCGCAGCAGTTCGGCGGGCCCGGCGGTCCACGACAGTTCCTCGATGAACCCGTCCGGGTCGCACAGCATCCACGCGGTGTGCCGCTGCTCGCCGTGGTTGTCGAGTTCGGTGGGCCCCCGGTCGCGTACGAAGGTCCTCCCGCCCCAGAAGTTGCGGCCCCCCACGTCGGGCACGGCGACGCCGACGCCGAGGTGGTGGACGTGGTCGGCGGGCCTGAGTTCGGTGACGGCCAGGCCGCCGAGGGTGGTGAGCGGGTGGAGGTAGGGCCGCGGCGAGAGCCGGAGTTCGGTCTCCTCGCGGTAGGTGTAGCGGCCGACGGTCCGGCCCCCGCAGCGCAGCGGGATCGCGGTGCCGTGGGTGACGCCCGTGCCGGTCATCGGTGGCTCACCTCCACGCGGTCCCGGTCCCCGCGGGCGGCGTGCGCCCAGGGCACGCCGAGTTCCGAGAACAGGGAGAGGGTGTCTGCGCCCGCGGCGACCAGCCCGTCGATGCCGGGCACCACGCGCCGTTCGGTCTCTCCGTGGCGTTCGGTGCGCCAAGAACCGGCGGGCAGCGGCTGCGGGTCGGGGGCGGTGCGGACCGCCTCGACGACCTTCATGAAGGCCCCGGTGGCCTCCGGCGGCGCGAGCAGCGGTGTGCCGTCACGCAGGTGCGCGAGCAGGTTCTCCAGGAGGTCGGTGCGTTCGTACACGGTCTCCGCGGGCCCGTGGTCCGCGCGCTGCACCAGCACCCGGTCCTCCTTGTACCAGAAGGTGACGCGGCCTCTGGAGCCGTGGACGACGATGTAGGGTTCGCCCGGCCTCTCGGCGCACAGGGTCATCGCCGCGGTGACGGTGGTGCCGCGGGCGGTGGTGAGCCGTACGGCGGAGGTGTCGTCGGACTCGATGTCGTTCGCCCGGTAGAGCTCCAGGTCGATGCCGCTGACGTCCTCGGCGCGGCCGCTGCCGTCGAGGGCGAGGGCGGTGGCGACGGCGTGCGCGAGTGGGTTGGTGAGGACCCCGTCCACGACGTCGGTACCGTTCATGCGGCGCTTGCCCGCCCAGGCGGCCCGGGTGAAGTAGGCGGTGTCGCGCACCCAGGCGCCGGCCGCGCCGATGCCGCGGACCTCGCCGACGGCCCCGGAGGCGAGCAGCTCGCGGATCGCGCTCAGGGCGTGGGAGCCGAAGGACTGGAAGCCGATCTGGCAGACGGTGCCGGCGCCGCGTACGCCGTCCGTCATCCGCCGGAACTCCGCCCAGGAGGGGGCGGGGGGCTTCTCCAGCAGGATGTGCACACCGCGGGCGGCGGCGGTCAGCGCGAGGCCGGTGTGGGTGGGGATGGGGGTGCAGATCACGGCGACGCGGGCGCCGGTGGCGTCCAGCAGGGCGCCGAAGTCCGGTGACTGCGCCGGTGCGCCGAGGCCGGTGAGCTCCTCGTTCGTGAGGGGGTCGAGTTCGCAGACCCCGGCCAGCCTGACCAGGCCCTGTCCGGCGAGGCGGCGGATGTTGGCCAGGTGCCAGCGGCCGTGGCCGCGGGCGCCGGCCAGCACCACGGGCACGGGTGGGGGAAGGGGCGTGCGCGGCGACGGGCCGTTCGCTCGGGTCGCGTTCGCTTCCATCGGTCGTTGTCCTCCTAGCCCTTGACCGCTCCGGCGCTGAAGCCGGTGACGAGCCACTTCTGGATGAAGGCGAAGACGATGACGACCGGGACGGCCGCGATGACTCCGCCCGCGGCGAGGGCTCCCAGGTCGACGCTGTCGGAGCCGATGAGGGTGTTGAGCCCGACGGGGACGGTCTGCTTGTCCTGTTCGCTGAGGAACATCAGGGCGAACAGGAAGTGGTTCCAGCTGTGCACGAAGGCGAAGGAGCCGACGGCGACCAGACCGGGGCGCAGCATCGGCAGGACGACGGCGCAGAAGGCGCGGAAGCGTCCGCAGCCGTCGACCCAGGCGGCCTCCTCGAGCGAGTAGGGCACGTTCCTGATGAAGCCGCTGATGAGGATCATCGACAGGGGCAGCTGGAAGACGGTCTCGGCGATGATGACGCTGCCCAGCGAGTTGATCATCTGCAGGTTGCGGAAGATCTCGAAGAGCGGCACCAGCATCAGCGCGCCGGGGATGAACTGCGAGCACAGCAGGGCCAGCATGAAGCCCTTCTTGATCGGGAAGTCGAAGCGCGCGAGGGCGTATCCGCCGGCCAGGGCGATGACGGTGGTGGTGACCAGGGTGCCGACGCCGACGAGCATGCTGTTCTGGAAGAAGATCCCGAAGCTGCGTTCGTTCCAGACCTTCTCGAAGTGCTGGGCGGTCATCGGCCAGGGCAGCAGCGAGGTCGAGCCCGCGGGGCGCAGCGCGAAGAGCAGCATCCAGTAGAAGGGGACGAGCGTGAAGAGCAGGTAGATGCCGAGGGGCAGGTAGATCTGCCGGCGCGGGACGTCGTCGAAGGCCCGCTCGCGCTTCGTGCGCCGTACGGGTACGGAGGCTCCTGCGCCGCCCGCGCCCGGGAGACGTTCCCGGGTCCCGGACACCTCGCGGACTTTGGTGGTGGTCACTTGTTCTCGCCTCCGAACTTGCTCAGGCGCAGGTAGAGAATCGAGCAGAAGAGGAGGATCACGAAGGCGATGGAGGTAAGTGCCGCCGCGTATCCGAAGTCGTGGCCCTCGATGCCCTTCTGGGCGACGTAGAGCGGGAGCGTCGTGGTCTCGCCCGCCGGCCCGCCGCCGGTGAGGGTGAGCAGCAGGTCGACGTTGTTGAACTCCCAGACCGCGCGCAGCAGCGTGGACAGGATGATGGCGTCCTTCAGGTGCGGCAGCGTGATGTGGAAGAACTGCCGGTAGCGGTTGGCTCCGTCCACGGCGGCCGCCTCGTACAGGTCCTTGGGGATGGACTGGAGGTCGGCGAGGATGAGGATGGCGAAGAAGGGGACTCCGCGCCAGAGTTCGGCGAGGACGGCGGCCCAGAAGACGGTGCCGGTGTCGGAGAGCACCGAGGTGCCGTACTCCCCGATGCCCATGTCGGCCAGGTAGCGGCTCAGGCCGGTGGAGGGGTTGTAGAGCAGCAGCCAGATGGTGGTGGTGAGGACGCCGGAGACGGCCCAGGGCGAGAAGACCAGGGCGCGGGCGAGGGCGCGGCCGGCGAAGGTCTGGTTGACGAGCAGCGCGAGGACGAGTCCGAAGGCGAGCTGCAGGGTCACTTCGGCGACGACCCATTGGGCGCTGAAGCCGAGCGACTTCCAGAACAGCGGGTCGTCGGTGAAGATCTCGGTGAAGTTGCCGAAGCCGGCGAAGCCGTTCCGCCAGGGCTTGGTGACGTTGTAGTTCTGCAGGCTGTAGTAGAAGACGCTGAGCATCGGGTAGGCGATGAAGCCCAGCATCAGCAGCCCGGCGGGGGCGATCAGGAGGTACGGGAGGCGGCGGGGCGTCGCCGGACGGTGCCGGTCGCCGGGCCGGGAAACGCCGGTCGTCAGGCCGGGACGGACGGGGAGGCGTCCTCGCGGCCCTGGGAGCCGGTGCCCTTCCTGGCGCCCGCGCCGGCGTCGTCCCCGTCCCTGTCTCCGTTGCCGCCGCCGTCCGTCTCCGTTTCCGCCTCCGCCTCGTCCCGGGCGGCGGCGTCCTCTCCCACCAGGCCCAGGCTGACGTCCCGAGCTACCTCGGCCTCGCGGCGGAACAGCCGGAACCACATGAAGAGGACGAAGGCGGCGAAGACGAACCACTCGCCGGTGTAGCCCAGGTTCTGGAACGCCTTGAGGTCGAGCCCGGTGCCCTGGGGGACCGTCGCGGGCACGGCCCGCATCCCGGCGTCGCCCTCCGACAGGGTGATCCACGCGTCGTACACCTCGTCCGGTACGAGGTTCACCAGCGCGGCGGCGCTGATCATCCCGACCTGGCCCTCGGGCAGCCCGCCGGTGCGCACCCCGTCCGTGCCGGAGTTCTCCGACGCCTGAAGCGCGCCGGTGATCGTCACTCGGCCCTCCGGGACGGCGGGGACGGGCGTGCTGCCCGCCTCGCCCGGCAGCCAGCCGCGCACCACCGGCAGCGTCTCGCCGCCATCGGTGCGCAGCAGCCCGAGCACGTAGAAGCCCTGACGGCCGTCCAGCTCACGGCCGGGGACCAGCAGCTGCTCGCCGTAGCGGCCGGTGGCCGTGGCGATGCGGCCCGAGGTCGCCTTGTCGACCGGCAGCAGCTCCTCGAGCGGCACCGCCGGCCGCTGTTTGTCCGCGGCCGGCCGCGCGTCGGCGGCGCGCTGCGCGTCGACGCGGTCCTCGAAGCGGCCGAGCTGCCAGGACCCCATGTACACGCAGAAGGGGATCGCCAGCACGACGAAGATGTTGATCCCCCACCACCGTGGAGTCAGCAGAAATCGGTACACGCCCTCCACGGTACGGTGCCGCGCCACCGGGTCCTCAGCGGGGGAGGTGCCGTTCCGCGAAGTCCAGCTCCAGTCTCACCTGCTTGATGCGTTCCTCCACGACGAGGGAACCGTGTCCGGCGTCGTAGCGGTACACCTCGTGGACCGCGCCCCGCGCCGCGAGCCGGTCGACGTAGTTGTCGATCTGGCGGATCGGGCAGCGCGGGTCGTTGACGCCGGCGGAGATGTAGACGGGCGCGCGGACGGCGTCGACGTAGGTGAGCGGCGAGGACGCCTCGAAACGCTCGGGGACCTCCTCCAGGGTGCCGCCCAGCAGGGTGCGGTCCATCGCCTTCAGGGCCTCCATCTCGTCGTGGTACGCCGTCACGTAGTCCGCGACGGGCACGGCGGCCAGGCCCAGGGCCCAGGCACCGGGCTGGGTGCCGAGGCCGAGGAGGGTGAGGTAGCCGCCCCACGAACCGCCCGCCAGGACCAGGCGCGCCGGGTCGGCGAGCCCGGAGGCCACCGCCCATTCGCGTACGGCGGCGATGTCCTCCAGCTCGATGAGGCCGACGCGGTGCTTGAGGGCGTCCGTCCACTCACGGCCGTAGCCGGTGGAGCCTCGGTAGTTGACCCGCACGACCGCGTACCCGTTGTCCACCCAGGCCGCCGGGCCCGCCGCGAAGGCGTCACTGTCGTGCCAGGTCGGCCCGCCGTGGATCTCGAACACGGTGGGGAACGGGCCCTCGCCCTCCGGCCGCTGCACCAGCGCGTGGACCCGGCCGCCGGGACCGTCCACCCACGCGTCCTCCACCGCCACCGAAACCGGCGCCTTCATGCCGGGCGGGTCGAGGACGACGGCTCCCGTCGTCGAGCGCACCTCGGAGGCGCGGGCGGCGGAAGACCAGAGGTACTCCACGGTCCCGTCCGGCCTGGCCGTCGCGCCGGACACCGTGCCGCGCGGGGTCTCCACCCGCGTCAGCTCACGGGACCGCAGGTCGTAGCGCCACAGTTCACTGCGTGCCTCGAAGCTGTGGGCGATCAGCAGCGCCGACCCGTCCGGGTACCACTCGGCGCTCACGTCGCCGGGCAGACCCAGGTCCAGGTCCGTCTCCAGGCCGGACGCCACGTCCCAGAGCATGGGCTCCCAGCGGCCGCGGCGCTGGTGCCCCACGAGCAGCCGGGTGTCCCC
The DNA here is from genome assembly GCF_009916105.1 of Streptomyces sp. GC420. Taxonomy (GTDB): domain Bacteria; phylum Actinomycetota; class Actinomycetes; order Streptomycetales; family Streptomycetaceae; genus Streptomyces. Next base: position 5,290 of record NZ_JAAAXQ010000191.1, on the reverse strand, counting down.
GTCGACGGGCGCGAAGCCGAGCACGTCAAGACCCAGCTCCACCGTGCCGTCCTTGGTGTCGTCCAGCTCCGCCACCACGGTGCCGTCGAGGGTCAGGATCCGCAGCGCGGAGTGCATGGCGTCGCCGTGCTCGGTGTGCTCGACCGCGACGAGGGTCCCGTCGCGGGAAAGGTCGCCGACGCCCGCCGACTCGCGGTGCCGGTAGATCTCGGCGGGCGCGCCGCCGGGCCGCACGACGTGCACCGTCGACCCGTCATCGTCGGTGGAGCGGCCCACGACGGCCGTGCCGTCCCGGCCGATCGCGAGCCCCGCGGGATAGGAGGCCTCCAGGCCGGGTGTCGCGGGCTCGTCCTCCCCGCCGTGGAAGGGCTGGCGCATCCACACGCCGAACTCGTCGCCGTCCGTGTCGCTGAACCACCAGATCCACGCTCCGTCGGGGGACAGCACACCGTCCGTCGTCCCGTTCGGACGGTCGGTGACCTGCCGCTGCACACCGGTGGTGCGGTCCCACGCGTACAGCTCGTACGTCCCTGTGGCATTGGAGACGAACAGGGATCGGTCGGGAGCGTCCTCGGCCCAGTCGGGCAGCGAGACGCGCGGTGCCCTGAAACGCTTCTCCCAGTCGGGCATGGCCTGTGCGGCGGCAGCATCACTCATGCGCCCATCCAACCGGATGACGGGAGCGGACGGGACCGTACGAGCGCAGTCGGTGCCCGCATCAGGGACGCTGTCCTGCCTGGTCAGGGCGGATTGTCAGTGCTCGCGTGCAGACTTCCCGCATGACCGAGCTGCGCAAGACGGTGGAGACGTTCTGGGCGGCGGCGCAGGCCCGTGACTGGGCCGCGTTCGCGGGGACGCTCGCCGAGGACGTCCTGTACGACCTGCCGCAGACGCGTGAGCGCGTCGGGGGCAGGGAGCGGTATGTGCGCTTCAACCGGGAGTATCCCGGCGACCGGCGGGTGCGGGTCGAGCGCGTGGTCGCCGACGAGGAGGGTGCCGTCTCCTGGATCCACTGCACGGTGGACGGGGAGACGGTGCCCGCCGTCACCTTCTTCACGGGGGACGCGGAGGGGCGGATCAGGACGGTCACCGATTTCCGGCCGGAGCCGTACGAGCCACCGGCCGGGCGGGAGCACCTGGTCACGCGGTACTGACCGGTGCTGACCGCGACGGGGAGGCACGGGGAGGGGACCGGGTCGCGGGAGCGGGCCGTGAGGCCGGAGCGCACGGGGTGTGGCGCTGGCCGCCATCACCGCCCGGCTGCTCCGCGGCTGCCTCGACGGCCTCGTCGTGACCTGGTTCCCGGCCGGGGAGAACACCGAACAGGCATGACGGCCGTCCGCGATCGCCTGGTACGGCCGGCTGCCGGAACCCCGGCTGCGGACGGTGCTGCACCGTCGGCCCTTCGTGCCCGACAGGCCGGCGGCCTTCGTGAGGTACGACGCTTCGGCGAACATGCCTTGAGACCGGAGGACTTCTTACGGGAGTCTGACGTACGGCCGGTACCCGGGGCCGCGATCGCCCCGTGAGCGACCCTGGTCACCGTGGAGCCTCGGTCCGCCCGCCCAGCCGGGTACGGCACGGAGGGCGTCGTCGCGGTGTGTGAATTGAAGCGCCTCACCGCGGCGGCACCGGCGCCCCGGACGGACACCGTCCGGGGCGCCGGGACGCCTCAGCGGGGCCCCGCCGTTTCTCCCGGGGGGCACGGCCCCGGCCACGCCGCCGCGTTCGGCGGGGGCAAACTCCGTTGCCCGGGGCCGTACGCACCGCAGATGATCCCTTCATGTCCGAATCGGCTTCCCCAGGAACGGCACCGCGCCCTTACCCGAAGATCTCGGCGAAGACACGGCTCGGCGTGCCGGGGGTCAGGGAGTGGATCGCCGTGGAGAAAGTGCACGGGGCGCACTTCGCGGTGCGCTGCGACAGCACGGGCGCCCACCCGGCCAAGCGCCGCGAACCGCTGGCCGACGACGCGCTCGACGGCTTCTTCGGCGTCAGCAGGATCTGGCCCGCACTGGCCGTGGCCGCGGCCCGTTTCGCAACGGCGCTGCGTGAAGCGGAGAATGACGGTGCGTGGGACGACCTGATGGCGGTGACCGTCTTCGGCGAGCTGGCAGGCGGACGTTACCCGCATCCGGACGTCCCCGCGGCCGCGGGCGTCGAGCCGGTCCAGACCGGCGTGTGGTACGCGCCGGGCCTGCACTGGCTGCCCTTCGACGCCACGGTCGAGACCGGCGGGGGCCGCACCTGGATATCCGACCGCGCCCTTCGCGAGGCCGCGGCCGCCGCAGGTCTCACCTGCGCGCCGGTCCTCGCGCGGGGACCGCTGGTACGGCTCCAGGAGCTCTCGTGCTCCTTCCCGACCAAAGTGCCCGGCATCCTCGGTCTCCCCGACATCGACGGCAACCTTGCCGAGGGCTACGTCCTCAAGCCGGCCGAGGCGTGGCGTGAGACGGACTCCGCGGACTCGGCGGATCCCGCGGGTACCCGCGCACGTCCCGTGGCCAAGGTGAAGCAGAAGGGTTTCGCGGAGGACGAGCGTTTCGACGGCGCCCGTCCCTACCTTCCGCCGCCTCAGGGCGCGGCCGGGGTGCCCGCCTGGCTCCTGGTCCAGGCCTCGTCGCTGCTCACCCCGGCCCGTGCGGCCGCCGCGGTGAGCAAGACCGGGCCGCGCACCCCGGTGGACCGCGTGGCGGAGGAGATCGCGCGGGACGTCGCCGAGGAGATCGCGGAAGCCCTGGGAGGACTGGAGGGAACCCTCCTGCACGACCTGGAACGGGCTCTCCGGCCGGGCGCGAGCGCACTCGCTCTTTTCGACGCCGAGGACCGCCGCAATTCCGGACGGGTCAGAAATTGGTCACCCAGCCGGTAATCGCGCGTAAAGCCCCGAGGCGCGGAACGGCGGAAATTCCCCGCGGAAGGAGCCTGGACCGGCGTACGGCCGCCCGCACGCGGTCCCGGCCCGTCGGGGGAATCGCGCTGTCGTGGGTCAGTGGCGCATATGGCAGCGCCAGGAGGCGTGCTTGTACGCCGCTTCGTACGCGGCCCGGTAGCCGTCACGGTAACCGCGCCGGTAGTCATGGTTGCCCCGGTGACTGCGCGGGTCGTACCTGTCGTGGTAGTCGCAGTGGCGTCCGTCCCTGACCCCGTGGTGCAGGCCGTTCCTGGCGCCGTCGGCGTAACCGCGCCGGTAGTCACGAGGTGAGGTGGGCGCGAGGGCGTGCTCGGACTGCGGTGCGGCGGCCACTGCCTGAGGGGTGGCGGCGGAGGCGTGCGTGGCGGCGACGGACGGCATCGCGAAGGCGGTCGCGAAGGCGAGCGGAGTCACGAGCGAGACCATGAATTTCTTTGCGCGCATGAGATTCCTTTCGAGCAGTGGTGCATGCGAAGCTCGGCTCCCTGCCCGTGGGGTTAAACCCGCAAGTTGATTGCCGAGCTACGCTGCGGGAACGAAGAAAGTGCGCCGCGCTCTCAAAGTGCTCCCCGTCTACTCCCCGTTGCGGTGAATTCCCTTGACGGCTGTGCAAGGGCGGCATCCTTCACGCGGCCTTCATTTCTTTGGTACCTCACCCTCATTCATGTGTCCAACCGGGCAGTACGCGAGGAACCGTCGTAATCAATGCCGGCCGGAATGTTTAACGCTCTTGGAAGGCATCGTTGTTGGAGCCGTCACGGGCGCCCTGCCGGGCCGGCTCCCGTACCCGGCATCCGCCTCCGCGGGGCGCGGCCGGGATGCCCGTCTGCCTTCTGCCGCGACCTGAGACGGGCTCTGCGGCCGGGTCCGGTGCGGGCATGGGACCGCGTACAACCTTCACACCCGCCCGGGAGTCTCCTGTACACCCACGTCCGCGGTCATTCCAGGAGCCCATCCGTGCGCGCAAGAACGTCCGCCCTTCTCACGGTCCTTGTCGCGGCCGGCCTCGCACCGCTGGCCACGGCGTCACCGGCAACGGCCGCCGTGGCCAAGCACTACGACGATTTCAACGGCGACGGCTACCGCGATCTCGCCTACGGCAACGAGTACTCCGGGGGCGACGGCTACACCGGTGGCGCCGTCCGTATCGCGTACGGCACGGCGAGCGGCCTGTCCGGCGGCCGGAGCCAGCTGCTGCACCAGGACAGCCCCGGCATTCCCGGCGCCGGGGAGGAGGACGACCAGTGGGGCGACAGCCTCGCGAGCGCCGACCTCAACAAGGACGGCTACGCCGACCTGGTCGTGGGCAACCTCTCCGAGCACGTCGGCACCCATCAGTACCGCGGCTCCGTCACCATCGTGTGGGGCTCGGCCTCAGGGCTGTCCGGCGGCACCATGCTCACCCCGAGGTCCGGCGACGCGTACTTCAACTTCGGCCGCGACCTCGCGACCGGCGACTTCAACGGCGACGGCTCACCCGACCTCGTCGTCATCGGCGGCTCGCACGCATGGCTCTACCGCGGCGGGTTCACCAAGTCCGGTACCACCGGCACGGTCAGCAAGATCAGCAAGGGCGACACCTTCTGGGCCTCCTTCGGGCTCGCCGCCGGCAAGGTCAACGGCGACGGCAGGACCGACCTGGTGATCCTGGGCATCGAGGAGAGCTCCACGAGCTCCAGTGGGTTCCGCACCCGCGCCTGGTTCCTGAAGGGCACCTCCAGCGGCCTGGCCTCCGGCGCCTCGAAGACCATCGACGGCGTCAACCAGCTGGAGAACGGCCCGACCGCCGCCATCGGGGACTTCGACAAGGACGGCTACGGAGACATCGCCCTCGGCGACCCGGACGAGAGCTCGGGCAAGGGCTCCGTCACCCTCTGGTACGGCACGTCCTCCGGCCCGAGCGCGACCCGCACGAAGAAGCTGACCCAGGCCACGAGCGGCGTCTCCGGCTCCCCCGAGGCCGGCGACGAGTTCGGGCGCGCCCTGTCGGCCGCCGACGCCAACGGCGACGGCTACGCGGACCTCGCCGTCGGCGTCCCGTTCGAGGACCTCGACGGCAAGGAGGAGGCGGGCGGCGTCCACGTCTTCCGCGGCGGCTCGGGCGGCCTCTCGGGCTCGCGCTCGACGTGGCTCACCCAGGCCACCTCCGGTGTGGCGGGAGCCCGCCAGGCCTGGGATCTCTTCGGCCACAGCCTGCGCCTGCGCGACCTCGACCGCGACGGCCGGGCCGAACTCACCGTCGCGGCCAACGGAGACGTCACCGGCAACGTCCTCCCCGGCACCCCGACCGGCCCCACCGGCACCGGCTCGTACACCCTGCCGTCGGTGGGCAACACCTTCTCCGACTGAGCCCGGTTGAGCGCGCCGTCGCTGTAC
>NZ_JAAAXQ010000190.1 GCF_009916105.1 Streptomyces sp. GC420 | reverse complement strand
GTCGACGACGTCGCGGCCACGCTCACCTTCCTCGCCGCGCAGGGCAGGCGGGACGGCGTGCGGGTCATGCTGCCCCGGCTGTGGCAGGAGACCACCGTCTTCCACGCTCCCGAACACTGAACCGCCCGCCCGTCCCGCGAGGCATGATGGAGCGTGTGCGGCTCGAAGCGATCACCTGGGAACGACTGGCCGACGCCATCGCCGAGCGGGCGGACGGGCTGGAGCCCGCGGACGGCGGCCCCTGGCCGAAGCTCGCCGTGGACGGCGCCCCGGCCGCGCGGACCGGGGAATTCGCCGAGCTGATCGCCGAGGCGCTGCGCCTGCGCGGACGGTCCGTCCTCGTCGTGGCCGCCGAGGGCTTTCTGCGGCCCGCCTCGCTCCGCCTCGAGTACGGGCACCACGACGTGGACTCGTACTACGGCGGCTGGTTCGACGTGAACGCCCTGTGGCGGGAGGTGTTCGCGCCACTGGAGCCCGGCGGCGGCGGACGCGTGCTGCCCGACCTGTGGGACCCGGTCACGGACCGGGCCACCCGCAGCGCGTACACCCGGCTCCCGGAGGGCGGCGTCCTGCTGCTGCACGGACCGCTGCTCCTCGGCCACTGGTTCCCCTTCGACCTGAAGGTGCACGTCCGGCTCTCGCCCGGCGCCCTGCGGCGCCGCACCGAGGCGGGCGAGCGGTGGACGCTGCCCGCCTTCGAGCGGTACGAGGAGGAGGTGCGGCCCGCCGAGAACGCGGACGTCGTCGTGCGGGCGGACGACCCGCGCCACCCGGCCGCGGCACTGTGACGCGGTGACCGACGCGCCCTCGGTGGCCCGTCCACCGTCCGTCAGTCCACAGCCCGTCCGTCCACAGCCCGTCCGTCCACCGCCCGCCGCTCCGCCCCGGCCGCGTGCCGGGCTGCCCGTCGGCTCCGGCCGCCGGTCAGGAGACGTCGGCCACGGAGAAGACCCCGAGGTCGTTGACCCCGTACAGGACGCCCTTCGCCGGCAGCGGCGGCACCGGGCTCGGCGACAGCTCTTCGAAGGAGCGGCCCGCCGTGTCGAACGGCGGGTCCGTGCGCCCGATCTCCTCGCCGGTGCGCGGATCGAGCGCGAGGACACTGGTGTCCGGCATGTTGACGTACAGCCGGCCGTCGTGGAGGGCGGGCTCGCCGAAGACCCGCAGCTCGCGCGAGCTCGTCCACAGCGGCTTGCCCCGCTTCAGATCGAGCGCGAGCAGCGCCTCGTTGCCGTAGTCGAACAGGTACATGGTGTCGCCGTGCACCAGCGGCGGGGCCTCCGGCTCGACGCTCCACGGGAAGTCGATGCGCCGGGTCCTTCCGGTCTCCAGGTCCTGGATGAAGAAGGCGGCGGAGACCCCCGTGCCGTCCTCCCAACGCGCGTAGTACGCCGTGCCGTCATGAACGGTGGCCAGCCACAGGTCGCCCTCCGGGGCGGTGACCGTGCCCAGCGTCCGGCCCGTCCGCGCGTCGATCCGGGCTATTGGGCCGCTGCCGCCCCGCAGATCGGCGTAGAGCATCCCCTCCGCGCCGGCGTGGAAGGGGCTCGGGGAGGCGGAGGCCAGTTCCCGCCGCCACACCTGCTCGCCGGTGCGGGGGTCGTACGCCGCGTAGTCCGCGCTCTTCGAGGCGCCGAATTCGTCCAGCCGTGCTACGAGTACGCCGCTCAGGTACGAGAACTCCGCCACCGGCCCGTCCAGGTGCCACAGGCGTTTCCCGGTCCTGCCGTCGAAGGCGTCCACGCCTCGGGCGGCGTCCGCGCTCCTGACGTACACCAACCCGTCGTGGACGACCGGTCTGCTCACGGCCGGACCGAGCACCCCGCGGTCCTTCATCGGCCTGGTCCAGTCGACGCGGCCCGTCGTCGGGCTCAGCCGCAGCAGCGCCGCCTCCGGGGTGGAGCAGAAGACCCCGAGAGCGTCCGGGGTGCAGGACGGGCTGAGGGACGGGCCCGCCCGGACCTCGTCGTCCCGCCCCAGCGTCGTGCGCCACGGCTGCCAGCCCGCCGGGGTCGTGCGGGTGGTACTCCCGGTGACCGTCCGGGGCACGGCGTCGTTCGTCGGGCCGAGCGACAGGACGGCGGCGGTCGTCCCCGCCGCGCCCAGCAGCAGTGCGGCGGCGATCGCCACCCACCTCCGGTGCCCGACGCGCCGCCCTGCGGACTCCGACAGCACGGTCGCACCCGCGCCCGGGGGGAGCGGCGGTGCACCGGCGTTCCCCCGTTCGTCCCTGCTCCCGGCCGCGCCGGGACTGCCGGGATCGCCGGAGTCCCGGGTTCGCGCCGGGGCCCCGGGCAGTTTGGCCAGCGCCTCCAGCACCTCGCCCGGAGTCGGCCGGGCCGCGGGGTCCTTAGCCAGACAGGCCGTCACCAGCCGCCGCGCCGGCTCGGGCAGCCCGCCAAGCTCCGGCTCGCTGTGCACGGTGTTGTACGCGGCCACATAGGCGTTGTCCGCCTCGAAGGGGCTGCGCCCGGTCGCCGCGTACACCAGCAGCGCGCCCAGCGAGAACACGTCCACCGCGGGACCCACCTCGCGGGGGCGGCTGAACTGCTCGGGCGCCATGAACGGCGGGGAACCCATCACCATGCCGGTCTGCGTCCGCACGTCGCTGCTCGCCGCCCGCGAGATGCCGAAGTCGATGACCCGCACCGCCCCGTCGTCGCCCTCCTCGTCAAGCAGCAGGACATTGCTCGGCTTGAGGTCCCGGTGCACGACCTCCGCGCGGTGGATCTCCCGCAGCGCCTCGGCGAGTTCGGTCCCCAGGCGGTGCAGCGCGGGCCAGTCCAGCGGGCCCGACTCCGTCACCCGCTCAGCCAGGGTGCGGCCCGGCACGTACGCGGTCGCCATCCAGGGCCGCTCCGCGTCCGGGTCGGCGTCCACGACCGGCGCCGTGAACGCCCCGCTGACCCGGCGCGCCGCCGCGATCTCCTGCCGGAACCTGGCCCGGAACTCCGCGTTGTCCGCGAACCGCGCATGAACGACCTTGACCGCGACGGCCCGCCCCGACGCCGACCGGGCCAGGTAGACGACGCCCATGCCGCCCGTCCCGATCCGCGCCTCGATCCGGTGGCCGCCCACCGACCGGGGATCGTCCTCGCGAAGACTCACCGCGCCCCTTCCCCCACTTCCGGCAAGAACAGCTCACTTTAGGCCCTGTTCCGCGCGGGGCGTCCTCCGCCCGGAGCGACGGCCGCCCGGCCCCCGGCAGGTGCCGGCGCTCAGTGGCCGGTCCACTCGCCGACCCGGGGGAACAGCCGCCCCGCGGGCGGCAGTACGCCGCCCACCGGCGTGCACCGCTCCCGCACCAGGGCCGCCGCGCCCGGCAGAAACGGCTCCAGCTCCGTGGCCACCACGGCGCAGGCAGCCACCAGCTCGGCCAGCGCACGGTCCAGCCGCCGCCCGGCCTCCGGGTCGCCGGCGCGTTCCGCCGCGGCCAGTTCCCACGGGCGGGTGCGGTCGACATGCCGGTTGGCCTCGTCCACCACACTCCACACGGCCAGCGCCGCCCGGCGGAAGTCGAAGGCCTCCAGCGCGGCGTCCACCAGCCCGGGCGCCCGCCCGCACACGTCCGCGATCCGCCCGCCCGGCTCCCTGTCCGGCGCCCCGCCGGGCACCGAGCCGTGCGCCGTACGGGGCACCGCAGCGCCGGACCCTCCCGCGGGCACAGCGGCGGGCACCACGCCCGCCCGGAAACGGTGGACCATGGTCACCACCCTGGCGACCAGGTTCCCCAGGCCGCCCGCGAGATCCGAGTCGGCCCTGGCCACCAGCCGTTCCAAGGTGAAATCGACGTCCCCGGCCCTCGGCACCTCCCGCAGCAGCCACCAGCGCACCGCGTCCGTGCCGTAGTCGTGCACCAGCTCCAACGGGTCGACCGTCGCCCCCGCCGACTTGCTGATCTTGCGGCCGTCCACGGTCAGACAGTCGTGCACGAGCACGTCCGTCGGCAGCGGCAGCCCCGCCGACAGCAGCATCGCCGGCCAGTACACGGCGTGGAAGCGCACCCGCCCTGCACCAGTTTCAGCGCGAAGCCGAGGTGGGGACGGGAATTGACGTACGGAATCGTCGTCGTCACGTAGTAGTTCATGGGAACCCTTCCTGCCGCGAGGCGGGACGTCCCGAAAACGAAAGAGGCCCCGTCCCCGGGGCCCTGGTCACGTGTCAGCAGCCCCGCAGCGGGGGCATCGTCCGACAGGAAGTCTCGATCATGCTGCGAGCGTAACAGCGCCCGGCAGCCCGCGCCGCGGATTTCCCGCCCCGTCACCGCCGAGGTCCACCCACCTCGGATTGGCCCTCCAACCGTGCCGCGCCCGCCTCCTATCGTCGGCCCATGCGCATCCGAATCATCGACGCCTTCACCGACCGGCCCTTCGCCGGCAACCCCGCGGGAGTGTGCCTGCTCGACGACGGTTTCCCCTCGGACGCCTGGATGCAGCGGGTCGCCTCCGAACTCAACCTCTCCGAGACGGCGTTCGCCCACCCACTGCCCCCGGGCGAGGACGCCGACTGGGCGATCCGCTGGTTCACACCCGTCGACGAGGAGGTCCGCCTCTGCGGCCACGCGACCCTCGCCACCGCCCACGCCCTCGCCGCGTCCGGCCCGGTCCGCTTCCGCAGCCTCCGCAGCGGGGTTCTCGTCACCCGGGGCAACGAGGACGGCAGCATCACCCTCGACTTCCCCGCCGCGACCGTCACCCGGATCCCGCAACCGGCCGGCCTGACCGAAGCCCTCGGCGTCGCACCGGAGTCCACCCACACCGCCACCGTCACGGACGACCTCCTGGCCGTCCTGCCCGACGAGACGGCGGTACGGGAGGCGGCACCCGACCAGGCGGCGCTGGCGGCGCTCCTGACCCGCGAGTCCGCCCGAGGCCTCATCGTCACGGCCGCCGCACGGAACCACGACGCGCACGGCGCGCACCCCGCCGACGGCACGAAAGGCGCCGACGGGACGCAAGTCATGGGCGGCACGTACGACTTCGTCTCCCGCTTCTTCGCCCCCACGGCCGGCATCCCGGAGGACCCGGTGACGGGCAGCGCCCATGTGTCCCTGGCCCCCTTCTGGTCCGCCCGCCTCGGGCGGATCGCGCTCACCGCGCTCCAGGCCTCGCCCCGCACCGGACTCCTCCACACCTCGGTGCACGGCGACCGCGTCCATCTGCGCGGCCACGCGGTCACGGTGCTCGACGGCACGCTCCACTCGGAGCCTTTCTGACGGGTCGTCAATCACGGCCCCGCCGCAGCCGGGACTTCCCGCCGACGGGCCCGTGTTCCCCCGGGCGTAACCGCTCAGCCGTACTGAGCGGGTCGCCCCCCGATCAGCGTCACCGCTTCCGCCCCGGCCCTGCACCCCGCCTCCGCCGCAGCGACCACGCCCGCGCCGCCGAGCCGGGCCGCCAGGAAACCGCCGGTGAACGCGTCCCCCGCCCCGGTCGTGTCCCGCGGGGTCACCCGCACGCCCGAGACCTTCACGACCTCCGCCCCGCCACCCGCGACCAGCGCGCCCTCCGCTCCCAACGTCACCACCACGAGCGGAAACCGGCTGCCCAGCGCCTCCGCGGCCCGTACCGGGTCGTCCGCCCCGGTCAGCAGCAGCGCCTCGTCCCGGTTGGGCAGCAGCACGTCCGCCCCCTTGACCGTGGCCAGGAACCGCTCCACCCCCATGCGCGCCACGAACCCGGCCGACGCCGGATCCACGCTCACCGGCACCCGCCGGGCCCGCGCCGCCGCCATCGCGAGCCGTACCAGCGCGCGCGGCTCCTCCGCGAAGCACAGGTAGCCGGAAAGGTGCAGATGGGAGACCCCGTTGAGCAGCCCGTCACGCCAGTCGGCGACGGACAGCCGCAGCGCGGCCCCGCTGTCCGTCAGGAAGGTACGCTCCCCGTTCGCCGCCGAGTCGACGAGTGAGACCACGGTCCCGGTCGGCTCGTACTGGTCGGTGATCAGCAGGGGCCGCACACCGGCGCGGATCAGCGCCTGCCCGTGCCACGCGGCCGCGTCCGCGCCGACCCGCCCCAGCATCCGTACGTCGCGCGCCCCGCGCCGTACCGCCCAGCAGGCCGCGTTCGCCCCGGCGCCGCCCGGCAGCATCGCGATCCGCGCCGGCGTGTCCGTGGCCGGTGCGAGCGGCCCCTCGTGGCGTGCGACCACGTCGGTGATGACGTCACCGATGACCAGCAGCCCTCCGCTCATGCTCTGCGGGGGTCTTCCGCGGGCGCCTGGGCGCCGTACGCATCCCCGGTGCGGGCGAGGTCCGCGTACGCCTTCGCGATCCGCGCCGCGAGCCGCACATTGCCACGCACGGCCGCCACATTGGCCTCCAGCGAGGCGCCGTCCGTGCCCCGGACCAGCCGGTCGAGGAGGAACGGGGTGACGGCCTGCCCCGTGATCCCCTCCCGGGCGCACGCCCGCAGCGCCTCCGCCAGCACCCGGTCGTGCAGCCCGGGGTCGAGCTGCTCGTCCTCGGCGACCGGGTTCGCCACGATCAGCGCGGAGTCCAGATCGTCCAGCGCGTCGTGCGCCCGCATCACCGCGGCGACCTCCTCCGGCGACCGCACGGTCCAGTCCACCGGCTGCGAGGAGGACCGCAGGTAGAAGCCCGGGAACTCCGAGGTCCCGTAGCCGATCACGCCGACCCCCAGCGTCTCCAGCCGCTGCAGTGTCGCCGGCACGTCGAGGATGGACTTCACCCCGGCGCAGACCACCGTGATCGGCGTGCGGGCCAGCAGCCGCAGGTCGGCTGACTCGTCCTGGTCGCGGGTCCAGTCGCGGTGCACGCCGCCCAGGCCGCCGGTCGCGAAGACCCGGATACCGAACCGCTCGGCGAGGAAGGCCGTCCCTGAGACCGTGGTCGCACCGCTGACCCCGGCGGCCATGGCGGGAGCGAGGTCGCGGTGACCGAGCTTGCGTATGCCGTCCTCGTTGGCGATCCGCTCCAGTTCCGCCTTGCCGAGGCCGACATGGGGCCGTCCGTCGACGACGGCGATCGTAGCGGGAACCGCGTCCTCGGCCCGTACGAGTCCCTCCAACTCCTGCGCGATCCGCAGGTTCCGGGGCCGCGGGAGACCGTGCGCGATGATCGTGGACTCCAGGGCGACCACCGGCCGCCCGGCGTCCAGTGCCTCACGCACCTCCTCCGACACGGCGAACGGGGAATCAGCAGCAGGCACAGGCATCGCACGAACCTCCGGTCTCGCGGCACTCATTGCATCAATGGCGACGCGGGCACTCTCTCAAACCCGCCCGGCGCAGTGACTCGTACGGCAGTGTCGTGCCGCCCGTCGGCCGGTCCGCGTGGACACCGGACTCCGGCGCCCTTGCGTACCTGTCCGCTCGGCACGGGTGCCGCCGCCTCTGACGCCCCTCGACGTCCCCCCACGGCGCTCCGGCCGGCGCAGGCGGCCCGGTGGCGGCCCGGCGCCGACGGGTCAGCGGCTGATGGCCCTGCGCATGGCCAGCAGGGCCATCGGCAGCAGCAGGCACGCGGCGAGGGCGTTGAGCCAGCCGTAGCCCGCCTGGGCGACGACGATGCCCGCGACGACACCCCCGAGGCCCGCGCTGGCGTTCATGGTGAGGTCGGAGAGTCCCTGGACGGCCGCTCGCGAGGGCTGCGGGACGGAGTCGGTGAGCAGGGCGGAGCCCGCGACGAGGCCGGCCGACCAGCCGAGGCCGAGGACGAAGAGACCGGCGGCGGTCCTGCCGTGACTGGCGCCGGCGGTCCCCGCGAGCAGGGCCGCGCAGGCGAGCAGCCCGGCCGCCAGGCCGATGACCGAGAGCCGGCCCAGCTTGTCGGAGAGCCGGCCCATCACCGGGGAGAACGCGTACATGCCCGCGATGTGCCCGCTGATGACGAGGCCGATCAGTTCGATGCCGGCGCCGTGGTGGGAGAGCGCCACCGGGGTCATCGACATGATCGACACCATCGCGGTGTGCGCCACGGCGACCGTGACCAGCGCCAGCCTGGCCATCGGCGACGCCGCGACGGCCGCGAACCCGGCGCGCAGTGAGCGGGCCCCCGGCGCCTCCGGTTCCTTACCGGCCGCGAGCGCGCGGGCCGTGAGGAGCGGATCGGGGCGCAGCAGGACCCACACCGTCGCGGCGGCCAGCACGAAGACGACCGCGGCCCAGGCGAAGGGGCCGGCGGCGGCGGGTATGCCGAGGCCGGTGACGCTGCGCCCGGCCGGCGCGGCGATGTTGGGGCCGAGGACCGCGCCGATCGTGGTGGCCCAGACGACGGTGGAGATCGCCCGTGCCCGGTGGTCGGGCTCGGCGAGGTCCGCCGCGGCGAACCTGGCCTGCAGGTTCGCCGACGAGGCCCCTCCGAAGCCGGCCATGCCCAGCAGGAGGAGGGGGAAGCTGCCGATCACGGACGCGAGGACCACGACGCCGGCGCCGAGTGCCCCGATGCCGTAGGCGAGGACGAGCCCGGCGCGGCGGCCGCGCGCGGTCATGAGCGCGGCGAGCGGCAGCGACAGCAGCGCCGTGCCGACCACGGTCGCGGTCGGCGCCAGCCCGGACAGGGCCTCGGTACCGCTGACCTGCTGGGCCAGCACCGCCGCCAGGGCGATGCCGGTCGCCACTCCGAGGCCGCCGAGGATCTGGCTTGCCACGAGCACGGCGGTGGTGCGCCTGCGCAGCGCGCCGATGTCGGCCACGGGCACCGCGCAGTGCCCGGTGGGCGGGGGCGCCTCCGGCCGCGTGTCCTCGGGTGCCTTCGGCGGCACGGAGGGCTGGGCTACGTCGTCAGTCACCTCCGCAGTGTGCCACCTCGCACGTCAGTACGGCCTTCCCGCTTTCTGGCCCCCCTGCCGCCGGGCTCCGGCGCGCGGTGCCGCGCGCCGGAGCCGTCCCGCACACCCGCCCGGGCCGGCGCCCGGCCACCGGCGGCGTCTCAGAACAGCGGCTCCGGCAGCACGCCCTCCAGCGCCAGCAGCCTCCGCTTGGTCTCCAGGCCGCCCCCGAAGCCGCCGATGCCGCCGTCGCTGTCCACCACCCGGTGGCAGGGCACCACCACCGGCAGCGGGTTGGACCCCATGGCCGCGCCGACCGCCTGCGCCGCTCCCGGCCGGCCCACCCGGCGGGCCAGCTCGCCGTAGCCCACGACCGTGCCGTACGGGACGCCGGAGGCGAGCGCCCGCAGCACCTCGCGGTTGAAGCCGCCGCTCAGCGACCAGTCGAGCGGGAGGGTGAAGGCGCGCAGCGTGCCCCCGAAGTACGCCCGGAGCTGGCGTATCGGCTCGGCCAGCAGCTCGGGACGGTCCGGGCGCACGGGCTCGGTGCCCAGCCGCCCGGCCAGCCGCTCGAGCGCCCGCCCTGTGACCTTCTCGTCGGCGTGGAAGACGACCTCCACCAGGCCGGTCCCGGTGGCGGCCAGCAGCAGCGGGCCGATGTCACTGCCGGTCACCGCCCACTCGACGCGCCGTCCGCCCCGGCCCCGCTCCTGGTCCCGCCCGTCCTCGTCACTGTCCACACGCCCACCGTACGGCCGGCCACTGACAAGGCCCCCGGCCGGCCGCGGCGGCACCCGGCTCAGCGGACGGCCGAAGCGGCGGACAGACCGAGCGGCCACTTCCAGTAGCCGCCGCCGGTGGCTTCGCGCACGACGTCCGGCGTGTTGCTGATGATGCCGTCGACTCCGTAGCCCTGGACGCGTACGGCGGTGGAGGCGTCGTTCACCGTCCAGGTGAACACCTCGAGCGGCTTTCCGTGGGCGCCCTCGAGCCTGTGGACCTCGGCGACGTAGCCGGCGGAGATCGTGGAGTGCGAGGGGTTGATCTGGTCGGCGAACCGGGCGTACTCCGGCAGGTCCGCGACCGGCGGGGTGCCGAGGAAGCCGGTCTTGAGGCTGCTCCGCAGGCCGTGCACGGCCCTGACGCTGTCGGCGCTGAAACTCTGGACGGTCAGCCGGTTCCGGTGCGCGGCGTCCAGCCACCCCTGCCGGTCCAGGACGCGCAGGATCTGGGACTCGATGCCCGGGTAGAGCTCGGGCCTCTTGATCTCGAGCAGCAGGCTCTGCCGGCGCACCGAGACGCGGTGCAGGTACTGCCTCAGCGTGGGGACGCGCTGGCCGGCGTACTCCTCGCCGAACCAGCTGCCCGCGTCGAGGCGGGCGATCTCGGCGGCGGTGAAGTCGGCGACCTTCCACGGCGCACGGTCGGGGAAGACCTGCTCCACGTTCGTCGTCCGCTCGAGCGTCGGGTCGTGCATCACCACCAGCTCGCCGTCCTTGGTGCGCTGGACGTCGTTCTCCACCCACCTGATGCCCAGCCGGGCCGCCGCGTCGACGGCGGCCAGGGTGTTCTCCGGCGCGTAGGCGGAGGCACCCCGGTGCGCCACGACCGTCGGGGCTCCGTCCTGAGCGGAGCGGCCGGCGTGTCCCGCGGCTCCGGCCGTGCCCGGCAGGACCAGGGCACCGACTCCGAGGATCGTGGCGGCGGTTGCGGCGACAGGGCGTACGTTCACGTGGACTCCTCGCGTCGTCGGATCACGGACCCGCCGACCATGGCAGGTGAGAGCCAACAGATGGCAGGCGGGCAGTGGACACAACCTGAACGGAGCCAACCGGGTCACAGCCGTCCGCCCCGGGTTCTGGCAGATCCTGTGGAAATCACTCGACCGGTCCGCGCGGCACCCTACGCTCTGCCCCAACCGCGGCCGACGCGGCTCCGGTCGGGCCCCTCGGGGCGGTTTCGCGGCGCGTCCAGCGAAGGAGGGCGGCAAGTGTGGCCATCCAGAGCACCGTCAGCACCGTCAGCGCTGTTCATGGGGGCGGCTACGGCCCGGTCGCGCCGGTGGCCGCCTACACCGTGGCGTCGCTGAGTGCCGCGCTCGGCCTGCGCTGCACGGTCCGCTCGCTCATGGCGGGCGGCTCCCGCAGGTCCGGCTGGCTCGCGCTCGGCGCCGCAGCCATCGGCGCCGGGGTGTGGATCACGCACTTCATCGCGATGACGGGATTCACGGTGGCGGGGGCACCGATCCGCTACGACGCGGCGACGGCCTTCGCCGGCCTCGCCGCCGGCGTCCTCATGACGGGCATCGGGGTCTTCATCGCCTGCCACCGGGGCCCGACCGCCCAGGCGCTCTTCACCGGCGGAGTGATCACCGGACTCGGTATCGCGGCGACGCACTACCTCGGGATGGCCGGACTGCGGCTGCGCGCCGACCTCGCCTACGACACGTCCACGGTCACCGCGTCGGTGCTGATCGCCGTGGTGGCCGCGACCACCGCCCTGTGGATCGCCCTCTCGGCAAAGGGCTTCCGGGCCGGCCTCGCCGCCTCCCTGCTCATGGGCCTGGCCGTCTTCGGCATGCACTACACGGCGATGGCCGCCGTGGACGTGCGCCTGCACGACACCACGGGCCCGGCGGCCGCCGCCACGCCCCTCTCCCCGCCGGCCCCGATGATGGCCGGTCCGGCCGTCTTCCTGCTCCTCGCGGGCCTGGTCGTGGTCATCGAGCCGCTGGTGGTCACGGGCGGGCCGGGGCGGCGGCGTACCCGGCCCGGTCCCGCCGCCGTCCGGGGGCGTCCCGTCCGCCGCTGATTGTCAGTGGGGGGTCGTACGGTGGTGGCATGCGGCCCCATTCCCATATCCAGCGCACCGTGGCGCCCTTCGAGGTCGTCAGCTCCTACCGGCCCAGCGGCGACCAGCCCACGGCCATCGCCGACCTGGAGCGGCGCATCCGCGCCGGTGAGCAGGACGTCGTCCTGCTCGGCGCGACCGGCACAGGAAAGTCCGCCACCACGGCGTGGATGATCGAGCGCCTGCAGCGGCCCACGCTGGTCATGGCGCCGAACAAGACGCTTGCCGCCCAGCTCGCAAACGAGTTCCGCGAGCTCCTCCCGAACAACGCAGTCGAGTACTTCGTCTCGTACTACGACTACTACCAGCCGGAGGCGTACGTCCCGCAGTCGGACACCTACATCGAGAAGGACTCCTCGATCAACGAGGAGGTCGAGCGGCTGCGCCACTCCGCGACGAACTCGCTGCTCACCCGGCGTGACGTCGTCGTGGTCGCCTCCGTCTCCTGCATCTACGGCCTGGGCACGCCGCAGGAGTACGTCGACCGGATGGTGCACCTTAAGGTCGGCGGGGAGATCGACCGGGACCAGCTGCTGCGCCGCTTCGTCGACATCCAGTACACGCGCAACGACATGGCGTTCACCCGCGGCACCTTCCGGGTCCGCGGCGACACCGTGGAGATCTTCCCGGTGTACGAGGAGCTGGCCGTGCGCATCGAGATGTTCGGCGACGAGATCGAGGCCCTGTCCACGCTGCACCCGCTCACCGGCGAGGTGATCAGCGACGACCGGGAGCTGT
Organism: Streptomyces sp. GC420; assembly: GCF_009916105.1. Lineage (GTDB taxonomy): Bacteria > Actinomycetota > Actinomycetes > Streptomycetales > Streptomycetaceae > Streptomyces. The sequence continues at coordinate 3,120 of NZ_JAAAXQ010000190.1, read as the reverse complement.
ACGTCTTCCCCGCCAGCCACTACATCGCCGGACCCGAGCGCATGGAGAAGGCGGTCAGCGGCATCGAGCGGGAGCTCGAGCAGCGCCTCGCCGAGCTGGAGAAGCAGGGCAAGCTGCTGGAGGCCCAGCGGCTGCGCATGCGCACGACGTACGACATCGAGATGATGCGCCAGATCGGCACCTGCTCCGGCATCGAGAACTACTCGCTGCACATGGACGACCGGGAGCCCGGCTCCCCGCCGAACACCCTGCTGGACTACTTCCCGGAGGACTTCCTCCTGGTCATCGACGAGTCGCATGTGACCGTCCCGCAGATCGGCGCCATGTACGAGGGCGACGCCTCCCGCAAGCGCACCCTCGTCGAGCACGGCTTCCGGCTCCCCTCCGCGCTCGACAACCGCCCCCTGAAGTGGGAGGAGTTCCTCGAGCGGACCGGGCAGACCGTGTATCTCTCCGCCACCCCGGGCTCCTACGAGCTGTCCCGCTCCGACGGCTTCGTCGAGCAGATCATCCGCCCCACCGGTCTCGTCGACCCCGAGGTCGTGGTCAAGCCCACCGAGGGCCAGATCGACGACCTGGTCCACGAGATCCGCAAGCGCACAGGAGGAGACGGGGCGGCACCGGACGGCGAGGGCAGGGGGAGGGTGCTGGTCACCACGCTGACCAAGAAGATGGCCGAGGACCTCACCGACTACTTCCTCGAGCTCGGCATCGCGGTCCGCTACCTGCACAGCGACGTCGACACGCTGCGCCGGGTCGAGCTGCTGCGCGAGCTGCGCGCCGGCGAGTACGACGTCCTCGTGGGCATCAACCTGCTGCGCGAGGGCCTCGACCTGCCCGAGGTGTCGCTGGTCGCCATCCTGGACGCCGACAAGGAGGGCTTCCTGCGTTCCGGCACCTCGCTGATCCAGACCATCGGCCGTGCGGCCCGCAATGTCTCGGGCCAGGTGCACATGTACGCCGACCGGATCACCCCGGCCATGGAGAAGGCCATCGAGGAGACCAACCGGCGCCGCGCCAAGCAGATCGCGTACAACACCGAGCGGGGCATCGACCCTCAGCCGCTGCGCAAGAAGATCAACGACATCGTGGCGACCATCGCCCGCGAGGAGGTCGACACCGAGCAGCTCCTCGGCACCGGCTACCGGAAGGCGGGGAAGGACGGCAAGGGCGCCAAGGCGCCGGTGCCGGCTCTCTCCGGGGCCGCGGCGGCCAAGGGCGGCAAGGCGGCGCGGGGCAGGAAGGGCGCCGTGGAGCCCACCGACCAGCCCGCCGCGGAACTCGCCGCGCTGATCGAGGAGATGACCGAGCGGATGCGTGCTGCCGCCGCGGAGCTGCAGTTCGAGATGGCCGCCCGGCTGCGTGACGAGGTCGGTGAACTGAAGAAGGAGTTGCGGCAGATGCGGGAGGCGGGCATCGCCTGAGCCGCCGCGGCGGTGCGGCGCACCTGCTGTGTTGCAAGACCGCCACAAAAGACCGCCCCCCGGGCTGCGATGTCGGTGCCACTGCGTAGGGTTCACACCAACCGCACACACGGGCGGCAACAGGGGAAGGCAAGAGAGGGGACAGCGCGTGACGGTCAACATGACCAAGGGTCAGGCCATCAGTCTGCAGAAGAACGACGGGGGGACGCTGACCGCGGTGCGCATGGGGCTGGGCTGGCAGGCCGCCCCGCGGCGGGGCCTGTTCGGGTCGCGCACCAGGGAGATCGACCTCGACGCCTCGGCCGTGCTGTTCGCCGACAAGCAGCCCGTGGACGTGGTCTTCTTCCGCCACCTCGTCAGCGATGACGGCTCGGTGCGCCACACCGGCGACAACCTGGTCGGCGGCGCCGGACAGGGCGGTGACGACGAGTCGATCCTGGTGGACCTGCAGCGCGTGCCGGTCCACATCGACCAGATCGTCTTCACGGTCAACTCCTTCACGGGCCAGACCTTCCAGGAGGTGCAGAACGCCTTCTGCCGCCTGGTCGACGAGACCAACGGCCAGGAGCTGGCCCGCTACACGCTCGACGGCGGCGGGCAGTACACCGCGCAGATCATGGCGAAGGTGCACCGCGCGGGCACCGGCTGGCAGATGACCGCCCTGGGCTCCCCGGCCAACGGCCGCACGTTCCAGGACCTGATGCCGGCGATGCTGCCGCACCTGTAGATCCTCCGGTACAGGCACCACAGGCACCCGCACCACCGCAGCTCCCGGAGGCACTGAGCCCCCGGGAGCTGCGCCGCACCGGCACGGCCGGACCCGGCCCGCCGGACCGGCGCGCACGCACCACCGCACGAACGACCCGCGCTCTGGTGCGCTACGACCCGCACCTCCGTGCGACGACTCGACGAGGGGACCACGACGATGACGGCCGCCGAGCTGGTCAGAGGGCAGAACCACCCGCTGCCCGAGACCCGTCTGGAGATCCGCGTCTCGGCCGGGAAACCCGTCGTGGCCGGTGCCGCGCTCGCCGACGAGCAGCGCAGGGTGCCCGGCGTCGAATGGGTCGCCCACCCGGGCTCGCCCAATCTCCCCGGCCTGGAGGTCTCCAAACAGGCCGCCGCCGACCACCGGCTCGCCGTCGACCTGGACGCGCTGCCGGACACCATCCACTGGGTGAGCGTCCTGCTGGCCCTCCCCGCCGGAGTCGGCGGCCCTGCCCGCTTCGGCGGAATCGCCGCCCCCTTCGTCTCGGTCACCGGCCTCGACGGCACGGAGATCGCCAGCTACACCATCACCGACCTGGAGGCCGAGTCGGCGGTGGTCGCCCTGGAGCTCTACCGCAGGCAGGGCGCGTGGAAGGTGCGCGCCGTCGGCCAGGGCTACGCCGGCGGGCTCGCCGAACTCCTCGGTGACCAGGGCATGGCCGCCGCCCGGGAACTGGCGGACGCCATCAACGGCGCCGTCGTGGAGGGCCTCGCCCGCACGGTCGCGGCACCCCCGCCCCGTACGACGGCGGACGGGCCGGCCCGCCGCGCCGGCGCGCTCGGCCAGACGACGGCCGGCGGCGCGTCGGCGCTTGACCGCCCGGTGTCTGACGACCTCGCCCACCAGCCGGTCGGCGAGGCGTTCACTCGGTCTCTCGGCGAGTTGCCTGCCGATCTCCGGAGTTCCGCCGGTGCCCGGGAAGTCCGC
>NZ_JAAAXQ010000018.1 GCF_009916105.1 Streptomyces sp. GC420 | reverse complement strand
GGCCCAGGAGCCCGCACCCCCGGCCGCCGGCCCCGCTCCCGCTCCCGACCTGAGCAAGCACGACACCAACGAGGACCCGCGATGACGACACCGCACCAGCAGCAGCCGGCGATTCCCCCGCAGGCGCCGGCGCAGGCGGCTCCGCCCCCGCATCCGCAGTGGGGCGGCGGGGCGCCCGGCGGGGCGTACCCCTCGTACCCCTCGTACGTGTCGCCGATCCCCGTGCGCGGCACGCACCTCGGGCACGCCATAGCCTCCGAGTGGACGAAGATCAAGTCTGTGCGCTCAACGGTGTGGACGCTGGGAATCTTCCTGGTGCTGGTCGTCGGCATCGGCCTGGTGATCGCCCTGCTCACCGACGACGAGGACTACATCGCGGCGCCGGTCACGTTCCCCGCCTTCTTCGGACTGATCCTCGGTCAGGTCTGCATGATCACGCTTGGCGTGCTCGTGGTCTCGTCCGAGTACGGCACGGGGCTCATCCGCGCCACGATGACGGCCTCCCCCAAGCGGTGGCGGGTCCTCACCGCGAAGCTGCTGGTGTTCTTCGCGCTCGTCTTCGTGACCTCGACGCTCTCCATCCTCCTGGTCGGGCTGGTGAGTTCGGGCCTGCACAGCACCACGGGCGTGGCCGCGACCAACGGCGCCCACTGGACGGGCGCGGTGCTGGGGGCGGGGCTGTACGTCTCGCTGCTCGGCGTGCTGTCGCTGGCCGTGGGCTCCATGCTGCGGCACTCGGCGGGAGCGATCACCGCGATGCTCGGTGTCGTCCTGCTGCCCGCGGTCGCCGGCGGCTTCCTGCTGATCTCGAGCGCGACCCGCACGGTCGGCGAGAAAATGCTGGAGTACAACTCGACGGCCTCGATCGCCCTGCTCTTCCAGATGGAGGGGGAGGGCGCCACCCAGAACGGGTTGCCTCAGCTGGGGCTGCTCGCCGGTGTGACGGCGGCGGCCATCGCCGGTGCCTTCGTCCTGCTGGAGAAGCGGGACGTCTGACCGGCCGGTGCCGACGCCCGACCGTGGTCCTGAACTCCCGCCCGGCTCGCGGCGCGAACTCCCGCCCGGCGGGCGACGGCCTCCGGGCGGACGGCGCCGGTCCCGCGCCGGTCTAGTGCCGTGTCAGCCGAGGTTCGCCCCGTCGCGACGCCCTGCACGGCACTCCCCCGCAGCCCTCCGGGCGCGGGAGGTACCCCCACGCCGCGTTGGCCGAAAGCCCGAGCAGGCCCACTACGAGGGCTTCCGGCCGCCTTGCGATGCTCCCCCTGCCTCCGGCGGGAGGTACCCCCGGCACCGGACGCCGCTCCTCAGCGGGCAAACCCCGACCGACGCGGCACTAGTGGCGAGGCGCGTTCCTGGACCGCTGCACCCTGCTGGTGCGGCGGTCCTTCGCGTTCCAGCACGCCTTGTGCCAGTGCCTGCGGTCGTCCACACCGCCGTACTCCGGCCAGGCCACCACATGCGGCATCGTGGACGGGATCTCCTGGTCGCAGCCGGGGCAGCGGTAGCGCTTGCCCGGCGCGCTGCCGCCCGCGACATGGCGGACGTTCCACTCCTCGCCCTGCCAGCTCTCCGTGCGGTGCAGTCCGTACCGTCCGCCGGCGTCCACGTCGTCGTACCGGCTCGGACCGTCGCCGCCCTTGGGGCGGTTTTTGCGCGGAGACACGGGATACCTCGTTGGGGAGACCGGACAGTGCACAACAAGGTTACGGGCAGCGGCCGGTCCGGGTGGCCTTCCTGGGTTTTCCACCCCTGGGCGGCCATTTCGCGGACAATCGCAATATCTCCCCGGACAGCCGTGTCTTTGGCATGTGTCACGCGTTAATGCCATACAGGGGGGAGTCGCGTCGGCCGCAAGGAGGCAAGAGGCGATGCGCGTTGGAGCGTTTGTACTGGCCGCACAGTTCCCGGGCCAGGGGCATGGCGAGGCACTGCACCGAGCGGTGCGTGCCGCGGAGATCGCCGAGGAATCGGGCCTGGATTCGGTGTGGCTCGCCGAGCACCACTTCGTGCCCTACGGTGTCTGCCCGTCGGCGGTCACCATGGCCGCTCTGCTGCTGGGCAGGACCAGCCGGATCGGTGTCGGCACGGCGGTGAGCGTACTGCCCACCGCGCACCCGGTGGCGCTCGGGGAACAGGCGGCGCTGCTGCATCTGACCTCGGGCGGGCGGTTCTCCCTGGGCGTCGGCCGGGGCGGTCCCTGGGTGGATCTGGAAGTCTTCGGCGCCGGCCTGCGGGCCTACGAGAGCGGTTTCCCCGAGTCACTGGACCTGCTGCTGCGCTGGCTGCGCGAGCCGCGGGTGTCGGCGCGGGGGGAACGGTTCGCCTTCCGCGAGGTCCCGGTCGTCCCGCGGCCCGACGAGAGCCCGGAGCACCCCGAGGGCCCTCCGGTCATCGTCGCGTGCACCTCGCCCGCGAGCGTGCGGCTCGCCGGACTGCGCGGCCTGCCGATGCTGCTGGGCATGCACTGCGGGGACGAGGAGAAGGCCGGGATGGTCGCGCTCTGGCAGGCGGCGGCGAGGGAGGCCGGGCATTCGCCTGAAGAGGTGAGGGCCGCCGGACATGTCTCGGCAGGCGTGGTGCAGATCGCCGATCACGGGCCGGACGCGGCCGAGTTGCTGAGCAAGGCGATGCCGGGCTGGCTGCGCGAAGGGCTGGGGGCCCATATGACGGTGGACGACAGGCCGCGTCAGATGCGCGATCCCGTCGCGTACACCGAACTTCTCTGCGGGCTGCACCCGGTGGGGACGCCGCGGCAGTGCGCCGACAGGCTCGCGGCGACCGCGGAACGTACCGGCATCAGCCGGTTCGCGCTGCTCGTGGAAGGTTCGGGGGACCTCGCGGCGACCGAGGAGAACATTCGCCGCCTCGGCGAGGAGGTTCTGCCGCAACTGCCCTCGCCCACCGCCTCTCCGGCGCCGGTCGGCTGAAATCCGCGGAGGCCGGCCGGCCTCCGCCGGCCGGCCTCCGGCACGACGTGCTGCTGCCGCTCCGGCACCGTTGCACCTCCCGCACGCGGAGCGGCAGCGACAAGACCTCAGCAGTCCCGCAGTTCCGGCGACTGATTGAGCAACTGGCCACGGATGGAAGTGAACTTGGCCAGCCGGTCGTCGACGGAAGGATCCAGCGGGAACACCGCCACGCGGTGGCAGTTCTGGAATGCCAGTCGCACTCCGAAGTGCCGCTCCAGCGAACCGCGTATCGCGTCACTCGCAAGCGCACGCAGCAGCTGACCGCGTGCCTGCTCGTCCGGCGGCGGAGTCTGGTTGTCGGCGAACTCGCCGCCGTCCACCTTCAGTCGGGCCACCAGAGAGCTGACCATCTCCCATGCGTAGGGCAGGGAGGTCCGGACGCAGTCGACGAATGCGGCTTCGTCGACCTCGCCTCGCTCGGCCTGTTCGAGCAGGGCCGGTGAGACGTCGAGCGACATGGGTTCTCCTCTCGTGCCCCCGCCGCCTGGGCAGGGGCATACGGGCAGGGAAGGAGACCGCAACGCTCCGTGCACGCGCGGCGACCTCCTGCATCCACGTTATGCCGGTGACCCTTACCGCACCAGGAGATTGAGAACACAACCAGCCAAACTCGAACGCGGTCGTCCTAATAGTGGCTCGAGGGGTGCAAGTGGTGCACTCAGAGGTGACCGACCGTGCTCGTTTGCGCCCGGTGCTGACTCAACGGGGCCCCGGGGTGGCCGGGAGACCGCCCGGGAATGTCACGGCTTCCGGGGCGAATCGCGCGGGACGGCGGACGTCGAGTAGCGTTTCCGACCATGCGTCTCGTCATTGCCCGGTGTTCGGTCGACTACGCCGGCCGGCTCACCGCCCATCTCCCCTCCGCACCCCGGCTGATCCTGGTGAAGGCGGACGGCAGCGTCTCCATCCACGCGGACGACCGCGCGTACAAACCGCTCAACTGGATGTCGCCGCCGTGCACCCTGAAGGAGGGCAGCGGGGACGAGGCCCATGTGTGGACGGTGATCAACAAGACCGGCGAGAAACTGATCATCACCATGGAGGAGGTCTTGCACGACTCCTCGCACGAGCTCGGAGTGGACCCCGGCCTCATCAAGGACGGTGTCGAGGCACACCTCCAGGAGCTGCTCGCGGACCGCATAGAGACCCTCGGCGCGGGCTACTCGCTGATTCGGCGTGAATTCCCCACCGCCATCGGCCCCGTGGACATCCTGTGCCGGGACGCGGACGGCGCGACGGTGGCGGTCGAGATCAAGCGCCGCGGCGAGATCGACGGTGTCGAGCAGCTCACCCGCTATCTCGAACTCCTCAACCGCGACCCGCATCTGGCACCGGTGCGCGGCGTCTTCGCGGCCCAGGAGATCAAGCCGCAGGCACGCGTCCTCGCCACCGACCGCGGCATCGGGTGTGTCGTCCTGGACTACGACGCCCTGCGCGGCATCGAGGACGACAAGCTGCGCCTCTTCTGAGGGCCGGGGCAGGCCGGCACGGCAGGGGGCTTCGGACCCGGGCGGACGTCCGGATCCGAAGCCCTCTCCCGTGCGGGCCGTGCGGTCAGATCACCGTGCCGGAGGCCGAGGACGTGCCCGACTCCGGGGACGACTCCGGGGCACCTGACGAGACCGACGCGCTGGACTCCGGTCCGCTCGCCGAGGCGGACCCCGGCGGGCTCGGCTCCCCCGTGGACGGCTCGGACGTCGGCGACTCGGTGGGCGGCTCGGAGGTCGGCGGCTCGGAGGTGGGCGGCTTGGAGGACGAGGACGAGGCAGAGGGCCTGGGCGTCGTCCGGGTCGGGCTGGGCCTGTCCGAGGGCCCGCCCGTCGTCTCGCCGTCGCCGGGCTCGGAGCTGCCCGTCGGCTCGCCGGACTCCGAAGCGCCGTCGCCGCTCGGGGACACGGTGCCGGACGCGCCCGGTTCCACGGTGGATGCTCCGGCCCCGCCGGGGCGCTGCGTGGAGTCCACGTCGCTCTCCGCCCCGTCGGCGGGCAGGCCGCCGCCGTCCTCGCCCGGGTTGGCGGACTGCCGGGTCGTGACGCGGTCGGACGGCGTGTCCTCGCCGTCGGAGGTGGCACCGAGGGTGACGACGGTGCCGAGGAGGGCGATGAGCATCGCGCCCGCGCCCGCGGCGGCCACGTTGCGCCGGGCGCCGCTCAGCAGGGTGTGCCTGGCGCCGGCGAACCGGCCGGCCGGGTGACCTGCGACCACGGTGACCGTCTCGTCGTCCACGGGCCGCCCCGGCGGCAGGGCGGCGACGGCCGTGACGGCGGGGATGCCACTGGGCGGCGAGGCCGACTCCTCGTACCGCGCGTCCGGCACCTCCTCGGCCGCCGTGCGGACGGCGGGCAGCGGCACGAGCCCGCCGCCGGAGCGGTCCGCGACGAGGGCGAGCGCGCGCCGTCCGGCGACCGTGCCGCGCTTGTCGGCCAGGGCGCCGCGCAGCCCGATGGAGGCCTCGAGTTCGACACGGGCGCGGTCGGTGTTGCCGGTGCACAGGGCCAGTACGCCGAGCTCGTGGTGGAAGTACGCCTCGTCGGCGACCTCCCCGGAGATGCGGGCGGCCTCCTGTCCGTGCCGCAGCGCGCGTTCCCAGGCGCTCCAGTGCATGCCCGCCGCGAAGGCGGGTGCGGCGGCACGGGCGAGCTGTACGGCGGTGGCGGCGTGGCCGTCGGCCACGCCCGGCACCAGGGCGCCCAGCGCGGCGAGCACGGCGTCGCACTCGGCGGCGGCCCGTTCGGGTGTGACCGAGGCGTGGCCGGCCCACCAGGCATAGTGCTGTCCGGCGGTGTGCGCGCACTCGGCCGCGCCGTCGCCGAATCCGGCGGCCTCCAACTGGGCCGGCACCCCGGACGCGAGCCGGAAGTGCGAGCCGGCCGGGCTGACCAGGCCGCAGCCGACGAGTTCGGCGAGGGCGGCGTCGGCGTGGGTGTCGCCGACGAGCGCGGGCAGGTGCGAGGGGTGCGGGAGCTCGCCGTCCAGGGCGAGCGCGAGGCGCAGGGTCTCGCGGGCGGACTCACTGAGCCGGGAGGCGAGCAGGGCGGCCGGGGCAGCGCCCTCGGCGAGGGTGGGCAGCGGCACGTCCCGGCCCTCGGTGAAGACCGTGGGCGGCTCGGAGCGCAGGTCGTCGCGCTGCCGCAGCAGCGCACCGGCCTGGACGAAGCGCAGCGGCAGGCCCTCGGACTCGAACCACAGGTCCCCGGCCCAGTTGACCTCGTCCTCGCTGAGCTCCCGGTTCGCGGCCCGCTCCAGCAGGTCGAGGCAGGTGCTGCGGCCGAGGGCGCCGAGGAAGACGTCCTCGACGTGGGAGTCGGCGGAGGGCGCGGGCACGTCGGGCAGAGCGGAGAGGAGGAAGGCGCACTCGGGTGTGGCGTCGAGGAGTTCGCCGAGCTGGGCTCCGCCGAACTCCAGGTCGTCGAGGACGACGACGGCGCCGATGCCGCGGACGAGTTCGAGGAGGGTCTCCTTGCCGGGCCGGTACAGCGGCATGGCGTATACGGTGGCGCACAGCTCGTGGAGCAGGTCGAGCGGGCCGCGCCGGTAGCCGGACAGGCGTATCAGCCCGTCGGGCGCGAGGTCGGCGCAGTCCTCGGCGACGGCGTCGAGCAGCGCGGTGCGTCCGGAGCCGCCCGGTCCGACGAGCCGCACGGAGCGGCCGCGGGCGAGGAGGCGGACCAGCCGCTCACGCTCCTCCTGCCGCTCCAGCAGCGGGAACGCGGGCAGCGGCGGGCCCGGGGGTACCGGCGGTTTCGCGGCGCGCAGCAGCTCCGCGCGTTCCTCGGGCGTGTTCCTCTCGGGCCTGCCGGGCAGCTCGGCCGGCGGGCAGGTCTCGACCTCGCTGCCGTCGACGGGGTTGACCGTCAGCAGCAGATCGTCCGACACGAGCTGCACGGTCCGGGCGAGCGCCGGTGAACCGTGCCCGAAGTCGGCGGTGATGACGTCGCGCGGCGGCCGCTGCGGACCGCTGTCGTGCGGACGGCTGTCGCGGCGACTGTCGCGCGGATCGCCGCCGTGTGTGCCGCTGTCGCGCGCACGGCTGCCGTGCGCGGCACTGTCGTCGTTGTGGCTGAAGTCTTCGGGTCCCCGGTTCTTCGGGTCCATGGTCAAGCCCCCCAGATGCGTCGCGTGCTGCTGCCTCTCCCCGGCCTTCGCACACGCTTCTGGTCCGGTGCCCGCCACAGGGTTTTTCGGCAGGCGACCGAACCCTAGACCTTCGCACAGTATCTATGAAAGCCGCTCAGGGGCGCGCGGACCAAAGCGTCACAGTCTCGTGAGGATTGCGGGCGGACGTGCCGAGGTGTACGGGGTCGTGCCGCTTGTCCCGCGGTGCGGTCGGGTCAGAGACGCGGCAGGCACTCGGCCGCGATACCGCCCTCGATGGCGAGGATGCGGTGCAGCCTGGTGGCCACCAGCAGCCGCTGCATCTGCGGCGGAACCCCGCGCAGCACCAGCCGGCGGCCCGCACGGCCGGCCTTCCGGTGGGCGCCCATGATGACGCCCAGCCCGGTCGCGTCCCAGGAGTCCAGCTCGCTGAGATCGAGTACGAGGTCACCGTCGCCCTCGTCGAGTGCGGAGTGCAGGACGGTGCGGGCGTCCGCCGCGCTGCGTACGTCGAGGCGGCCCCCGACGACGAGCTGGGCGTCGTCGCCCCTGATATGCATATGTGCTCCCCGGGATTCGTTTGCGGGTGCGTTCGTTCGTACGTCGTGAATGTCTCACTGCAACTGACGGCCGCACCGGTAGCGGAGTTGCCGTCTGTGAGCGAACCGATACCAAATTCACCCGCAGGGGTGAGTTGGACTGGCGCGCGGGTCAGTCGTGCTTGTAGAAGCCCTGGCCGCTCTTGCGGCCGATGTCGCCCGCGTCGACCATGCGCCGCATGAGCTCGGGCGGCGCGAACTTCTCGTCCTGTGACTCGGTGTAGATGTTGCCGGTGGCATGCAGCAGGATGTCGACCCCGGTGAGGTCGGCGGTGGCGAGCGGCCCCATGGCGTGGCCGAAGCCCAGTTGGCAGGCCAGGTCGATGTCCTCGGCGGTGGCCACGCCCGACTCGTACAGCTTGGTGGCCTCGACGACGAGCGCGGAGATGAGCCGGGTGGTGACGAAGCCCGCCACGTCGCGGTTGACGACAATGCAGGTCTTGCCGACGGACTCGGCGAACTCGCGTGCGGCGGCGAGGGTTTCGTCGCTGGTCTTGTATCCGCGCACGAGTTCGCAGAGCCGCATCATCGGGACGGGTGAGAAGAAGTGGACGCCGACGACCCGGTCGGGCCGCCCGGTCGCCGCCGCGATCTTGGTGATCGGGATGGCGGAGGTGTTCGAGGCGAGAACCGTCTCCGGCCTCACCAGTCCGTCGAGCGTCCGGAAGATCTCGTGCTTGACCTCGAGCTTCTCGAAGACGGCCTCGACCACGATGTCCGCGTCCGCGGCCGCGTCGAGGTCGGTGGTGGTGGTGATCCGGGCCAGGGCCGCTTCGGCGTCGGCGGCCGGCAGCTTCCCCTTCGAGACGAACCTGTCGTACGAGGCCTTGATGCCGTCGGTGCCACGGGCGAGGGCGGCATCGGTGACATCGCGGAGCACCACGTCCCAGCCCGCCTGCGCGGACACCTGCGCGATGCCTGACCCCATGAGGCCTGCCCCGATGACGGCGAGCTTCCCTGCCACGTCGCTTCCCCTTCGTTTCTGTCCGGCCGGCTCCGGTCGCGCGAGACCGGGCGGGCCGTACCCGCACGTCTCGCTCCTGCCGCCGTGGGTCCGGGGACATCCCCCGGGAGGACGCGGCACCCGTGGACCTCTCCGGCGGAGATTAGCGTCCGTGAGGGCCGGTGTGACCGGTAAGTAACGCGCGTCACGTCTCATCTGACGGACATCACACCGGGGGCGCTCACCCGGCGGTCCTGACGGCGCAGTTGAGCACCTTCTCGCTCAGCCGGTCCTCCATCTCGCCGAGTGGCACCCGGGCTTCGCGGGGCACCCCGGCCGGTGTGCCGACCGGGGCGCCGGCCGGGCTGTCGGCCGGGCTGTCGGCCGGAGTGCCCCACCCCGGCCCTCGCCGTGACGGTCGGCACACGGCTCTTCCGGCGGGCGGGAGCCCGGCCGGGAATAGGCTGATCGCATGGTCAATCTGACGCGCATCTACACAAGGACCGGCGACAAGGGCACCACGTCCCTCGGCGACATGAGCCGGACCTCCAAGACCGATCTGCGGATCGCCGCCTACGCCGACGCCAACGAGGCGAACGCCGTCATCGGCACCGCCATCGCCCTGGGCAGCCTTCCCGAGGAGGTCGTCAAGGTCCTCGTCCGCGTCCAGAACGATCTCTTCGACGTCGGCGCCGACCTGTCGACGCCGGTGGTCGAGAACCCGAAGTACCCGCCGCTGCGCGTCGAGCAGACGTACATCGACAAGCTGGAGGCGGACTGCGACCGCTTCCTGGCGGACCTCGAGGCGCTGCGCAGCTTCATCCTTCCGGGCGGCACCCCGGGCGCCGCCCTGCTGCACCAGGCATGCACCGTCGTACGGCGCGCCGAGCGCTCCACGTGGGCGGCGCTCGACGCGCACGGCGAGACCATGAATCCGCTGACGGCGACCTACCTGAACCGGCTATCGGATCTGCTGTTCATCCTCGCCCGTACGGCGAACAAGGAGATCGGGGACGTCCTGTGGGTCCCGGGCGGGGAGCGCTGAGCCCGTCCGCCAAGCGGCCCCGTCCCCGGCCGGGGCCTTCGGCCCGTCCTTCTCCGCGTTCGTCTCCCCGTCCTTCCGCCCGTCCTCCGCCGGGGCCTTCTTCGGCCAGAGGGCGTAGCTGAGCGCGATCAGACCGTGGATGCCGGCCACCCTGAGCACCGTCGCCTGCCAGGAGACGAGCGAACCGGTCTCGCCGTCCTCGCCGACGTACCAGACCGCTCCCTGGAGCAGGACCAGGGCGACGGCGGCGGCCAGCACCGTGCGCAGCCACAGCGCGCCCTCGTGCCGGGCGCGTGCGGCGCCGTACTTCGGCGGGCGGGCCGGGGGCGGACCGCCCGCGAACCGGTGCGCGAAGTGCCCGTCGATCCGCTTGACCGTGTAGTGGCCGTACCCGACGGTGTAGCCGATGTACACGGCGGCGAGTCCGTGCTTCCAGTCGGGCTCGGCGCCGTTCTTCAGATCGATCGCCGTGACGACGAGCAGCACGACCTCGAGCAGTGGTTCGCACAGCAGCAGGGCGGCTCCGGTGCGGGGCATCCGGGCCAGGTAGCGCAGGCTCAGGCCGGCCATGAGCAGCACCCAGAATGCGATCTCGCAGACCAGGATGAGGGTGACGACCATGGTGGTTCTCCTCTCGGTCTCCCCCGGCGGGCATGCCTCCAGCCTTCCGTCCCCGCGCCGCCGGATCGTCGTCGCCCGTGACGAACCTCGACTGCATCCTTCGATGTAGTCGCCGCTCCGCCGCCGCGCGGAGGTCCGCGGCGGGCACGGCGTGTTGGATGGAGGCGTGAAGCCGTTCCCCCGGCCGTCCCGAGACGGCCTGCTCATCGGCGCCGTCGGCCTGCTCGGCGGCGTGCTGCTGTGGGCCCTCGGCCTGCACCTCAGAACCGACTACGCGCCGGTGCGCGGATGGCCGGCGCTGGTACCGCTGGTGATGACGGCCGCGCTGGAGCCGCTGCGCAGGACCGCGCCGCGCGCCGCGCTGCTGGCGGGCACGGCCGCGCTGCTCGCCGACCAGTTCACCCAGGGGAACATCGCCACCGTCGTGATGTTCACCGACCTGGTCTACGCGGCGGTGCTGTACGGCCCGGCGACGGCGGCCCGCCGGATCCCGGTCGTCACCGGGCTGGTGTCGGTGGCGGTGACGGTCACCCTGCTCGCCTGGTTCCGCACCCCCGAGGCCGTACTGGTCGGGGTGGTGACCGCCCTGGTCGGCTTCGCCCCGGCGACGACCGGCGCGATCGTGCGCAACCATCGCAGCGCGGCGGAGACGGCCCGGCTGCAGGCCGGACAGACCGCGCTGCTCGCGGAGATGGACCGGGTACAGGCGGTCACCGCGGAGCGCTCCCGGATGGCCCGCGAACTGCACGACATGGTGGCCAACCATCTGTCCGCCATCGCGATCCACTCCACGGCCGCGCTCTCGATCGACGACCCGCGCACGACCCGGGACGCTCTGACCGTGATCCGGGAGAACAGTGTGGAGGGTCTGGCGGAGATGCGGCGGCTGATCGGTCTCCTCCGGGACAGCGGCGGGTCCGACCGTGAGCCGACCGCGGCACCGACGCTGGACGGTCTCGGCTCCCTGGTCGAGCAGGCCCGGGTCAACGGGGCACCGAGCGGCCTGACCTTCGTGCTGGACGACCGCACCGGCGCCGCCGCTCCCCGCCGCAGAGGGAGCGGCGGACAGGCGGCCGGCGGCGGCCGTGCGGACAAAGGCTCCGGCTCTCGTGCCCGGCTACCGGCCCCCGTGGAGCTGGCCGCCTACCGGATCGTGCAGGAATCGCTGACCAACGCGATCAAGCACGCCGCGCCGGGCGAGGTAAGGATCGTCCTGGCCCACGACCGGCCGGCCGCCGGCACGGGGCGGCCCGTATCCGGTGCCGCCGAGGGCACCGGGACGCTGTCGGTCACCGTGACCAGCCCCCACCGCGACACCTCGGACCCGCGCGCGCCGGGTGCCGGGGCCGGCCTGGTCGGCATGCGCGAGCGGGCGGCCCTGCTCGGCGGGACGTTCGAAGCCGGTCCCGTCACGGTGGCCGGGGCGCGGACGTGGCGGGTTCGTGCGGAACTGCCCGCGGACCGGGAGGGGCGGCCGCCGGCCGGGGACGTGCGGGCGGACCTCCGATGAGGACGGCAGCGCCGCAGCACGCGGGCACGGCAGAACGACGGAACGACTGGACGACGGAACGACTGGACGACGGAACGTCAGAAGCAGGAGAGGGCGGAGGAGGCAGCCATGAAACGGGCGAGCCGGCGCGGAGGACGACCCGTCGTGGGACCGGCCATGGGAGTGCGCCAGGTGGTGGCCCGGTGACCGGGGAGCGGATCCGCGTCCTCGTCGCCGAGGACCAGTCCGCCGTACGCGCCGGACTGGTCCTCATCCTGCGCAGCGCCCCGGACATCGAAGTGGTGGGCGAGGCGGCGGACGGGGAGGAGGCGGTCGCGCTGGCGCGGGAGCTGCGGCCGGACGTCCTGCTGATGGATGTGCAGATGCCGCGCCTGGACGGCGTGTCGGCGACCCGTCAGGTCACTACGGAGGGGCTGGCCGACGTCCTGGTGCTGACCACCTTCGACCTGGACGAGTACGTCTTCGGGGCGCTGCGGGCAGGTGCCAGCGGCTTCCTGCTCAAGAACACGGAGGCGAAGGACCTGGTGGAGGCGGTGCGCACGGTCGGGCGCGGCGAAGGGCTGATCGCCCCGGCCGTGACGCGGCGGCTGATCGCGGAGTTCGCGGCCGGGTCCGCACGCCGCGGGTCCGCGCCCGACACGGCCGTGCTGGACACGCTGACCCGGCGCGAGCGCGAGGTGCTGGCCCGCCTCGGCGAAGGGCTGTCGAACGCGGAGATCGCGGTGCGGCTGGACATGGCGGAGGCGACGGTGAAGACGCACGTCAGCAGGCTGCTGGGCAAGTTGGGGCTGCGCAGCAGAGTGCAGGCGGCCGTGCTGGCGCAGGAGTGGGGCCTCTGACGGTCCGTCTCCCACTCTCCAGACCGGTGGTCTGGACCTCTTGACTGATGGTCCAGACCTTTCTACGCTCACCGCACAAAACTGTGTGGTGAGCGTGCGCATGACATCAGGGATTCCGGCCCTTCCCATGCACTTCGCTCACCGGGCGGCGCAGGTCCTACCCCCCATCACTCCGGACCGCACTCGAGGAGTCCCCCTTGAGCACCAGCACCACACGCAGTGCAAACCGATTCAGAGCGAGAGCGACAGCGGGCCTCACGGCCCTGCTGCTCCCCCTCGCCGCGATGGTCGGCCTCGCCTCCCCCGCCCAGGCCGCGGAGGCGACCGCCACCTACACCAAGACCCAGGACTGGGGCACCGGCTTCGAGGGCAAGTGGACGGTGAAGAACACCGGGACCAGCAGCATCAGCAGCTGGACCGTGGAGTGGGACTTCCCCTCCGGCACCTCGGTCACCTCCGCCTGGGACGCCGACGTCAGCAGTTCCGGCAACCACTGGACCGCCAAGAACAAGAGCTGGAACGGCACTCTGGCCCCCGGCGCCAGCGTCTCCTTCGGATTCAACGGCACCGGCTCCGGCTCCCCCAGCGGCTGCACCCTCAACGGCGCCTCGTGCGACGGCGGCCCCTCGGTCCCCGGTGACGAACCGCCCTCCGCCCCCGGCACACCCACCGCGAGCAACGTCACCAACACCTCGCTCACCCTCAGCTGGGGCGCGGCCACCGACGACAAGGGCATCAAGAACTACGACGTCTACCGGGGCACCACCAAGATCGCCACGGTGACCGGCCGCACCTACGCGGACTCCGGCCTGACCGCCGGCACGGCGTACGGGTACAGCGTGAAGGCCCGCGACACCGCCGACCAGGTCGGCCCGTCCAGCGGCACCCTGACCGTGACCACCACCGGCGGAACCACCCCCTCCCCCGGCGACAAGGTCAAGCTCGGCTACTTCACCGAGTGGGGCGTCTACGGCCGCAACTACCACGTGAAGAACCTGGTCACCTCCGGCACGGCCGCGAAGATCACGCACATCAACTACGCCTTCGGCAACGTCCAGAACGGCAAGTGCACCATCGGTGACTCCTACGCCGACTACGAGAAGGCCTACACCGCGGCCGACAGCGTCGACGGCGTCGCCGACACCTGGGACCAGCCGCTGCGCGGCAGCTTCAACCAGCTGCGCAAGCTGAAGCAGAAGTACCCGGACATCAAGATCCTCTGGTCCTTCGGCGGCTGGACCTGGTCGGGCGGCTTCGGCCAGGCGGTGCAGAACCCGGCCGCCTTCGCCCAGTCCTGCTACGACCTGGTCGAGGACCCGCGCTGGGCCGATGTCTTCGACGGCATCGACCTGGACTGGGAGTACCCGAACGCCTGCGGCCTGTCCTGCGACACCAGCGGCGCCGCCGCCTTCAAGAACATGATGCAGGCCATGCGGGCCAAGTTCGGAACGAACAACCTGGTCACGGCCGCCATCACCGCCGACGGCAGCAACGGCGGCAAGCTCGACGCCGCCGACTACGCGGGCGCCGCCCAGTACATCGACTTCTACAACGTCATGACGTACGACTACTTCGGCGCCTTCGACGCGGACGGTCCGACCGCCCCGCACTCCCCGCTCACCTCCTACAGCGGCATCCCCACCGAGGGCTTCAACTCGGACGCCGCGATCCAGAAGCTCAAGGGCAAGGGCGTCCCGGGCAGCAAGCTCAACCTCGGCATCGGTTTCTACGGCCGCGGCTGGACCGGCGTCACCCAGGCCACCCCGGGCGGCACCGCCACCGGGCCGGCGCCCGGCACCTATGAGCAGGGCATCGAGGACTACAAGGTCCTCAAGAGCAGCTGCCCCGCCACCGGCACCATCGCCGGGACGGCCTACGCCAAGTGCGGAAGCAACTGGTGGAGCTACGACACCCCGTCCACCATCGCCGGGAAGATGTCCTACGTGAAGAACCAGGGCCTGCGCGGAGCCTTCTACTGGGAATTCAGCGGGGACACGGCCGACGGCGAACTGGCGGCCGCGGTCAGCAACGGCCTCGGCTAGCCCTCCGGTCCTTCCGGACCACGGCTCTCGCACAGAGAAACGGCCGGTGAGGCGGGTCCGTCCCCCGCCTCACCGGCTCTTTGCGGACCACGGCCGACAGCACGTGCGCATGCCGGAAGGCCTGCGCCTGTGCGCCGGTCACGGCACTGGCCGGCCCCCAGCTCCCGAGAGGGACGCGGCGCAGCCGCGCTCGGCGAAACCCTCCGCCCTCAGGGCGCTGAGGTGCGAGACGTCGAGCTCCAGCCCCTCGCCGTATGCGACCGCGAGGTAGCGCCCGCCCTGCAGTCCGGGCCGGCGACGGTCCCCGTCCGCCTCCGCGAGGCAGCGCAGCACTTCGTCCAGGTCCACGCCGCGCAGTCTGCCGGACGCCTCGGACACCGCCCGGCCGCCGTCTCGTCTCGTCTCGCGGCGAACGCCGTCGGGGGGCGCGTCCGGGCCGCGGCTAGTGCCGCGTCGGTCGGGGTTTGCCCGCTGAGGAGCGGCGTCCGGTGCCGGGGGCACCTCCCGCCGGAGGCAGGGGGAGCATCGCAAGGCGGCCGGAAGCCCTCGTAGTGGGCCTGCTCGGGCTTTCGGCCAACGCAGCGTGGGGGGTACCTCCCGCGCCCGGAGGGCTGCGGGGGAGAGTGCCGTGCAGGGCGTCGCGACGGGGCGAACCTCGGCCGACGCGGCACTAGGCCACGTTGACTCTCTGGCCGGGGGGCGCGGCCTCCAGCCAGGCGAGGAAACCGGTCAGCGCGTCCTCGCTCATCGCCAGCTCCAGGCGGGTCCCCTCGTGGACACAGCCGAGCACGATGGCGTCGGACAGCAGCGCCAGTTCCTCCTCGCCGTCCGGGGCGCGGCGCGAGACCACCTCGATCCCCGAGCGCTCCAGCAGCCGGCGCGGGCGGGGCGCGTACGAGAAGACGCGGTACCACTCGACGCGGTCGCCGCTGTAGCGGGCGACGCCGTAGACCCAGCCCTTGCCGCCGGTGTCCGGTTTCTCCGGCACGTCCCAGCGCAGGCTGCAGTCGAAGGTGCCGCCGGAGCGCTGGATCAGCCGCCGGCGCAGACCGAAGACGAAGAGCGCGATCACCACGAGCGCGACAACGAGTCCGCCCACCAGAAGAGCGAGGACCATTTCCATCGACCTCCTCGTCTCATCCAGTAGGGGAACCGAATCACAGAACCCGGGTATGCGCCTCAGTATTCGCCAGTATTCGCCTCAGCCGCGAACCGTGCTGGCGTCAACCAGCTCGGCCCGCGGCTGAGGGTGTGTCGTCGAAGGCGGAAGCGCTAGCGCGCCGCCGCCACCGCGCGGAGTCGGACCTCGGCACGCCGCTCGGCGTGCATGTCCTCCTCCATCTTCGCGCGCTCCAGCGCACGCTCCGCACGCTGGATGTCGATCTCCTCCGCGAGCTCGGCGATCTCGGCCAGCAGGGACAGCTTGTTGTCCGCGAACGAGATGAATCCGCCGTGCACCGCGACGACGATGGTGTCGCCGTCGGTCGTACGAATGGTCACCGGGCCCGACTCCAGCACACCGAGCAGCGGCTGGTGACCGGGCATGACGCCGATGTCGCCGGACGTGGTGCGCGCGACGACCAGGGTGGCCGCACCGGACCAGACCTGACGGTCGGCGGCGACCAGCGCGACGTGCAGCTCAGCAGCCAAGATGGCTCCTCGGGTCACCACCCGGCGGGGCCGCCGGGTGTTGGTTCATAAGTCTAGTAGGGCGACCGGCACCTTTGTGCCGGGGCCCGCTCCGGCCGGCCGGCCGGAGGGTGGACATGGGTGAGGGGGCGGGACGTGCCCGCCCCCTCACACGAGTCGCTTTAGAACTCAGGCGTTTCAGGAAACGCCGAGCTCCTTCGCCTTGTTCTTGAGGTCCTCGAGACCACCGCACATGAAGAACGCCTGCTCGGGGAAGTGGTCGTACTCACCGTCGCAGATCGCGTTGAACGCGGCGATCGACTCGTCGAGCGGCACGTCCGAACCGTCCACACCGGTGAACTGCTTCGCCGCGTGGGTGTTCTGGGACAGGAAGCGCTCGACCCGGCGGGCGCGGTGGACGACCAGCTTGTCCTCCTCGCCCAGCTCGTCGATACCGAGGATCGCGATGATGTCCTGGAGGTCCTTGTACTTCTGCAGGATTCCCTTGACGCGCATGGCGGCGTCGTAGTGCTCCTGCGTGATGTAGCGCGGGTCCAGGATGCGGGACGTGGAGTCCAGCGGGTCCACCGCGGGGTAGATGCCCTTCTCGGAGATCGGACGGGACAGAACCGTCGTCGCGTCGAGGTGGGCGAAGGTGGTGGCCGGCGCCGGGTCGGTCAGGTCGTCCGCGGGGACGTAGATCGCCTGCATCGAGGTGATCGAGTGACCGCGGGTCGAGGTGATGCGCTCCTGGAGGAGACCCATCTCGTCGGCCAGGTTCGGCTGGTAACCCACCGCGGACGGCATGCGGCCGAGCAGCGTGGAGACCTCGGAACCGGCCTGGGTGAAGCGGAAGATGTTGTCGATGAAGAACAGCACGTCCTGCTTCTGCACATCGCGGAAGTACTCCGCCATGGTCAGACCGGCCAGGGCGACCCGCAGACGGGTGCCCGGGGGCTCGTCCATCTGGCCGAAGACCAGCGCGGTCTTGTCCAGAACGCCGGACTCCTCCATCTCCGCGATGAGGTCGTTGCCCTCACGGGTGCGCTCGCCGACGCCCGCGAAGACGGAGACGCCCTCGTGGAGGTTGGCGACACGCATGATCATTTCCTGGATCAGCACGGTCTTGCCCACACCGGCGCCGCCGAACAGACCGATCTTGCCGCCCTTGACGTACGGGGTCAGCAGGTCGACGACCTTCAGGCCGGTCTCGAACATCTCGGTCTTGGACTCGAGCTGGTCGAAGGCGGGGGCCTTGCGGTGGATCGGCCAGCGCTCGGTGACGTTGGCGTTCTCCTCGGGGTGGTTCAGCACCTCACCGAGGGTGTTGAACACCTTGCCCTTGGTGAAGTCGCCGACCGGGACGCTGATGCCCGCGCCCGTGTCGGTCACCGGGGCCTGGCGGACCAGACCATCGGTGGGCTGCATGGAGATGGTGCGGACGATGCCGTCGCCGAGGTGCTGGGCAACCTCGAGCGTCAGCGTCTTGGTGGCACCCTCGAGGGCCGGGTCGGCGACCTCGACGTGCAGCGCGTTGTAGATCTCCGGCATCGCGTCGACGGGGAACTCCACGTCGACGACCGGGCCGATGACCCGGGCGACGCGGCCCGTGGCGGCGGCCGTCACAGTGTTCTCGGTAGTCGTCGTCACTTACTTGTCACTCCCCGCGGTCGCGTCGGCCAGGGCGCTGGCGCCTCCGACGATCTCGCTGATTTCCTGGGTGATTTCGGCCTGGCGGGCCGCGTTGGCAAGCCGGGAGAGGGTGTTGATCAGTTCCCCGGCGTTGTCGGTAGCCGACTTCATCGCGCGGCGGCGGGCGGCGTGCTCGGAAGCGGCCGCCTGCAGCATCGCGTTGTAGATACGGCTCTCGACGTAGCGCGGCAGCAGGGCGTCGAGGACGTCCTCCGCCGACGGCTCGAAGTCGAACAGCGGAAGGATCTCGCCCTTGGCGCCCGCCTGCCCGGCAGCGGCGTCGAGGCTGAGCGGCAGCATCCGGTTGTCCACCGGGTTCTGCGTCAGCATCGACACGAACTCCGTGAAGACGATGTGCAGCTCGTCGACCCCGCCCTGACCCGATTCCGTCTCGACGGCCTCGATCAGCGGCGCGGCGACGCGCTTGGCGTCCTCGTACGTCGGGTTGTCGGTGAAGCCGGTCCACGACTCCGTGACCTTGCGCTCACGGAAGCCGTAGTAGGCCACGCCCTTGCGGCCGACGATGTACGTGTCGACCTCCTTGCCCTCACCACGGAGCCGCTCGGTGAGCCGCTCCGCCGCCTTGATGGCGTTCGAGGAGTAGCCGCCGGCCAGACCGCGGTCGCTCGTGAGGAGCAGGACCGCGGCCCGGGTCGGGTTGTCCGCCTCGGTGGTCAGGGGGTGCTTCGTGTTCGAGCCGGTCGCCACCGCCGTGACCGCGCGGGTGAGCTCGGTCGCGTACGGCATGGAGGCCGCCACCTGGCGCTGCGCCTTGACGATGCGCGAGGCGGCGATCATCTCCATCGCCTTGGTGATCTTCTTCGTCGCGGTGACCGACTTGATACGACGCTTGTAGACCCGGAGCTGCGCTCCCATGAGTCAGGTCCCTTCCGCCGTCACTTCGAGGTCGCGGACGGAGCGTCCTCGCCCAGAAGCTTTCCGTCCGAGGTCTCGAACTGCTTCTTGAAGGCCGCGATGCTCTCGGCGACCTTGGCCAGCGTGTCGTCCGACATCTTCTTGCCCTCGCGGATCGAGGTCATCAGCGGCTTCTCCTCGCGGTGCAGGTAGTCCAGCAGCTCGCGCTCGAAGCGGCGGATGTCCGCGACCGGTACGTCATCCATCTTGCCGGTGGTGCCGGCCCAGACGGAGACGACCTGGTCCTCGGTCGCCATCGGCTGGTACTGGGGCTGCTTGAGCAGCTCCACCATGCGCTTACCGCGCTCCAGCGCCGCCTTCGAGGCCGCGTCCAGGTCGGAACCGAAGGCGGCGAACGCCTCCAGCTCGCGGAACTGGGCGAGGTCGACACGGAGCCGGCCGGAGACCTGCTTCATGGCGGGGTGCTGGGCCGAGCCACCGACACGGGAGACCGAGATACCGACGTTCAGGGCCGGGCGCTGACCGGCGTTGAACAGGTCGGACTCCAGGAAGCACTGGCCGTCGGTGATGGAGATGACGTTGGTCGGGATGAACGCCGAGACGTCGTTGGCCTTGGTCTCGACGACCGGCAGACCGGTCATCGAACCGGCACCCATGTCGTCGGAGAGCTTCGCGCAGCGCTCCAGCAGACGGGAGTGCAGGTAGAAGACGTCACCCGGGTACGCCTCGCGGCCCGGCGGGCGGCGCAGCAGCAGGGAGACGGCGCGGTAGGCGTCGGCCTGCTTCGACAGGTCGTCGAAGATGATCAGGACGTGCTTGCCCTCGTACATCCACTGCTGGCCGATGGCCGAGCCGGTGTAGGGGGCGAGGTACTTGAAGCCGGCCGGGTCGGACGCCGGGGCGGCGACGATCGTGGTGTACTCGAGGGCGCCCGCCTCCTCCAGCGCGCCGCGCACGGACGCGATGGTGGAGCCCTTCTGGCCGATGGCGACGTAGATGCAGCGGACCTGCTTCTTCGGGTCGCCCGAGCGCCAGTTGTCACGCTGGTTGATGATCGTGTCGACGCACAGCGCGGTCTTGCCGGTCTGCCGGTCGCCGATGATCAGCTGACGCTGACCGCGGCCGATCGGGGTCATGGCGTCGACGGCCTTGTAGCCGGTCTCCATCGGCTCGTGCACCGACTTGCGCTGCATGACCGTGGGGGCCTGCAGCTCGAGGGCGCGGCGGCCGGACGTCTCGATCTCGCCGAGGCCGTCGATCGGGTTGCCGAGCGGGTCGACGACGCGGCCGAGGTAGCCCTCGCCCACGGCGACGGACAGCACCTCGCCGGTACGCGTGACCGGCTGACCCTCCTCGATGCCGCTGAACTCACCGAGGATGATGGCACCGATCTCGCGCTCCTCGAGGTTGAGGGCGAGGCCGAGGGTGCCGTCCTCGAACTTCAGCAGTTCGTTGGCCATGGCCGAGGGAAGACCCTCGACCTTCGCGATGCCGTCGCCGGCAACGCTGACCGTACCGACCTCCTCGCGCGAGGCCGCGTCCGGCTTGTACGACTGGACGAAGTTCTCCAGCGCGTCCCGGATCTCCTCCGGCCGGATCGTGAGCTCCGCCATCTGGGTTCCCTGCTCTCCTTGTTGGGCCCGAAGTTGCTTCTGGGGGTGTGCTACTGGGGGCGCCCCCCAGATAACTACGCATCCTCTGTTACGGCCCAACTCGGGCCGTCGTCCTGCTTGTTGAGTTGGTGACCGCTGACGGTCAGCCGGCCATCCTGCGGCTCGCCCCGTCGAGGCGGTCCGCGACGGTGCCGTTGATGAGCTCGTCACCGACCCGCACCGAGATCCCGCCGAGGACCTCGGGGTCCACGTCCAGGTTCAGGTGCATCCGGCGGCCGTAGAGCTTGGCCAGAGCATCGCCCAGCCGCTGCTTCTGCCGGTCGCTGAGCGGCACCGCGGAGGTGACCACCGCGACCACGCGGTCCCGGCGGGCGGCGGCCAGCCGGGACAGGGACTCCAGTCCCGCTTCCAGGCTACGTCCCCGCGGCTGGGTCACAAGACGCACGACCAGGCGCTCGGTGACGGGGTTGGCCCTGCCGCCGAGCAGCGAGCGCAGCAGCTCCGTCTTGGCGGACGCCGTGGCGGCCCGGTCGGTCAGTGCCGCACGCAGCTCGGTGCTGGAGGTGACGATCCGGCCGAACCGGAAGACCTCGTCCTCCACGTCGTCGAGCGCACCGGACTTCTGCGCGCCGGTGAGCTCGGCGGTGATCGCCAGCTCCTCGAGCGCGTCGACCAGGTCACGCGACTGCGACCAGCGGGAGCGGACCATGCCGCTCACCAGGTCGGCGGTCTCGCCGCCGACCTGGCCGCCCAGGAGGCGCCCGGCCAGGTCGGCCTTGGCCTCACCGGTCTGCGCCGGGTCGGTGAGGACCCGACGCAGGGACACCTCGCGGTCGAGCAGCGCGGTGACGGCGGCCAGCTCCCCGGCGAGCGTCGCCGCGTCGACGGACGTGGAGTCCGTCAGCGCGTCGAGGCGCTCGCGCGCGGCAGCCAGTGCCTCGCGGCTCGATCCGTTCATCGGGCGGCCTCGGCCTTCGTCGCGCTGTCCTCGAGCTCGTCGAGGAAGCGGTCGATGACACGGCTCTGCCGGGCATGGTCCTCGAGGGACTCACCGACGAGCTTGCCGGCCAGGTCGGTGGCGAGCTTGCCGACGTCCTGCCGCAGCGTCTGGGACGCGGCCTTGCGGTCGGCCTCGATCTGCGCGTGACCGGCGGCGACGATCTCCTCGCGCTGCCGCTGGCCTTCCGCACGCATCTCGGCGATGAGCGCGGCGCCCTGCTCCTGCGCCTCCTGGCGCAGGCGCGCGGCCTCGTGACGGGCCTCGGCGAGCTGGGCCTTGTACTGCTCCAGCACGCTCTGGGCCTCGACCTGAGCCGCCTCGGCCTTCTCGATGCCACCCTCGATCGCCTCGCGGCGCTCCTCGAGAACCTTGTTGATGTTCGGGAGGGCCTTCTTCCAGAAGAAGAAGAACACGATGGCGAAGGCGATGGCGCCGATCAGCAGCTCGGGGCCCGGCGGGAGAAGCGGGTTCTGCTTCTCCTCGGACGCCAGCTGTACCAGGTTGGCGATCACATCAGTGCCTTTCGTCGATACGTGTCGGTGAGGTGATTACTGACCGAACACGAACGGCATGACGATGCCGATGAGGGCGAGAGCCTCACAGAAGGCGAAGCCCAGGATCTGGTTGGCGCGGATCAGGCCGGCGGCCTCGGGCTGACGGGCGAGCGCCTGGGTGCCGTTGCCGAAGATGATGCCGATGCCGACACCGGGGCCGATGGCCGCGAGGCCGTAGCCGATGGAGCCGAGCGAACCGGAGACCTCAGCGGCGATCTGCACAGCGGACATGCTGTCTCTTCCTTCTCTTTCAGGACCGGTGGGGGTTGGCCACCGGACGTGTCGGGGCTTTCGGGGCGGTGATGGCTCAGTGGTGCTCGGCGAGAGCGCCCTGAATGTAGGAACAGGCCAGCAGCACGAACACGTACGCCTGGACGGCCTGGACGAAGAGCTCGAACAGGATCATGACCACGGTCATCGCGAAGGAGACACCGGCGGCCGGGATCATGTAGCTGTTCAGCAGGTACCAGCTGGCCACGGTGAACATCACCAGGAGCAGGTGACCGGCGAACATGTTGGCGAAGAGTCGCACCGCGTGCGTGAACGGCCGGACGAGCACGTTGGAGAAGAACTCGATGACGACGACGAGCGGCAGCACCGCGCCGAGCGACTTGTCGTAGCCGGTCAGGTTCTTGAAGCCGCCCGCGAAGCCGTGCTTCTTGAAGGTCAGCCCCAGCCAGACGACGTACACCACGGCGGCGAGCACGGCCGGGAAGGCGATGATCGACGACACCGGGAACTGGGCCAGGGGGATCACGGACCAGATGTTCATGATCCAGATGAAGAAGAACAGCGAGACCATCAGGGGGACGTACTTCTCGCCCTCCTTCTTGCCGAGCGTCTCGTACACGATGCCGCGGCGCACGAAGTCGTAGCCCGCCTCGCCGATCATCTGGAGCTTGCCCGGGACGACCTTCGCCTTGCCGAAAGCGGCCCAGAAGAAGCTGACGACCAGGAGAGTGGTGATCAGCGCGAGCAGCATCACCTTGTTGAACTCGAACCCGCCGGCGGTGAAGATCGGCTGGAACAGGAAGGAGTGCAGGCCCGGAGCCGGAAAGCCACAGCCGTCGTCGGACAGGATGCGGCAGCTCCAGTCAAAGGCGAGCTGGGTCTGGTCAGCACTCACCGCGGGCTCCTTCAGCGTGGCGCATAGGTTCGGCAACCTCGTTGTGTCGGCGCGGCGCGCAGCCGCGGGTCGGCACCGGACTGGTGGTCTTACGAATGTGGGGGCGGCGGTCAGGCATCGAGCCTCGCGATGGTGCGGGCGTCAGATCGGATGCCCTTGCCCGCGGTGCCGCAGTTGGAACCGGACGATAGCAGTATCTCGAACGCGCACTTATCCCGGCCCTACCCCTCACGTCGCGGGACCCGTCTTCTCGGCATCGACATAGAGGATCTTGGCCTTCATGTGGGCGCGCGCCTGTGCCGCGATCCACACGAGAGTGGCCGCGACGAGCGTGGCCGCGAAGGCCTTCGGATTGAAGAGCGTCGTGTCCTTGAACAGCGCGACGAACACGAGAAGCAGCAGCAGTTGCGTCGTGTAGAGCATCAGGCCCATGGCCTGGAAGAGCTGGGGGAGCGATTTCGCCGTCCGTTCGAGCACGACGAGCCCGATCCCCATGAAGACGATCACCACCAGTGCTCCGACGATCGCGCCGACCGCCCCCTTGCCGCCGGCGACGACACCGCTGATGACAGCGGCGATCGCTCCGGCGGCCGCCGTGGGCACGGCGGCATGGAGAACGCTTCGGGCGTCATTGGCCTGCATGGCGGCAGCTCCGCTTATTTGCTGGGGGAACGAGTGTCGTCATGGACGAGCGTAAGCCCGGGACGAGTGAGGAACCTCGGGCCAAGTGACCGTCGCACTGCGGTCATTCGGCACTGTCGCCGGTTCTCGTGAACCGTATCACAAACTATTTGATGAGGTCTTTACCTACACACTGTGCGGACTGTCACACATGAGAGTGACCCCGCCCGTGTGTGCATTATCACCGGCCGCTATGTGTGGTAATGGCGCCGAATGGCCGTTTCGTCAACGCGGGGTTCCGGCCCTCCGCCGGTCGGCGAAGCGGGATCGGGCACCGATCGCGGTCGCCCCGTTGACGCCCTCGGAGCGGTGCGCGGCCGCATCGGCCCCGGCGGCACCGGCGGCACCGGCGGCACGCGCGGCGCCCACCGGGACCGGCACCCGCTGCCGGGCACCCTCCCCGGCCTCCGTCCCGGCCCGCGGCGCGCCGTCCTCCGCCGCGGATCCCGCCTCCGTGCCGTCGGCGCCGTCCGTGTCCTGCCCGCCGTCCTGCCCGCCCTGCGCGCCCTGCGCGTCCTGCGGGGCGCCCGTCCGCGCCGCCGGCTTCCCGCGGCGCCGGTAGCGCGGCGGGACGAGGTGCTCCGCCCAGCGCGGCGCACGGGGGGTGAAGCGCGGCAGCAGCAGCAGGACCAGGCCGATGAAGCTGAGCGCGACGACGGCCAGCACGATCCACATGCTCGCGGAGTGCACGGAGTACAGCACCGCGCCGAAGGCGATCAGCGCCGACCAGAAGTACATGATCAGGACCGCTCGGCTGTGCGAGTGACCGATCTCCAGCAGCCGGTGGTGCAGATGCCCGCGGTCCGCCGCGAACGGCGACTGCCCGTTCCACGTCCTGCGGACGATGGCGAGGACCAGGTCGGCGACCGGGATCGCGATGATCGTGAACGGCAGCATCAGCGGGATGAACACCGGGAGCATCGCGT
Organism: Streptomyces sp. GC420; assembly: GCF_009916105.1. Taxonomy (GTDB): domain Bacteria; phylum Actinomycetota; class Actinomycetes; order Streptomycetales; family Streptomycetaceae; genus Streptomyces. The sequence continues at coordinate 16,231 of NZ_JAAAXQ010000018.1, read as the reverse complement.
GGGTCGCCTCGCGCTCGCCGCCGGCGAAGAGCTTCATCGCGTCCGGGTCCACCTGGCCCGTCACGGAGATCGCGGACGCCGCCAGCACCAGACCGATCAGCATCGAGCCCGAGTCGCCCATGAAGATCCGGGCCGGGTGCATGTTGTGCGGCAGGAAGCCCAGGCACATGCCCATCAGAATCGCGGTGAACAGCGTCGCGGGCGCCGCGGCCTCGATCGAGTAGCCGTACCAGATGCGGTACGAGTACATGAAGAACGCCGCGGCCGCGATGCACACCATGCCGGAGGCGAGGCCGTCCAGGCCGTCCACGAAGTTCACCGCGTTGATGGTGATGACCACCAGCGCGACCGTGAGCAGCGTGCCCTGCCAGGAGGTCAGCGAGACGGTGCCGACGCCGGGGATGGGCAGCCAGAGGATCGTCAGGCCCTGCATCACCATCACACCGGCGGCGATCATCTGCCCGCCGAGCTTGATGAGCGCGTCCACGCCCCACTTGTCGTCCAGCACGCCCAGCAGCCAGATCAGCCCGGCGCCACTGAGCAGTGCCCGTGGCTCGTTCGACAGTTCGAAGACGCTGTTGAGGTTCTGCAGGTGGTCGGCGACCAGCAGGCCCGCGCACAGCCCGCCGAACATGGCGATGCCGCCGAGCCGCGGTGTGGGTTCCCGGTGCACGTCCCGCGCGCGGATCTCCGGCATCGCCCCGGTCAGGATCGCGAATTTCCGCACCGGCCCGGTCAGCAGGTAGGTCACCGCGGCCGTGACGCAGAGCGTCAGCAGGTATTCACGCACGGGCTGCCCCAGAGGTATCGCTGGCCATCTCAGCCCCACACCCTAGCTTCGTACGCATAATGATGTGGACTTCCGGGTAGCGGGATCGGTTGCACCCGTCCCCCTCTACCCCTTATAGGGCGGAAATCTCCCCGCGAGTTCCCTGACCCGCTCACGCACCCCGGGCTCCTCCCGCAGCGCCGCCGCGAACAGCGCCGCGACCTGCTCCATCTCCGCCTCGCCCATCCCCTGCGTGGTCAGCGCCGCGGTGCCCAGGCGCAGCCCGCGCAGGTCCTTGGCGTACGGCAGCGCGCAGGTGTCCAGCACCAGCCCGGCGGCGGCCAGCCGGCCGCGGGCGGCCCGGCCCTCCACGCCCAGCGGCGCGGTGTCGGCGGTGATCAGGTGCGTGTCGGTGCCCCCGGTGGTGATCTCGCAGCCCTCGGCGGCCAGGGCCCGGGCGAGCACCCGGGCATTGGCGACGACCTGCCGGGCGTACGCCGCGAACGCGGGCCCCGACGCCTCGCCGAAGGCGACGGCCTTGGCGGCGACGCTGTGCATCTGCGCGCCGCCCTGGCTGAACGGGAAGACGGCCCGGTCGATGCGGTCGGCGAGTTCCTCGCCGCACAGGATCATGCCGCCGCGCGGCCCGCGCAGCACCTTGTGCGTGGTGGCGCAGACGACGTCGGCGTACGGGACTGGACTGGGCGCCGCTCCCCCGGCGATCAGACCCATCGGGTGCGCGGTGTCCGCGATGAAGTAGGCGCCGGCCTCGTCGGCGATCTCCCGGAACGCCGCGTAGTCCGGGTGCCTGGGGTAGGAGATCGAGCCCCAGACGAGAGCCTTGGGCCGGTGCTTGCGGGCGAGCGCCGCCACCTGCTCGTAGTCGATCAGGCCGGTCTCGGCGTCGACGCCGTAGCCGACGAAGTCGAACCAGCGGCCGGAGAAGTTGGCGGGCGAGCCCATGGTGAGGTGCCCTCCGAAGGGCAGGCCGAGGGCCAGCACGGTGTCGCCGGGCCGCAACAGCGCGGCGTAGGCGGCGAGCACGGCGGAGGAGCCCGAATGGGGCTGGACGTTGGCGTGCTCGGCGTCGAAGAGGGTGGTGGCGCGTTCGCACGCGAGGCGTTCCGCGGCGTCGGCGAACTCGCAGCCGCCGTGGTGGCGGGCGCCCGGGTATCCCTCCGCGTACTTGTTCGCGAGCGGTGAGCCGAGCGCCGCCAGCACCGCGGGCGAGGCGAAGTTCTCCGCGGCGATCAGCTGCAGGGTTGTCGACTGGCGGTCCAGCTCGCCGAGGACGATGTCGGCGAGCTGCGGGTCCTGCCGCCGCAGGGCCTCGAAGTCCGGGCCCCCGAGGGGGGCGGGGAGCTGCGTGCGTGGGGCATGAGCGGTATCCGGCAGCATGGCGTGACTCCGGGCCTCGAGGGGTTCTCGAAAGCCAATGTAGGCCCGCGTGGGCGCCTCCGCCCGCGGCGTACGGTCACATCCTCGCGGGAACACCCGTAAGGGCCGTCACGACCGGTTCCAGGGCCTGGTTGATCTCCTCGCCGATCGACCGGAAGAAGGTGATCGGCGCCCCGTAAGGGTCCAGCACCTCGTCGGCGTCCACGCTCGGCGCGAGCAGCCAGCCGCGCAGCGCGGCCGCGGCCCGCACCAGTGCCTGGGCGCGTTCGACGACGCCCTCCTCCCGGGCGTCCGGGAGGGTGGCGGGGTCTATGGCCCGCACCAGCCGGGTGAACTCCTTCAGGGTGAAGGTGCGCAGTCCGGCCGAGTGGCCCATGGAGATGACCTGGGCCCGGTGGTCGCGGGTCGCGGTGAGCACCAGGTCGGCGGTGATGACGTGCTCGTCGAGGAGTTCACGCCCCACGAAACCGGTGGCGTCCGCGCCGAGTTCGGCGAGGACGGCCGCCGCGTTGGCCTCCATGGGCGCACCCTCGTGGCCCCAGGTGCCGGCGCTCTCCACGATCATGCCGCGCACGACGGGGTCGCCGAGACGGTCCACCAGGGCATGGCGGGTCAGCCGCTCGGTGATCGGCGAGCGGCAGACGTTGCCGGTGCTGACGTGGAGGATGCGGAAGGTGTCGCTTCCGGGTTCGCCTATGCCACGCCCCTCAGGGGCCGTCAATTGGCCACCTCGAGGTCGGGTACCACCTTGCGGAGCTCGTCTGCGGAGAGCGCTCCCGCGCGCAGCAGCACCGGGACCCTGCGGGTGACGTCGACGATCGAGGACGGCTCGATGCCGGGGGTGGGGCCGCCGTCGAGGTAGACGGAGACGGAGTCGCCGAGCATCTCCTGCGCGGCGTCGCAGTTCTCCGGGACCGGGTGGCCGGTGAGGTTCGCGGAGGACACGGCCATGGGGCCGACCTCGGTCAGCAGCTCGATGGCGACCGGGTGCAGCGGCATGCGCACCGCCACCGTGCCGCGGGTGTCGCCGAGGTCCCACTGCAGCGAGGGCTGGTGCCGGGCGACCAGGGTGAGTGCGCCGGGCCAGAAGGCGTCGACGAGCTCCCACGCCTGCTCGGAGAAGTCGGTGACCAGTCCGTGCAGGGTGTTCGGGGAGCCGATGAGGACGGGCGTGGGCATGTTGCGGCCCCGGCCCTTGGCCTGCAGCAGGTCGGAGACGGCCTCGGAGCTGAAGGCGTCCGCGCCGATGCCGTACACGGTGTCGGTGGGGAGCACGACCAGCTCACCGCGGCGCACGGCGGAAGCGGCCTCGCGCAGGCCGGTCGCACGGTCGGTCGCGTCGTTCGTGTCGTATCGCCGAGCCATTACTCGCCGGCCTCCTTGTTCTCCAGTACTCGGTTCTCCTCGGGGGCGCCGGTGCCCGTGCGGCGGCTCCCCCGGCGGTGGCCGGGGGCGTGCCGCTGCGGCCCGCCCGCGGGCATGCGGACGGCCGGCGCCGCCAAGCCGGCGTGAAGCTCGGGCATCGTCACGGCATCGCCCTGCGGGCCGTCGCGAAGCGGGGCCGGTTGTTCAGGTCGGGGTGGTCGGCCGCGTCCGTCCAGCCGGCCTCCTCGTTGAAGATCCACGGCACCTGGCCGCCCTGGGTGTCGGCGTGCTCGACGACGACGAGCCCGCCCGGCCGCAGCAGCCGGTGCGCCGTCCGTTCGATGCCGCGGATCGTGTCGAGTCCGTCCTCGCCCGAGAAGAGGGCGAGTTCGGGGTCGTGGTCACGGGCCTCCGGCGCGACGTACTCCCATTCGGTCAGCGGGATGTACGGCGGGTTGGAGATGACCAGGTCGACCTGCCCGTCGAGCTCGGGCAGGGCCGTCAGCGCGTCGCCCTGGTGCAGCACCACCCGGGAACCCTCGACGTTCTTGCGGGTCCACCGCAGTGCCTCTTCGGACAGCTCCACGGCGTGCACCCGCGACCTGGGCACCTCCTGTGCCATGGCCAGGGCGATGGCACCCGAGCCGGTGCACAGGTCGACGATCAGCGGCTCGACGACGTCCATCGCCCGCACCGCGTCTATGGCCCAGCCGACGACGGACTCGGTCTCCGGCCGGGGCACGAACACCCCCGGACCCACCTGGAGTTCGAGGTAGCGGAAGAACGCGCGGCCGGTGATGTGCTGGAGCGGTTCGCGGGCCTCGCGGCGCGCCACGGCCTCCCAGTAGCGGGCGTCGAAGTCGGCGTCCTTGACGTTGTGCAGTTCACCCCGCTTGACGCCGTGCACGAACGCGGCGAGCTCCTCGGCGTCGAAACGCGGCGAGGGCACACCGGCGTCGGCCAGCCGCTGGGTGGCCTGGGCCACCTCGGCGAGCAGAAGGTTCACGCTCTTCCTCCAGCCGGAACGTACAGGGGTCTTCGGGGTGCCGGAGCCGGCTTTGGCCCCTGGGCTTTTCAGGACGTGGCCGCGAGCTTGGCGGCGGAGTCGGCGTCGACGCAAGCCTGGATGACCGCGTCCAGGTCACCGTCGAGCACCTGGTCGAGGTTGTACGCCTTGAAACCGACCCGGTGGTCCGAGAGGCGGTTCTCGGGGAAGTTGTACGTACGGATCTTCTCGGACCTGTCGACCGTGCGGACCTGGCTGCGGCGGGCGTCCGCGGCGTTCTTCTCGGCCTCCTCCTGCGCGGCGGCGAGCAGCCGCGACCGCAGGATGCGCAGGGCCTGCTCCTTGTTCTGGAGCTGGCTCTTCTCATTCTGGCAGGAGGCGACGACGCCGGTCGGCAGGTGCGTGATGCGCACCGCGGAGTCGGTGGTGTTGACGGACTGGCCGCCGGGCCCCGAGGAGCGGTAGACGTCGATGCGCAGATCGTTCGGGTTGATCTCGACGTCGACCTCCTCGGCCTCCGGCGTGACGAGGACACCGGCCGCGGAGGTGTGGATGCGGCCCTGCGACTCGGTCGCGGGCACGCGCTGCACGCGGTGCACGCCGCCCTCGTACTTCAGCCGGGCCCAGACGCCCTGGCCGGGCTCGGTGGCGCCCTGGCCGCCCTTGGTCTTCACGGCGACCTGGACGTCCTTGTAGCCGCCGAGCTCGGACTCGGTGGCGTCGATGATCTCCGTCTTCCAGCCGATCCGTTCGGCGTAGCGCAGGTACATCCGCAGCAGGTCGCCGGCGAACAGGGCGGACTCGTCGCCGCCCGCGCCCGCCTTGATCTCCAGGATGACGTCCTTGTCGTCGCTCGGGTCGCGCGGGACCAGCAGCAGCCGCAGCTTCTCGGTGAGCTCCTCGCGCTGCTCGGTCAGCTCCTTGACCTCGGCGGCGAAGTCCGGGTCGTCGGCGGCGAACTCGCGGGCCGTCACGATGTCGTCGCCGGTCCGCTTCCACGCGCGGTACGTGCTGACGATCGGGGTCAGCTCGGCATAGCGCTTGTTCATCCTGCGCGCGTTCGCCTGGTCGGCGTGGACCGAGGGGTCCGCGAGCTTCTTCTCCAGATCGGCGTGCTCACCGATCAGGTCCTCGACCGCCTCGAACATCTCCGGGCTCCTGAATATCGTACTGCTGAGGGAAAACGCTGCTGCTCGGGGCCGGCGCCGGAAGGCCGGAAGGCCGCGACGCCAAAAGCGCCGGCCCCGGACACCCCGTGGAGCGGGGCGGCCGAGGACCGGCGCGGTGGCTCGCTACTTCTTGGCGGAGCCGGCAGCGGCCTTCTTGCCGAAGCGGGCCTCGAAGCGGGCCACACGGCCACCGGTGTCGAGGATCTTCTGCTTGCCCGTGTAGAACGGGTGGCACTCGGAGCAGACCTCGGCCCGGATGGTGCCGGACTCGATCGTGCTGCGGGTGGTGAACGACGCGCCGCAGGTGCAGCTCACCTGGGTCTCGACGTACTCGGGGTGGATGTCGCGCTTCAAGGTTTCTCCTAGGTTCGGGAGGGCGCCGGGTCGCACGCGCGGGATGCGGGTACGTGAACCGGGGCCGACGTACCAGTCTGCCAGGACTGGCCGTATCTCCCAAAACCGGGGAGTGAAGTGATCTATTCCCGGCTCGTTCCCGGGTGGGCGGCGGGTGCCGAGGCGGCGCTCAGGAGGCGGTGGCGGGTCTCCCGCCCCGCTGCCCCGCGCGGTCCGGCGGCGGACGGCGGGGACGGCGGGGACGGCGCGGTCCCGCCGCAGCGCGGCGCCGACGTGCGGGGACCGCTTCTCCGGCGGGATCATCACCCGATCGGGGTCCGCAAGGTCGTACCGGACCGGCGGGGTGCCCCAGGTGGCTGAGCCCTCCGGCGGCCCTCACGGCCGAGGGCCCACCGCCGGTGGCGGTGGGCCCTCGTTCGCAGGACCGGCGGGCGGGGACGGCAGCCGCCCCCGCCCCGGTGCCGGTCTCAGCCGAAGATGTTGTACTGCTCGTAGCCGCTGCCGATCTTGACGGCGGTGCCGAAGATCTCGGACGTCGCCTTGCCGGTGCCCGGGTAGAGGTACAGGTTCCCGGCGGTGGAGCGGACGACGAAGTCGGGCCTGCCGTCGCCCGTGACGTCACCGGGGGCCGCGTAGGCGTTGAAGTTGTCCCAGGTGCGGACGTGGATCGCGGTCCCGAACGGCGCGGAGGCCTTGCCGGTACCGGGGAGCACGTACACCTTGCCGCCGCTGCCGCGCACGATCAGGTCGGACTTGCCGTCGTTCGTGAAGTCGCCCTTGCCGCGGAGCATGTTGTACGCGCCGTAGCCGGTGCCGCCGGTGACCCTGGTGCCGAAGGTCCCGTTGCCCTTGCCCGGGTAGACGTACAGCGTGCCGCCCGAGGTGACGGAGACCAGGTCGGGGAAGCGGTCGCCGGTGACGTCGCCCGGCACGGCGTTGAACTTCCGGGTCCCCCAGTCCGACGCGATCTTGGTGTCGGTGAAGGTGGAGCTGGACGCCGAGCGGTGCCGCCAGTACATCGCGCCGTCGGAGCTGCGGCGCATCACGTAGTCCTGGTAGCCGTCCCGGTTGAGGTCGGCCTGGATGATCAGGTTGTACGCGCTCCAGGAGCCGGAGAGCTGGCTGCGGGAGCCGAACCCGGTTCCGGTGGAGTACTTCACGTAGCCCTTGCCGCCGTGGGCGGAGTCGGAGCGCAGGAAGAGGTCGGCCTTGCCGTTGCGGCTGATGTCGGTGTCGTCGACCCGCGGACGGGCGTCGCGGTGGTACGTCGAGACCTTGGAGAAGACCTCGTAGCTGCCCTCGACGTTGCAGTACTTGCTGCCCTCGATGCCGATGCCCCAGGAGACCACGCCCACGATCTTGTTGCCGACCACCAGCGGGCCGCCGGAGTCCCCGGGGCAGGTGGTCTTGGCCGTCGCGTCGTCACCCGTGGCCGGTTCCCCGGCGCACAGCATCTTGTCCTTGACGAAGCCGCCGCCGATCGCCTCGTTGAAGTACTCGGTGCAGTCGGTGTCCGAGTTGAGCGGCAGGGTGGTCTTGAGCAGGTTCGAGGCGATGCTGTTGGGGTCGGTGGACGAGGTCATGCCCCAGCCGTACACGGTCGCATCGGTGCCCGGGGCGTACAGAGCGGAATCGGCCGGCTTGGCCATCTCCAGCGTGGAGTAGCTCAGGGGCTTGGCCAGCGTGAGCACGGCCACGTCGTTCTGGATGGTCGCGTCGCTGTAGCTCTTGTGCGTCCAGCCGCGGGTGACGTCGACCCAGGTGCCGCCGTGGCCCGCGACGGTGCCGCTGACGCTCGTACCGGCGAGCACCTCGCCGTACGTGCCCCAGTCCAGCTTGTTGCCGCTTCCGTCGTACAGGCAGTGCGCGGCGGTCAGGACCTTGTTGGGGGCGACCAGTGTGCCGCCGCAGTAGAAGTAGCCGTCGTAGAACAGCTGGACCATCCAGGAGGCCGAAGTGCTCGTGCCGCCGATGATCCGGGTGGAGACGCCCGCGTCGGCTTCCTGCGCCGTCTCCGGTTCGGCGAGGGTCATGCCCTCCTGGAGCTTTCCGACCTTCTCGGAGCCGGTCTCACCCGCGTACGACGTGGCGACGAGCGTCCCGCCCGTCAGCAGTGCCAGGGCCGCCGCCGCGGCGGGGATTATCCGGCTGAGGCGGCGTCTGTGACGGCCTTCGGAACGGGAAAAACGCACTCAAGTCCCCCCTGTGAAAGATCTGTTCGAAGAATCGAAGTGAGCCGCGATCGTACCCCTCGCCCCTGACAACGCTCAGGGCCGCCCCCGCCTCCGGCGTACCGGATGGCGGGGGCGGCCCTGTGGACCTGCTGTGACGTCCCTTCGAGCGGCGGCTAGTCGCCGTTGCCCGGCATCGGGGTCGTCTTCTGGATCTGCAGCAGGAACTCCGCGTTGGACTTCGTCTTCTTCATCTTGTCCAGCAGCAGCTCGATCGCCTGCTGCTGGTCGAGCGCGTGCAGCACCCGGCGCAGCTTCCAGACGATGCCCAGCTCCTCGCCGCCGAGCAGGATCTCCTCCTTGCGGGTGCTGGACGCGTCGACGTCCACCGCCGGGAAGATGCGCTTGTCGGAGAGCTTCCGGTCGAGCTTGAGCTCCATGTTGCCGGTGCCCTTGAACTCCTCGAAGATCACCTCGTCCATGCGCGAGCCGGTCTCGACCAGCGCGGTGGCCAGGATGGTCAGCGAGCCGCCGTCCTCGATGTTGCGCGCGGCGCCGAAGAACCGCTTCGGCGGGTACAGCGCGGTGGAGTCGACACCACCGGACAGGATGCGTCCGGAGGCGGGCGCCGCGAGGTTGTACGCGCGGCCCAGACGGGTGATGGAGTCCAGCAGGACGACCACGTCGTGACCCAGCTCGACGAGGCGCTTGGCACGCTCGATGGCCAGTTCGGCGACGGTGGTGTGGTCCTCTGCGGGACGGTCGAAGGTCGAGGAGATGACCTCGCCCTTCACCGACCGCTGCATGTCGGTGACCTCTTCCGGACGCTCGTCGACCAGGACGACCATCAGGTGGCACTCGGGGCTGTTCACGGTGATCGCGTTGGCGATCGCCTGGAGGATCATGGTCTTGCCGGTCTTCGGCGGGGCCACGATCAGCCCTCGCTGACCCTTGCCGATCGGCGACACGAGGTCGATGATCCGGGTGGTCAGGATGCCCGGGTCGGTCTCCAGGCGGAGCCGCTCCTGCGGGTAAAGGGGCGTCAGCTTGTTGAACTCCGGGCGGCCGCGCCCCGATTCGGGGGCCATGCCGTTGACGGAGTCCAGGCGGACCAGCGCGTTGAACTTCTCGCGGCGCTCGCCCTCCTTCGGCTGCCGCACCGCGCCGGTGACGTGGTCGCCCTTGCGCAGGCCGTTCTTGCGGACCTGGGCCAGGGAGACGTACACGTCGTTGGGGCCCGGCAGGTAGCCGGAGGTCCGGATGAAGGCGTAGTTGTCGAGGATGTCCAGGATGCCCGCGACGGGGATCAGGACGTCGTCCTCGGCGACCTGGGGCTCGCCCGGTCCGAACTCGTCGCGGCCCCGGCGGCCGCGGCGGTCGCGGTAGCGGCCGCGGCGTCCCCGCCTGCCGCCCTCGAAGTCGTCGTCGTCCTGGCCCTGGCCGCCGCCGCCCTGGCGCTGCTGGCCGCCCTGGTTCGGCTGCTGGCGCTGGCCGCCCTGCTCGTCGCTCTTGCCGCGGCGGTCGCGGTCGCGCTGGCCACGCTCGCCGCGGTCCCGCTCGGCCCGCTCGCCGCGGTCCCGCTCACCGCGCTCGCCGCGGTCCCGGCGGTCGCGGCGGCCGCCCTTGCCCTCGGCGGTGTCGGCGGCGGACTCGGCCTTCTGGTCGGCCTGCTTCGGCTCCCTGGCCTCGCCCTCGGCGGCCTTCGGCGCCTCCTCGTGGGCGGCCTCGGGGGCGCCGGCGGGCGCGGTGGCCCGGCGCCGGCGACGCTCGCCGGCCTGCTGGTCGTCACTGGCCGGCTGGCCAGGAATCTCGATCTGCTGCTGGGCGACGGCGACGGCCTTCTCGGCCTTGTCCTGCTGCGCGGCCGTGTCCGCCTTGTCCGGGGCCGCTGCGGCCGTGTCGCCCGTACGGGCCCGGGAGGTGGCGCGGCGCTTCGGCTTGGCCTCGGCCTCGGACGCGTCGGCGCTCTTGGCCGGGGCGGAGCCCCCTGCGGCCTGCGCCTCCTTGATGACCTCGATCAGCTGGCTCTTGCGCATCCGCGCGGTGCCCCTGATCCCGAGGCCGGACGCGACCTGCTGCAGCTCTGCCAGGACCATGCCCTCAAGGCCGGTGCCGGAACGGCGGCGCCGCGGGGCAGTGCCCGCAGTGGCGCCCGTGGCGGGCGCGGCAGTGGTGTCGACACTACTGTCGGCAGTCACGCCCATCAGATCGGTGGTGTCGCTCACGAAGGGTCCTTCCCTGGAGCGGACGTCGGCCTTCTGGCTCGGCGACCGGTTGTGCTGTCCGGCTGTGGTCCCTGGGTTCGTGGACCGGCCGGGGCGGTGGTCCGCCAACAATTACGGCGGAGGAATACATGCATGGTTACGACGCGAGAATGGAGGTGTCGCGCCGGTTCCGGAGCGTGCTCGGCACTGCTCAGCCAGGTTGCTCAGGCAGTTTGGGAGGCTCCCGGAAGAATGACGGTCCCGAAAGGGGACACCAGACACCGCACCACGAGGATGCTGGGTGCCGACTTGAGATTAACACTACCCGACCCAACAAACATTCCCCCTCTCGTTCACCGGCAATCGCCGCTCCTGTCGGCGCCCGCCGCCCGTTCACCGGCGTCCGTCCCGGCGCCGGTGCCCCCACCGGCCCCTGTCGCGTTGCCGGAACCGGTCCCGTTGCCGGAACCGGACAGCGGAAGGACGCTCGCACCCGCCGCGTCCAGGGTCAGGCGGTTCGCCGCCCAGCCCTCTCCCGCCAGCCGCGCGACCTTGTCGGCCGCGCCGTCCTCGGCCAGCGCGAGCACCGTGGGCCCCGCGCCGGAGATGACCGCGGGGACGCCGTCCGCCCGCAGCCGGTTGACCAGTGCGACGCTCTCCGGCATCGCCGGTGCGCGGTACTCCTGGTGGAGCCGGTCCTCCGTCGCGGGGAGCAGCAGCTCGGGGCGCCTGGTCAGGGCCTCGACGAGCAGTGCGGCACGGCCCGCGTTGTGCGCCGCGTCGACGTGCGGCACCGTGCGCGGCAGCAGGCCGCGCGCGGTCTCGGTCAGCACCGGCCTGGACGGCACGAAAACCACCGGAACGATGGACCGCGATGCGTCCATCCTGATCGCCCGGGCCGCTCCCGCGTCCATCCAGGCGATGGTGAAGCCGCCGAGCAGACAGGCGGCGACATTGTCGGGGTGGCCCTCGATCTCGGTGGCCAGTTCCAGCAGCGCGGTGTCGTCGAGCCGCGACTCGCCGCCTATCGTGACGGCGCGCGCGGCGACGATGCCGGCGCAGATGGCGGCGGAGGAGGAGCCGAGGCCGCGGCCGTGCGGGATGCGGTTGGCGCAGACCACCTCGAGGCCGCGCGGCTGGCCGCCCAGCAGGTCGAAGGCGGTGCGCAGGGACCGTACGAGCAGATGGCTCTCGTCACGCGGCAGGGTCTCGGCGCCCTCGCCCGCGATGTCGATGTGCAGCCCGCTGTCGGCCACCCGGACGACGACGTCGTCGTAGAGCCCCAGCGCGAGTCCGAAGGCGTCGAAGCCCGGACCGAGATTGGCGCTGGTGGCGGGGACGCGCACCCGTACGGCGGCGGCGCGGAACGCTGGACCGGCCATCGCTCGATGACTCTCCTTGGTGTGTTCGGATTCGAACCGACGCCCTGGACGGCTCCGCGGCACATGCGGCGGGCCTCTACGCGCGGGCGGGTTCAGTACAGCCTATCGAAGGTGGGTTACGTGGCGACATAGGGCGCACGGGAGGCGCACGATGCGTGTCGTATGTCTCCCGTGCCCCCTGTCGTCTGTTCCAGTCCCTTGATCCATACGATCACAGATGGCTGGAACCGGCACCCCGGGCAGTGCCGGGGTTAGGCCAGACCGAGGCTCCGCGCCGCCGTGTCGGCGTCCACCGGTACGGTGACGGGCTGCGGCGCGCCCGCGACGGCCCAGTCCGGGTCCTTGAGCCCGTTGCCGGTGACCGTGCAGACGATCCGCTGACCGGGGTCGACCTTCCCCTGCTCGGCGGCCTTCAGCAGACCGGCCACGGATGCGGCGGACGCCGGCTCGACGAAGACGCCCTCCTGCGCGGCCAGCAGCTTGTAGGCACGCAGGATCTCACGGTCCGTCACTTCGTCGATGAGACCGCCCGATTCGTCACGCGCGGCCTCGGCGTACGCCCAGGAGGCCGGGTTGCCGATCCGGATGGCGGTGGCGATGGTCGACGGGTCCTTGACGACCTCACCGCGCACGATGGGCGCGGAGCCGGACGCCTGGAAGCCCCACATGCGCGGGCGCTGCCGGGCGATCCCGTCGGCCGCATACTCCTTGTAGCCCTTCCAGTACGCCGTGATGTTGCCGGCGTTGCCGACCGGCAGGACATGGATGTCCGGCGCGTCGCCCAGCATGTCCACGATCTCGAACGCGGCGGTCTTCTGCCCCTCGATCCGCACCGGGTTGACGGAGTTGACCAGCGCCACCGGGTACTTCTCGGACAGCGCCCTGGCCAGGTCCAGGCAGTCGTCGAAATTGCCGTCGACCTGGAGGATGCGGGCGCCGTGCACCAGCGCCTGCCCCATCTTGCCCAGCGCGATCTTGCCCTGGGGGACGAGGACGGCGCTGACCATGCCCGCGCGTACCGCGTAGGCGGCGGCGGAGGCGGAGGTGTTGCCGGTGGAGGCGCAGATGACGGCCTGCGCGCCCTCCTCCTTCGCCTTGGAGATCGCCATGGTCATACCGCGGTCCTTGAAGGAGCCCGTCGGGTTGGCGCCCTCCACCTTGAGGTGGACCTCGCAGCCCGTGCGCTCGGACAGCACCTGCGCGGGCACGAGCGGCGTACCGCCCTCGCGGAGCGAGACGACCGGTGTCGTGTCGCTGACCGGCAGCCGGTCCCGGTACTCCTCGATGATCCCGCGCCACTGGTGGGCCATGGTTCCTACTCTCCTTCAACCCGCATGATGCTGGCGACACCGCGCACGGTGTCGAGCTTGCGCAGTGCCTCGACGGTCCCGGACAGGGCCGTGTCCGCGGCACGGTGGGTGACGACGACGAGGGACGCCTCGCCGTCCTTGCCCTGCTGGCGCACCGTGTCGATGGATACGCCGTGCTCGGCGAAGACCGTCGCCACCTGGGCGAGCACGCCCGGCTTGTCGGCCACGTCGAGGCTGATGTGGTACCGCGTGACGACCTCGGCCATGTCGCTGACCGGAAGCTTGGTGTACGCGGATTCGCCGGGCCCCGTCGCGTCGTTGAGCCGGTTGCGGCAGACGGCGACGAGGTCGCCGAGAACGGCGGAGGCGGTGGGAGAACCGCCCGCGCCGGGTCCGTAGAACATCAGCCGGCCGGCCGCCTCGGCTTCGACGAAGACGGCGTTGTACGCCTCGCGGACGGAGGCGAGCGGGTGGCTGAGCGGGATCATCGCGGGGTGCACACGGGCGGTCACGGACTTGCCGTCCGCCGCCCTCTCGCAGATCGCGAGCAGCTTGATCGTGCACCCCATCCGTTTCGCGGAGACGAAGTCGGCGGCCGTCACCTCGGTCATGCCCTCGCGGTAGACGTCGTCGAGGCGCACACGGGTGTGGAAGGCGATACCGGCGAGGATGGCGGCCTTGGCGGCGGCGTCGAAGCCCTCGACGTCGGCGGTCGGGTCGGCCTCGGCGTAGCCCAGGGCCGTGGCCTCGTCCAGCGCCTCGGAGTACCCGGCGCCGTGGGTGTCCATCCGGTCGAGGATGAAGTTGGTGGTGCCGTTGACGATGCCGAGGACGCGGTTGACCTTGTCGCCGGCCAGGGATTCGCGCAGCGGCCTGATCAGCGGGATCGCGCCCGCGACGGCCGCCTCGAAGTAGAGGTCGCGGCCGTGCTCCTCGGCCGCGGCGTACAGGGTGGTGCCGTCCTCGGCGAGGAGCGCCTTGTTGGCGGAGACCACCGAGGCGCCGTACTCGAAAGCGGTGGTGATGAGGGTGCGGGCGGGCTCGATGCCGCCGATGACCTCGACCACGACGTCGATGTCCCCGCGTTTGACCAGGGCGGTGGCGTCGGTGGTGATGAGCTCCTGGGGGATGCCCTCACGGACCTTCGAGGGGCGCCGGACGGCGACACCGGCGAGCTCCACCGGGGCCCCGATCCGGGCGGCGAGGTCGTCGGCGTGCGTCGTCATGATGCGCGCCACCTCTGAGCCGACCACTCCACAGCCCAGCAGCGCCACCTTCAGCGGACGCGTACGCATCATCCGACCTCGTTTCCTCTACACCTTTTGGCTGGACCAGTCTCACTCACCGGACGGCGGTTTCTAAGCCTGGTCCAGATTGCGAGACATGTTTCTCAATTACCCGACATCGAGACGCAGGAGATCTTCCTCCGTCTCCCGCCGGACGATCACACGCGCCCCGCCGTCGCGGACCGCCACGACGGGCGGCTTCAGCGCGTGGTTGTAGTTGCTGGCCATCGACCGGCAGTAGGCACCGGTCGCGGGCACGGCGAGCAGGTCGCCGGGAGCGAGGTCGCCGGGCAGGAACGCGTCCCTGACCACGATGTCCCCGCTCTCGCAGTGCTTTCCGACGACGCGGGACAGCATGGGCTCGGCGTCGGAGGTCCGGGAGACCAGCGCCACGCTGTACTCGGCGTCGTAGAGCGCGGTGCGGATGTTGTCCGACATGCCGCCGTCCACGCTGACGTAGGTGCGCAGCCCTTCGAGGGGCTTGACCGTGCCGACCTCGTAGAGCGTGAAGGCGGTGGGGCCGACGATGGCCCGGCCGGGCTCGACCGAGAGGCGCGGCGTGGCCAGTCCCGCGCTCTCGCACTCCCGGGTGACGATCTCGCCGAGGGACTTGGCGATGTCGTGGGGCTCGCTCGGGTCGTCGTCCGCGGTGTACGCGATGCCGAGGCCGCCGCCGAGGTCGATCTCCGGCAGCTCGATGCCGTGCTCGTCGCGGATGTCGGCGAGAAGGCCGACGACGCGGCGGGCGGACACCTCGAAGCCCGCCATGTCGAAGATCTGCGAGCCGATGTGCGAGTGGATGCCGACGAGTTCCAGGCCGTCCAGCTTCAGCGCGCGGCGCACCGCCTCGGCGGCCTGCCCGCCTGCCAGGGAGAAACCGAACTTCTGGTCCTCGTGCGCGGTGGCGATGAACTCGTGGGTGTGAGCCTCGACACCCACCGTCACCCGGATCTGGATGCGCTGGCGGCGCCCGGCCCGCCTGGCGATGTGCGCGACCCTGACGATCTCCTCGAAGGAGTCGACGACGAGGCGGCCGACCCCGGCCTCGACGGCCCGCTCGATCTCGTGCACCGTCTTGTTGTTGCCGTGGAAGGCGATGCGCTCGGCGGGCATCCCGGCGCTGAGCGCGGTGCTCAGCTCGCCGCCGGAGCAGACGTCGAGGTTGAGGCCCTCCTCGTGCAGCCAGCGCACGACGGCGCGGGAGAGGAAGGCCTTGCCGGCGTAGAAGACGTCGGCGTCGTCCCCGAAGGCCTCCCGCCAGGCGCGGCAGCGGCCGCGGAAGTCGTCCTCGTCGAGGATGTAGGCGGGGGTGCCGAACTCCTCGGCGAGACGGGTGACGGGGATGCCGCCGACGGCGACGACACCGTCGTCGTGCCTGCGTACGGTGCGCGCCCACACCTTCTCTTCAAGGGAGTTCAGGTCGGCGGGAGGGGCGACGTAGTGCCCGTCGGGCAGTACGTCGGCATGACGGGGCCCGGCGGGGTGTGCGGATCGGCTCATGCTCTGCGTCTCTCTCAGGTCTCACAGGTGTTCGGGTGCGCTGACGCCGAGCAGTGACAGGCCGCCGGCGAGCACCGTCCCGGCGGCTTCGGCGAGGGCGAGCCGGGACCGGTGGGCGGCCGAGGGTTTCTCGTCGCCGCGGGGCAGCACGGTGTGCTGGAACCCGAGGAGGGCGTCGGCTGTGCTTTCGAGGTGGCGGGCGAGCCGGTCGGGCGCGCGGAGCCGGGCGGAGGTCTCGAGGGCGGTGGGGTAGTCGCGGAGGAGGCCGGCGAGGCTGGTGGGGTCGGCGGGGCCTGCGGGGTCGCCGCCGTCGCGGG
>NZ_JAAAXQ010000189.1 GCF_009916105.1 Streptomyces sp. GC420 | reverse complement strand
CCCTCCGCCTCCGTGTCGCCCGCCGCGGCCGTCTCCCACCTCACCCCCGGGCTGTGGGCCGAGGCCGGGCGGCTGCTGATACGCAAGGCACTCGCCGAGTTCTCCCACGAGCGGCTGCTGGCTCCGGTCCGGCAGGGCCCCGGCCGCTGGGCCGTACGCAGCGACGACGGCGGGGTCGAGTACCGCTTCGCCGCCGAGGTACTGGGCCTCGAGCACTGGCAGGTCGACGCCGCGAGCATCACCCGCCACCGCGGCGGCAGGGAACTCCCGCTGGACGCGATGGAGTTCTTCATCGAGTTCCGCGGCTCGCTCGGCCTGGGCGACAAGATCCTGCCGGTCTATCTGGAGGAGATCTCCTCCACCCTGTCCGGCACCGCGTACAAACTCGCGGGGTCCGCGGCGACCTCGGCCGAGTTGGCCGCCGCGGCCGGCCCCGAGGGCTTCCAGGCGATCGAGACCGGGATGACCGAGGGCCACCCCTGCTTCGTCGCCAACAACGGCCGTCTCGGCTTCGGTGTGCACGAGTACCACGCGTACGCCCCCGAGACCGCCCACCCGGTGCGGCTGCTGTGGCTGGCCGCCCACCGCGACCGCGCCACCTTCACCTCGTCCGCCGACACCGACCACGAGTCCCTGCTCCGCGAGGAGCTGGGCGAGGAGACCCTGGCCTCCTTCGCCGCCACCCTGACCGGTCTGGGCCTGGACCCGGCGGACTACCTCTGCATACCGGTCCACCCCTGGCAGTGGTGGAACAAACTGTCCGTCACCTTCGCCTCCGAGGTGGCACTGCGCCGGCTCGTGGTGCTCGGCGAGGGGAGCGACACCTACCTCGCCCAGCAGTCGATCCGCACCTTCTTCAACACCGCCGACCCGGCCAAGCACTACGTCAAGACGGCCCTGTCGGTGATCAACATGGGCTTCATGCGCGGCCTCTCCGCCGCGTACATGGAGGCCACCCCGGCGATCAACGACTGGCTCGCGCACCTCGTCTCCAACGACGAGGTGCTGAAGGCCGCGCGGCTGACGATCATCAGGGAGCGCGCGGCGGTCGGCTACCGGCACCTGGAGTACGAGCGCGCCACGGACCGCTACTCGCCGTACCGCAAGATGCTCGCCGCCCTGTGGCGGGAGAGCCCGGTCCCCTCCCTCGGGGAGGGCGAGCGGCCGGCCACCATGGCCTCCCTGCTGCACGTGGACCGCGGGGGCCGGTCGCTCGCGGCCGCGCTGATCGAGCGCTCGGGCCTGGAGCCCGCCGTCTGGCTGCGCCGCTACCTCGATGCCTACCTCACACCGCTGCTGCACTGCTTCTACGCGTACGACCTGGTGTTCATGCCGCACGGCGAGAACGTGATCCTCGTCCTCGCGGAGGACGGCTCGGTCGGGCGGGCGATCTACAAGGACATCGCCGAGGAGATCGCCGTCATGGACCCGGACGCGGTCCTCCCCCCGAAGGTGGAGCGGATCCGGGTCGACGTCCCCGAGGACCAGAAACTGCTGTCGATCTTCACGGACGTCTTCGACTGCTTCTTCCGCTTCCTCGCCGCCACGCTCGCCACGGCGGGCGTGCTCGACGAGGAGACCTTCTGGCGGACGGTCGCCGACTGCGTGTCCGACTACCAGGAGTCCGCCCCGCACCTGGACGAGAAGTTCAAGCGGTACGACATGTTCGCCGACGAGTTCGCGCTGTCCTGCCTCAACCGGCTCCAGCTGCGCGACAACCAGCAGATGGTCGACCTCGCCGACCCTTCGGCGGCGCTCCAGCTCGTCGGCACCCTGAAGAACCCGATCGCGCCCTATGCGCGCCGGTAGCACCCACCTGCCGCACCACCGGGACCCCGGCGGCCCCGGCGGTCCTGGCGGCCCCGGTGGTGCCCTCCGGCCGGCGGGCGCCCGCGATACGGTCCCCCGCGGGCGCCCGTCCACCGCTCCGCCCCGGCCCGTCCGGCCCGCGCCTGCCCCTGTGGCCCGGTGGGTCAGCGTGCGGGCCAGGGCACCTGCGGCGAGCGGTAGAAGCCGATGCCGAGAGCCGTCATCCGGGGTCCGTGGGCGGCCAGCCGCAGCCGGTAGTCCTCCCAGTCGTGCGCGGACGCCGGCGACCAGCCCAGTTCCGCGATGCCCGGCACCCGCGGGAAGGCCATGTAGTCGATGTGGGCGGAGGTCGAGACCGTCTCGGTCCACAGCGGGGCCTCGATCCCGAGCAGCGCGTCGGCCGGCAGTCCCGCGAGGTAGCTCCCCGGGTCCCAGTCGTAGCTGCGCCGCACCTCCACCAGGCCCGCCCAGTCCAGCCCCAGCGGAGTGTCCCGGTCGTACTTCATGTCCAGGTACACCCGGTCCGCCGGGGACAGGACCACCCGGGTCCCGTTCTGGGCCGCCCGAACCACCTGCGCGCGCTCGGCGGCGCCGGTCGCGTCGTACCCCCAGTACTGGGCGACCGCGCCCTCCGCCGGCCGCGCACCGGTCAGCTGGTGCCAGCCGACGACCGTCTTGCCGTACTTCTGGACCACGGCCTGCGCCCGGTCCATGAACGCGACGTAGTCCTCGTGGCTGGTGGAGTGCGCCTCGTCGCCGCCGATGTGGAGGTAGCGGCCGGGGGTGAGGACCGCCAGCTCCCTGATGACGTCGTCCACGAAGTCGTACGTCACCTCCTTGGGCACGCACAGCGAGCTGAACCCGACCCCGGTGCCCGTGTAGAGGGGCGGCGCGACCCCGTCGCAGTTCAGTTCCGCGTAGGAGGCGAGCGCCGCGTTCGTGTGCCCCGGCATGTCGATCTCGGGCACGAGCTCCATGTGGCGCGAACCGGCGTACCGCACGATCTCCTTGTACTGCGCCTTGCTGTAGTGGCCGCCGGGGCCGCCGC
This sequence comes from Streptomyces sp. GC420, assembly GCF_009916105.1. Lineage (GTDB taxonomy): Bacteria > Actinomycetota > Actinomycetes > Streptomycetales > Streptomycetaceae > Streptomyces. The sequence goes on along the minus strand of NZ_JAAAXQ010000189.1, from coordinate 12,663 downwards.
CGACCTGTGTCGACCCGCCGTACGCCGCCAGTCGCGGCCAGGAGTCGACCGCGATCCGCCACCCCTGGTCGTCGGACAGGTGCAGATGCAGGGTGTTGATCTTGTACAGGGCCAACTGGTCGATGTACCGCTTGACCTGGTCCACGGTGAAGAAGTGCCGGGAGACGTCGAGCATCGCGCCGCGGTACGCGAAGCGCGGCACGTCCTCGATGACTCCGCCCGCGATCCGCCACGGACCCGGCTGCCGGGAGTTCTTCTCGACCGCCGGCGGCAGCAGTTGACGCAGCGTCTGCACGCCGTGGAACAGGCCGGCCGGGGTGCGCGCGGTGACCGTGACGGCCCGCCGCCCCGATTCGAGCCGGTATCCCTCCTCGCCCAGCCCCTTGTCCGCCGCGCTCAGCCGGAGCCGGATGCCGTCCTTGCCGGGGAGGCTGGAAACGGGCAGCAGATAGCCCGTGGAGGGTCGCAGGATGCCGGCGAGATAGTGGCCGACCCCTCGCGCCTCGCGGCCACGCGCGCCGCCGTCCACGCGGATGACCGTTCTCGCGGTGAGGGTGAACGGCGAGCCGCCCGCCACGGCGGAGACGGGCGCCGGGATGACCTGGTCGAGAGAGACGGTGTCCTGGCCGGTCCGCGCGCCCTGGGCGGTGGCGGGAGCGCGGGTCGCCCCCATGGCGGCGAGCCCGGTGACCACGACGAGGGCCAGTGAGCCGAGGAGCCGGGAAGAGGTTCGGGGCTGTCTCACAGGCGGTCCTCCAAGGGGCGCGACAGCGGAGCGACTCATGCGTAACCGCGGGCCCAGGGCCCGGTCAAGGTGTGGACCAGTCAAGCCGGTCAAGCCGCAGCGCCGTGGGCCGACCGCGGCCCGGCGCTCCGAAGACCTCCGGGAGCGCCGGTGAACGACCTCCCGGCACCCCCCAACGGCCCTGGCAGAATCGCCGGTGTGACCCCGCTCCCCCACCTGAAGGAGAGGGGCTTCCAACCCGAGGGGTTGCGGTCCAGCCCGATCCGATCCCTTTCGGGACGAACGGAAAACACGACAGGGAAGCAATTCCTCGCCGGCTACGGCCGGTGGCCCGCTCGCTAGGAGACTGATGGCGGAAATCATTCAGCGCGACGGCACCTGGACGTTCGACGGGGAGACGGTCCGGATCGTGCCGGGACGGGACAAGGGCGTGGGGCTGGTCCGCCAGACCCTCGGTGAACTCGCCCTGCCGCTGAGCGCCCTGGCCGGGGTGTCCTTCGAGCCCGGCCGCAAGGCGGGACGGCTGAGGCTGCGGCTGCGCGAGGGGGCGGACCCGCTGCTCCAGGCGACCGGCGGCAAGCTGGCCGACTCCTCCGACCCGTACCGGCTTTCGGTGGACTCGGACCGCTTCGGGGTCGCCGAGTACTTCGTCGACGAGGTGCGGGGCGCCCTGCTGCTGGACGAGATCCCGTCCGGTCCGGTCGACGCGTATCTGCTGCCCGGCCCCGCCGTGCCGCTGTCGGCGTCGGCCGGGGACGGCACGGCGAGCTTCGACGGCGAGCGGATCCGGCTGGAGTGGAACTGGAAGACGGAGGAGGCCAAGCGCTCGGCCGGCACCCGCACCCTCGCGATCGGGGACGTGACGGCCGTGGAGTGGCAGCCCGCGGTGGGTCTGGAGAACGGCTGCCTGCGGTTCACCGTGTCCGGTGCGCCGACCAAGGTCCCGCCGAAGTACGACCCGAACGCGATAGAGCTGTGGGGCTTCAAGAAGGACGGGCTGATGGGTCTGGTGGCGGCGGCCGTGGTGGCCCGGCTGCCGCACCCCTCGACACCGCCCGGCGCACGGGCCGCCGCGGCCCCGCGTGCGGCGGCTTCGGCGGTGGAGCCGCCGGAGGCGGGGCCCGCCGCCCCGGGGGACGACCCGGACGCGCTGCTGCGGCGGCTGCGGGAGCTCGGCGAGCTGCACCGGGCGGGCGTCCTCACGGACGAGGAGTTCACGACAGCGAAGCAGGCGCTGCTGAAACGTCTCCAGTGACCGGTTTCGGTGACCGGATTCGGTGGCAAGTCCGGGACCCGGCTGTGACACAGCACTGAAGATTCCATGATCCTGCCCGATATCGGGCAGAATTCTTGCGATCGACGCCCCTCATACCTCAGGATCGACGGGTGCACGAGGAACTTGTTGATCATTTGACACGCAGCACCCCGCTGCGGCGGGGTGAGGCGTCCCGGGTGATCCAGGACGTGCTGGCCTATTTCGACGAGACGGCGGAGGACTTCGTCCGCCGCCGCCACCGCGAGCTCCAGGGCCGCGGGCTGGTCAACACGGCGATCTTCGAACAGATCACGGCGGAACTGCGCCACCGCGCGGTCGCGCCGCCCGAGTACACACTGCGTCAGCTGCGCCGCATCATCTACGGCTAAGAAAGACAAGGGACACAGGAACACATATGTGCGGAATTGTCGGATACATCGGAAAGCGTGATGTGGCACCGCTGCTGCTGGAAGGCCTGCAGCGTCTGGAGTACCGCGGCTACGACTCCGCCGGCGTCGTGATCACCGGCCCCAAGGCGAGCGGTCTGAAGATGGTCAAGGCCAAGGGCCGGGTGCGCGACCTCGAGGCGAAGGTTCCCAAGCGGTTCGCCGGCACCACGGGCATCGCCCACACCCGCTGGGCCACCCACGGAGCTCCGAGCGACGAGAACGCACACCCCCACCTGGACGGCGGGAACAAGGTCGCCGTCGTCCACAACGGCATCATCGACAACGCCTCCGAGCTGCGCGCCAAGCTGACCGCCGAGGGCATCGAGTTCCGCTCCGAGACCGACACCGAGGTCCTGGTCCACCTGATCGCCCGCTCCCCCGCCGAGAAGCTGGAGGACAAGGTCCGCCAGGCGCTGCGCCTGGTCGAGGGCACCTACGGCATCGCCGTGCTGCACGCCGACTTCGCCGACCGGATCGTCGTGGCCCGCAACGGCTCCCCCGTCGTGCTCGGCATCGGCGAGAAGGAGATGTTCGTCGCCTCCGACGTCGCCGCCCTGGTCACCCACACCCGTCAGATCGTCACCCTCGACGACGGCGAGATGGCGACCCTGAAGGCCGACGACTTCCGCACGTACACCACCGAGGGCACCCGCACCACCGCCTCGCCGACCACCGTGGAGTGGGAGGCGGAGTCGTACGACATGGGCGGTCACGACACGTACATGCACAAGGAGATCAGCGAGCAGCCCGACGCGGTGGACCGCGTGCTGCGCGGCCGCATCGACGACCGGTTCTCCACCGTGCACCTGGGCGGCCTCAACCTCGACGCGCGCGAGGCACGCGCCGTGCGCCGGGTGAAGATCCTGGGCTGCGGCACCTCGTACCACGCCGGCCTGATCGGCGCGGGCCTCATCGAGGAGCTGGCCCGCATCCCCGCGGACGCCGAGCCCGCCTCCGAGTTCCGCTACCGCAACGCGGTCGTCGACCCCGACACGCTCTACGTCGCGGTCTCGCAGTCCGGCGAGACGTACGACGTCCTGGCGGCGGTGCAGGAACTGAAGCGCAAGGGCGCGCGGGTGCTGGGCGTCGTCAATGTCGTCGGCTCCGCGATCGCGCGGGAGACGGACGGCGGTGTGTACGTGCACGCCGGGCCCGAGGTCTGCGTCGTGTCCACGAAGTGCTTCACCAACACCGTCGTCGCCTTCGCGCTGCTCGCCCTGCACCTCGGCCGCATCCGCGACCTGTCGGTGGCGGACGGCAGGCGGCTCATCGCGGGTCTGCGCAGGCTGCCCGAGCAGATCTCCGAGATCCTCGAGCAGGAGGCGGACATCAAGAAGCTCGCCGAGGAGTTCGCCGAGGCCAAGTCGATGCTGTTCATCGGCCGGGTGCGCGGTTACCCGGTGGCGCTGGAGGCCTCCCTGAAGCTCAAGGAGATCAGCTACATCCACGCCGAGGCGTACCCGGCCTCCGAGCTCAAGCACGGCCCGCTCGCCCTCATCGAACCGGCCATGCCGACGGTCGCGATCGTGCCCGACGACGACCTGCTCGACAAGAACCGCGCGGCGCTGGAGGAGATCAAGGCCCGCAGCGGCCGGATCCTGGCGGTGGCGCACGCCGAACAGGAAAAGGCCGACCACACCATTGTGGTTCCGAAGAACGAGGACGAACTGGACCCGATCCTGATGGGCATTCCGCTCCAGCTCCTCGCCTACCACACGGCGCTGGCGCTGGGCCGGGACATCGACAAGCCGCGCAACCTCGCGAAGTCGGTGACGGTCGAGTAGTCCCTCCGACCGAGGAAATCCCAGGAAGGACGAGAGTGGTCCCCGGCGCGCGCCACCGATCGCGCCGGGGACCACTTGTGGGTGCCGGTGCCGCCCGATCGCACCGGCTCCGCGCTGCCCGGCCGGCGGCCGTCACTCCCCGGGCCGGCAGCACGTCGCAACGGCGGAGTTCCCTGCGTGTGCAGTTGCGTCGGCAGGAAGGGGATACCCCTCACAAATGCACAATCCACCTCTACGGGACGGTAACTTGCCGTCCGACCTGCGCCGCGGCGGCCGCTGACAGCACGTCAGCCAATCGGCGGGCCAAGGGGATTCACGTGAGCGGCGAATCACCGCTCACGGGAGCACGGGCGGGACGGCGCGGGGGCACGAGGACTGGAACTGCCGGGGGTGGCCCACGGATTCAAAAGACCGCGGCCGGGCGCGGCCGTCACGGGATCACGATCACCGGACGCTGCGCGCGCTTGGCGAGCCTTCCCGCGACCGACCCGAAGATGCGTCCGACGATGCCGTGCGTGGAGCCGACGACGATCGCGTCCGCGGAGTACTCGCGGCCGACCTCCTCCAGCTCGTGGCAGATGTCCCCGCCGCGCTCGACGAGGATCCACGGCACCTCGGCGAGATAGTCCGCGCAGGCGAGTTCGAGGCCCAGCACCTCGGTGCGGTGGTCGGGGACGTCCACGAACACGGGCGGCTCGCAGCCGGCCCAGACGGTGGTGGGCAGCCGGTTCGCGACGTGCACGATGATCAGGCCGGAGCCGGAGCGCCCGGCCATCCCGATCGCGTAGGCGAGCGCCCGCTCACTGGACGTGGACCCGTCGAAACCGACGACGACGCCGTGCAGGAACGCGGGATCGCAGCCGCCATGACGTGCTTCTTCCGCCGCGTGGAGGTCGGTGGGATCGGCGTGATCGGCGACCTGCTTGCGGTCCGCGGGATCGGGGATTTCGTGACCGGCCATCGATGTCTCGGCGAAGAAGGTCCTCTGTGGGAGGGACGACGGTTGGCGGTGGAGCGGAGCTGAAGCTCCTGGGTGGGGATCAGTCCGGGAATCATCTTCCCAAGCCCCTACCCACAAGGGTACGGCGACACTCCTCCGCTGCCCAGTGCCGGGGCACGGGGCCCGCCGCCTCCTCGCGGCGTTCCAGGGAGCATGCCCGAGCATCCTCCGTGACGCAATGGCCCATGGCCCACGCAACGACCCGCGACCGTGACCCGGCGCACTGATGAACGTTGCACTTCCGGTCATGTATCGCCCTCCCGGGGACAGCCGATGTCCACCCGGCCGGCACGTGGGGGCCACCGGGAAGCCACGGGGAGGACACGGTGCCCGGATCCCCGAACGGATCTTCCGGTGTCCCGCCGGACGCCGGCCGGTCCGCCGTCCCCGGCGGGACGCCGGCGCCGCACGGGCCCGCGGCCCCCGGCCACGGGACGGGGAGCGAGGCACTGCGCTGGGCCGCGTTCGGCTGCGCGCTGGTCCCGGTGGTGCTGGTCGGGCGCGGGGTCCCCCTGGCCGGGGCGGCGGCCACCGCACTGGGGCTCGGCGCCGTCACGGCGGCCGCGCGGGCGCTGCTGCGGCAGTCGGGGCGGACGGCGGCCGGTCGTCCCGGCCGCCCCCGGGGGCGGCACGGACGGGCGGGCCGGGCGACGCGCCGCGGAGGCCGGTGAGGCGCCCCGGAGAACGCCCTCAGGACGAGCGCTCGCCCCCGGCGGACCGCGGGCTCCGGGCGACCGGAAGCCGTCGGTTTTCAGCCAACTTCCCAACACCGGCCAATCATTGGCCAAAGCACCCCTCACCCCCTCTCCGAGCAGGCAGGAAAGGAGCGCCCCGGGCGCGCACACCCTACGGGTATTGGGCATGCGCCCCATGCGCACTTCCCTACGGGCCTCGCAAGTGCAACGCTTCGTGATCGAATGCTTCACGCCAAGTTGCCATGTCGACATTGAGCCGGGTGGTGAACTGGTCACCGGGGTACCACGGGACACAGTAGATTCGATCATGACTGTCTACGGCGGGGGACTCGTGCAGCACCGAGGGGAAACGTGCAGGAGCGATACGACCGAGGAGTCGCGACCACTGAGGGGGGCTTAGCGCCATGAGCCAGGACTCCACAGCTACGACGGAGGCCGCACGCAAGCTCGCAGGGCGCCGCCGCAAGGAGATCGTCTCCGTTCTGCTGTTCAGCGGCGGGCCGATCTTCGAGAGTTCCATCCCGCTGTCCGTGTTCGGTGTCGACCGGCAGGACGCCGGCGTCCCCCGTTACCGGCTGCTGGTGTGCGCCGGCGAGGAGGGCCCGCTGCGTACGACGGGCGGGCTCGAACTCTCCGCACCGCACGGGCTGGAGGCCATCTCCAGGGCCGGGACGGTGGTGGTGCCCGCCTGGCGTTCGATCACCGCGCCACCACCGCTCGAAGCGCTGGACGCCCTGCGCCGCGCCCACGAGGAAGGCGCCCGCATCGTCGGGCTGTGCACCGGAGCCTTCGTCCTGGCGGCCGCCGGGCTGCTCGACGGCAGGCCGGCCACCACCCACTGGATGTACGCGCCGACGCTCGCCAAGCGCTACCCGTCCGTGCACGTCGACCCGCGCGAGCTCTTCGTCGACGACGGGGACGTCCTCACCTCCGCGGGGACGGCGGCGGGCATCGACCTGTGCCTGCACATCGTCCGTACCGACCACGGGAACGAGGCGGCCGGCGCACTGGCCCGGCGGCTCGTCGTGCCCCCGCGGCGCAGCGGCGGTCAGGAGCGCTATCTCGACAGGTCTTTACCGGAGGAGATCGGCGCGGACCCGCTCGCCGAGGTCGTCGCCTGGGCACTGGAGCACCTCCACGAACAGTTCGACGTGGAAACCCTCGCGGCCCGCGCCTACATGAGCCGGCGCACCTTCGACCGCAGGTTCCGCTCGCTCACCGGGAGCGCTCCCCTGCAGTGGCTGATCACCCAGCGGGTGCTCCAGGCGCAGCGGCTGCTGGAGACCTCGGACTACTCCGTGGACGAGGTCGCGGGCCGCTGCGGATTCCGCTCCCCGGTGGCGCTGCGCGGCCACTTCCGGCGGCAGCTGGGATCGTCCCCGGCCGCGTACCGGGCGGCGTACCGCGCCCGCAGGCCGCAGGGTGAGCGCGACGGGCACCCGGAGCCGGTGGTACCCCCGCAGAACCGCCGGCTCCCCGGGGCGGCCGCCTCGGCCGGTCCCGGCGGGCCCCTGTCCGCGGGCGACCCGGGCAAGCCGGTCTCCGACGCGTACGCCACGAGCCGGATGACCGTGCCGGGACAGCGCTGAAGGCCCGGTCCGGGGGGTGACCGCACTCTCGGTCACCCCCCGTTTGCCCGTAGGGTGAGACATATGAACGATCGCATGGTGTGGATCGACTGCGAGATGACCGGGCTCTCGCTGGCGGACGACGCACTCATCGAGGTGGCCGCGCTGGTCACCGACTCGGAGCTGAACGTGCTCGGCGACGGCGTGGACATCGTGATCCGCCCGCCGGCCGAGTCGCTGAAGACCATGCCCGACGTGGTGCGCACCATGCACACCGCCTCCGGCCTGCTGGCCGAGCTCGACGGGGGCATCACCCTGGCCGAGGCCGAGCGGCAGGTCCTCGCGTACATCCGCGAACACGTCCCGGAACCCGGCAAGGCCCCCCTGTGCGGCAACTCCGTCGGCACGGACCGCGGCTTCCTGCTGCGCGACATGCCGACGCTGGAGAGCCACCTCCACTACCGGATCGTCGACGTCTCCTCCATCAAGGAGCTGGCCCGCCGCTGGTATCCCCGGGCCTACTTCAACAGCCCGAAGAAGAACGGCAACCACCGCGCCCTCGCCGACATCCGCGAGTCCATCGCGGAACTGCGCTACTACCGCGAGGCGATCTTCGTCCCCCGGCCGGGCCCCGACTCGGAGACCGCCAAGGCCATCGCGGCCAGGCACGTCCTCCCGGCGGCCGAGTGACGCCGGTCACCTCCGGCTGATCACGCCCCGCTCCCCGCACAAGTCGGGAGCGAGCACCCCCTCCGACCCTGTACACTTTTTCTCGGCCGGTACGGAAAGCGCCGGTCATGGTGGGTGTAGCTCAGCTGGTAGAGCACCTGGTTGTGGTCCAGGATGCCGCGGGTTCGAGTCCCGTCACTCACCCTGAACGCCGAGGGCCCGGTCCATGGAAACACGGACCGGGCCCTCGGCCGTCCCCGGCTCCCCGGGCCCTGTCCTCGCCTTCGAAGGCACCCTGAGCAGGACGCCTTTCGGCCGAAGCCCCGTGCGCGGGTCGGTGTCCGCTGTGGGAAAGTTAGGCTCTCGTCGCGTGACACACCGTGGATGTCCAGGCGTTCCAGGGGGTGACACAGCGGCGTGCCGTGCTGTCGTCCGGACGCGTCCGGCTGGATCCTGCGAAGAATCGGCCGGTGGCCTCCGGGTGGGAGACCGGGTCAAGCCATCACTGACAACAGAACAGGAACCACGCCATGCCCTCTACCCCAGTCGCACCGGCAAGAAACGACGTCTCGTCCGGCCCCTCTCGCTCGCGGGAACGGATGAGCATGGGAGAGCTCGCCTCCCGGGGCAGCGCGGCCGCGTCCCCCGCCATGGCGCGCGTGATGCCGACGGGCACCCCGGCCGGCCGCACCTCCGCATCGGCCTTCCAGTCCTTCGCCTGATCCGACCGCGGGCTCCGGGACATCACCATGGACGCGTCACCATCTGCGCCTCTCTTGCCTACAGGCATTTCACAACCTGTGTCACAATTTGTGCTGAAACTTCACAGCCGGTGTGACTTGGCGTGCGATCACTGTTATGTGTACGAGCACGCGGACACCAGCTGGAAGGGCCGCCCGCGTGCGGCCTCCGGCAAAGTGCTCAGGCGCGCGGCGGAGCGGATCGCGGAACACGCGGCTGCTCATGGCCTGCACCGCGTCCACGTCGTCTTCCACGGGGGAGAGCCCCTCCTGGCCGGCCCGGCGCGGATCCGCCGGGCGGCCGAGGAGTTACGACTGGCGCTCGACGGGGTCTGCCGGCTGGAACTCGGCATCCAGACCAATGGACTTCAGCTCAGCGAGCGCTACTGCGACCTCTTCGACGAGTTCGGGATCCGCGTCGGCGTGTCCCTGGACGGCGACAAGGAGGCGAACGACCGCCACCGGCGGTACGCGGACGGCAGAAGCAGCTACGACCGCGTGGTCGAAGCGGTGGGGCTGCTCCGGCAACCGCGCTACAGGCACCTCTACGGCGGCCTGCTGTGCACCATCGACGTGAAGAACGACCCCGTGACGGTCTATGACGCCCTGGCCGCTCTGGACCCCCCGCGCATCGACTTCCTCCTCCCCCACGCCACTCACGCCGAACCGCCCGAACGCCCGGACGGCGCACCGGCCCCCTACGCGGACTGGCTGCTCACGGTCCACCGTCGCTGGGTCGCCAGGGGACGCCCCGTACCCGTCCGCGTCTTCGACTCCGTCGAACGCACCCTGCACGGGGAGAGCAGCCTGGTGGAATCACTCGGCGTGGACCCCGTGGACCTGGCGGTCATCGAGACGGACGGGTCCTTCGAGCAGGCCGATTCCCTCAAGGTCGCCTTCGACGGGGCCCCCGCCACCGGAATGGACGTCTTCGCCAACTCCGTCGACCAAGTCGCCGCCCACCCCGGCCTCGTGGCCCGTACGCGGGGAAAGGCCGGCCTGTGCGAGCAATGCCGGAGCTGCGAACTGGTGAACTCGTGCGGAGGCGGCCTCTACGCCCATCGCTACAGCCGCGAGAACGGCTTCTCCAACCCGTCCGTGTTCTGCCCCGACCTGATGAAGCTCATCACCGCGATCCGCGGGCACGGCACACCGGGCACGCAGGCGGAGACGGCCGCGGCGACGCGGCACACCTACCTGACTGAGGACCAACTCGACCAGCTGGCAGCGGGCCGCGGCGACGCGGACACGGTGTCGGCCCTCGCCGGAGCCCAGCTCGACATCACCCGTGGCCTCGTCGTCGCCGTCTGGGAACAGGCTCCCCGCGATGCCGCGTCGGCCGCCGTCTGGCGGCTCCTGGCCGAGGCGGACGCCGCCGCGCCCGACGCCGTGGACGCAGTGATGGCACATCCCTACACCCGGACATGGGCCCGGCGCCGGCTGGAAGCCGCCGCGCGACGGGGGGCGGGGGGCGCGGACACGGCGGGCCTCGCGGAGTTCGCCGCCGCCGCCGTGCTCCGTGCCGGTGACCGGTACCCCGCGTCCGTCCGGGTGCCGGCTCCCCGGGGTCACCTGCGCCTTCCCGGGCTCGGCCGCGTGGTCCTCGGCGCCGGCACGCTCGCCGAGGTGGCGTCCGCGGCCGACGGGTTCACCGTCACGGCCCCGCACCGGTCACTGCGCGTCCACTGGGACGAGGAAACCGCGGAGGGCTGGCAGCCGGTGAGGCGCATCGCCCTCCCGGGCTGGGAAGTGGCCATGGAGGACGTCGACCCCTGGCGGGACGCCCACGGGTCGCCGGTCTCACCGCGCCAGGACGCGGCACTGTTCGCGACATGGGCGGAGGAACTCGCCGGTGCCTGGTCGCTCATCGCCGAAGGACTTCCCCACCACGCGCCGGGACTCGCCGCCGGACTCGCCACGATCACCCCGCTCCTGCCGCGCCACGGGGGCGATGTCGGCGGGGCGGCCCGGCACGCCTTCGGCGCCGCGGGGATCGTCCGGCCCGCCGGACCCCGCGGACTCGCCCTCCAGCTGATCCGCTCGTTCCAGGAGGTGAAGCTCCGCGCCCTGCTGGACCTCCATGATCTGTACGACGCCGAGGACACCCGGCTGCTTCCCTCGCCCTGGCACTCCGGCCCGCGGCCGCTTCCCGACCTGTTCCTGGAGGCGTACGCGCGGCTCGGCGAGGGCGAGTTCCGGGCCGCAACCCGTCCGGGCGGACAGGAAGCGGACGCCCGCCGCCCGGGGACGGGCCGGGAGGTGGCGGACGTCGCGGAGCGCCTCCTCTCGTCGGGGTCGCTCACACCGCTGGGTGAGCGTTTCGCGCGCGGCATGGCCGGGACGGCCGTACGGTGACGGGAAGCCGCCGGCGCACCGCCCGGCGTTGTGCGTCCCCGGCTGAATTCCCCATTCCGGGCCGGGTGCGGGTCCGGGCGGAACAAGACTCGTGGCCGCTGCTCTATTCCGCCGGGGAATGAGCCGTTTCTACACTGTGGTTCCCTCGCACAGGGCGGGTGGGGAACGGGTGCGCCGCGAGCCGGGGGAGGTGACGACGCATGCAGGGACCCGTGGACTCGGGAGATGCGTCGGACAAACCGTACTTCTTTCTGAGTTACGCCCACACGCCGAGAAATGACCCGTCCGACCCGGACCCCGACATGTGGGTGGCCAGGCTCTACAGGGATCTGTGCGAGCACATCCTGCAGATGACGACGTTACCGGCCGGGGTCAAGGCCGGTTTCATGGACCAGGGGATGAACGTCGGCGACGGATGGCCGGAGTCGCTGTCCGAGGCGCTCGCCAATTGCAGCGTCTTCGTTCCGCTCTACTCCCCGCGCTACTTCCGCAGCCCGCAGTGCGGCAAGGAGTGGTACGCCTTCTCGCAGCGCGCCGTCTACCACAGGGCGGTCAACGACAGCAGGCTCAGCGGGATCGTGCCGGCCCTGTGGGTGCCGATGCCGCCGAACGCCCTTCCCGCACCGGCCGAGCGATTACAGTTCAACCACTCCGAGTTCGGCGAGGACTACGCCGCCGAGGGCTTCTACGGCCTGATCAAACTCAGCTACCTGCGCCAGGAGTACGAGCGGGCGGTGTACCGGCTCGCCCAGCGCATCGTACGGGTCGTCGAGGAAACCAGGATCGCCAGGGGACGGCACCTGGACTACCACCACATTCCCAGCGCCTTCGGCCCACCGGGAGCCAGCCGCTCGCTGCGGGTCACCGTTCTGGCCTGCTCCCGGTCGGAGGAGCTGCCGGAGGGCCGCGGCCCGGACTGCTACGGCCCCTCGCCCCGTGACTGGAACCCCTACCACCCGCACTCCACCCGGCCGCTCGCCGACCACGCCGCCGATCTCGCCCGCAACCTCGACTACCGCGTCAGCGTCGGACTGTTCGAGGAGGACGCCGAGAACCTGCTCGACTCGGGCCCGCCGACCGCGCCCGGACTCCTGCTGCTCGACCGCTGGGCACTGGGCTCTGCGCACCGGCTCGAAATGCTCACACGATTCGGTGCGAAGCCGCGCCCCTGGATGAGTGTGATGGTGCCCTGGAACCGCGCGGATCCGGAGTCGAACGGGCAGGAACGGAAACTGAGTTCGCTCGCCGATCAGGCGCTGACGCCCGGACCTGCGGAGCCGCCGGGCAGCCGGTGGTTCGTCCACGACAACATCACCAGCCTCGAGGCGTTCGGGGACGAACTCCCCCACGCCGTGTCACGGGCGGCCAAGCACTACGCCGCCCACGCCCCCGCCTACCCGCCG
>NZ_JAAAXQ010000188.1 GCF_009916105.1 Streptomyces sp. GC420 | reverse complement strand
ACGCACCAGTACGTCGAGGGTCGGCACGGGCTTCCTCCCGGGTCGCGGATCAGTGTTGTGCATTCTGCACCATGTGTGCGCCGATCCGGTGGGCTGCTGGCGTACGCGGGGAGCGCGGCACCGGCGTACGCGGCCACGCAGGACTGGATGGGCCGCGTCGCGGACAGTACGGCCCTGCAGCGGCTCAGCATTCCCGGGACCCACAACGCGGGCGCGCGGGTCGGCGGGCCGTGGGTGGCCTGCCAGAACATCCCGGTGGCGGAGCAGCTGAGCCTCGGGGTGCGGTTCCTCGACGTGCGCTGCCGGGCCTTCGAGGGCTCGTTCACCATCCACCACGGCGCCTACTACCAGAACCTGAACTTCACCGACGTGCTCGTCGCCTGCCGGGACTTCCTGGCCGCCCACCCCTCCGAGACCGTCCTGATGCGGCTCAAGCAGGAGTACTCGGAGGTGAGCGACGCCGAGTTCCGGGCCCACTTCGACGACTACCTGGACAACCGCGGCTGGCGTTCGCTGTTCCGGCTGGACTCCGCGCTGCCCGACCTGGGCGGGGCCCGCGGGAAGGTCGTCCTGCTCGCGGACAACGCCGGGCTGCCCGGCGTGCGCTGGGGCAATTCCGCCCTCTTCGACATCCAGGATGAGTACATGACCGAGCCCGTCGGCAAGTACCCGCTGGTCGAGGCGCACTTCAAGAAGGCGGTGGCCCAGCCAGGCAAGCTGTTCGTGAACCACGTCAGCACCGCCGCCCTGCTGCCGCCGAGCTACAACGCCGGGCAGCTCAACCCGCGTGTGAAGTCCTTCCTCACCGGGTCGGGCACCGTCGGCTGGACCGGCCTCGGCATCGTGCCCATGGATTTCCCCAACAGCACACCGGGCCTGATCGGGGCGGTACTCGCCCACAATCCCTGACCGTTCCCGTCACCGGACGGTTCCCGTCACCGGACGCGCCGACCGGGCCCCTCGGCGGCGCGTCCGCCGCGCAGCACATAGCCGACGCCGCGCTCGGTGTGGACCAGCCGGGGCAGACCGCCCGCCTCCGTCTTCCTCCGCAGGTACATCACGTACACGTCGAGGGTGTTGGAGGCGGGCTCGAAGTCGAAGCCCCACACCTCCCGCAGGATCGCCGCGCGCGTCAGCACCCGGCGCGGCCGGGACAGGAACAGCCGCAGCAGCTCGTACTCCGTCCTCGTCAGGTCCAGCCGCCGCCGCCGGATCGGACGGGCATGCCCCACACGCTGGCGCGGACCCCTGTGCCGGAGCTGTCAGCCGCCTGGGGAAACCCGAGGAGTCTCCGGCGGCGGCTTCGGAGCCCCCGGCAGCGTCACGACGGCCTCGGTGCCGCCGCCCGGCGCGGGACGCAGGGCCACCGCGCCGCCCGACTGGCGCACGGTCCTGGCCACGATCGACAGCCCGAGCCCGGACCCGGGCAGCGCACGCGCGGACGGCGAGCGCCAGAACCGGTCGAAGACGTGCGGCAGTTCCTCCGCCGGGATACCGGGGCCGTGGTCCCGCACGGTCAGCGTTCCCGCGCTCAGGGACACCTCGATCGTCCCGCCGGGCGGGCTGAACTTCACCGCGTTGTCGAGGACGTTGACGATGGCGCGCTCCAGCGCGGCCCGCTCGCCCCGGACGAACCAGGGATCGAGCGCCGCCGTGATCGTCAGCTCCGGCCCGCGCAGCCGAGCCCGCTCCAGGGCCTGCCCCGCGATCTCGTGCAGGGCCACGACCTGCGGCGGCGTCCCGCCCGCGGCCCTGTCCGGCCGCGACAGCTCCTGGAGATCGCCGATGAGCGAGGCCAGCTCGGTCATCTGCGCCTTGACGGAGGCCATGAGGGCCTTGCGGTCGTCGGGCGGGATGGCCCGTCCCGTCTCCTCGCTGCGGGCGAGCAGCTCGATGTTCGTCCGCAGCGAGGTGAGCGGCGTGCGCAGCTCGTGCCCGGCGTCCGCGATCAGCTGCTGCTGGAGCTCGCGGGAGGAGGCCAGGGCGGCGGTCATGGAGTTGAACGACTGCGAGAGCCGGGCGATCTCGTCCTTCCCCTCGACGGGTATCTGGACGGCGAGGTCCTCGGTGCGGGCCACATGCTCGACGGCCTCGGTGAGACGGTTCACGGGCTTGAGGCTCGACCGGGCGACCCACAGACCCGCCCCGCCCGCGACGGCGACCCCGCCGCCGGCGACGATGGCGAGGAGGACGGCGAGCGTGCTGAGGGAGTTGTTCATCTCCGTCAGCGGGCGCGAGACGGAGACGGTGATGCGGCCGTCCCCGTAGCGGGTCTGCCGGGTGATGACGCGCACCGCCTCGCCGTCGGTGGTGGTGCTGTCGTGGAGGGCGTACGGCACGAGGGTCCCGGCGGCGACCGCCTTGTCCGAGGGCTGGACCCTGACCGGCTTGGAGAACGGGCTGACGCAGCGGTTGCCGTCCGCGTCGACGACCTGGAAGTAGTCGCTCACGCCGCGCACCCGGCCGGAGACCTGGGTCTCGTCCTCGCAGTTGCGCAGTGCCGAGTCGATGAACATCTCGAGCGGCGAGGGCGGCTCACTGCTGCTGCGCAGCGTGTTGTCGATCTCGTCCCGCAGTTCGTTGCGTACGAGGAGCCAGCAGGCGAGCGCGCTGGCCGCCACCGCGACGGCGACCGCGAGCGCGGTGAGAAGCGCCAGCCGCCCCCGCAGCGGCAGCCCCCGCAGCCCTCTGCTCACTCCGAGCCGCCCGTCCGCAGTGCGTATCCCACGCCCCGCACGGTGTGCACGAGGCGCGGCTCGCCGGCCGCCTCGGTCTTGCGGCGCAGGTACATCACGTACACGTCGAGGGAGTTGGAGCTCGGCTCGAAGTCGAAGCCCCACACGGCCTTGAGGATCTGCTCGCGCGTCAGTACCTGGCGCGGGTGGGACAGGAACATCTCCAGCAGGGTGAACTCGGTGCGGGTGAGTTCGACGGGGCGCTCGCCCCGGGTGACCTCGCGGGTGGCGAGGTCCATCCGGAGGTCGGCGAAGGACAGGACGTTGTCCTCGGGCTCCTCACGGCCCGCTTCCGCCGCGTAGGAACTGCGGCGCAGCAGGGCGCGGATGCGGGCGAAGAGCTCGTCGAGTTCGAAGGGCTTGACGAGGTAGTCGTCCGCACCCGAGTCGAGGCCGGTGACCCGGTCGCCCACGGTGTCCCGTGCGGTGAGCATGAGGATCGGCGTCGTGGAGCCGGAGGACCGCAGGCGGCGGGCGGCGGTGAGGCCGTCCATCCGCGGCATCTGGATGTCGAGGACGACGAGGTCGGGCTGGTACGAGCCGACGCGTTCGAGGGCGTCGATGCCGTCGACGGCGACCTCGGTGCTGTAGCCCTCGAAGGCGAGGCTGCGCTGGAGGGCCTCGCGCACGGCGGGCTCGTCGTCGACGATCAGGATGCGCTGGGCGTCGCCCTCTGCGGGACTCATCGGCTTGCTTCCTCGCGGGTCTCGGTCGGTGGTCGGGGTCGAGCTATCAGCCTCGCACGCCCGCGGCCCGGGCCGCGGGCGGCCGGTGACCGGAAGCCGGCCGGGTGGTCTCGCGCCCGGTCTGCCCCGTGGTCTCGGCGCGGGCGCCCGCCGTGGTCCCGGCGCGGGCGCCCGCCGCGGCAGTGCCGCCGTGCGCGCGGCGCCTGCGCGCGGCGCTACGGGCCTCCCGGCCGTGGTGGCGGACGGCGTCCCTGGCGGACGGGTCCGCTCCCGCTCCCGCTGCCCCTGCCCCTGCCGGAGCCGGGGCTCCGGCAGCGGTCGTCGCCGTGCTGGTTCCGGTGATCCCGGCGGCCTTGAGCGGCGTACCGGAGACCGGGGAGCGCATGAGGGCCGACGGCAGCGCGGTGTCGGACGGACCGGTCGCGGCCGTGCCGGCGACCGGGTGCGCGACGATGCGCGCCGTCGGGGTGCGGGCGGGGCCGGCGGGCTCGGTGCGGCTGCGGCTGCGGGCGCGGGCCGGGTCGGATGCGGTGCGGCTCACGGGACCCGTTCCTGTCAGCCGGTGCCGCCGGCCCGCAGCGTGTCGAGGTCGGCCTTGAGGGTGTTGACCGGAATGGCGAATCCGAGGCCGACGCTGCCGGCGGAGCTGGTGCTGTCCGACGAGCTCGGTGAGTACATCGCCGAGTTGATGCCGATGATCTCGCCGTTCATGTTGATCAGTGCGCCGCCGGAGTTGCCGGGGTTGAGTGAGGCGTCGGTCTGGATGGCCTTGTAGGTGGTGGTGGACGAGCCTGTGTCGCCGTTGAACTGCTGCCCGCCGAACTCGAACGGCCAGCCTCCCTGCCCGCCACCCTGCTGTCGCTGTCCCTGTCCCTGTCCCTGGCTGTCGTCCTTGGCCACGGTGACGTCCCGGTCGAGGGCCGAGACGATGCCGGAGGTGACGGTGCCGGTCAGTCCTTCGGGGGAACCGATCGCGACGACCTGGTCGCCGACCTGGACCTCGCTGGAGTCACCGAGCGTGGCGGCCTTCAGCCCGGAGGCGTCGTTCAGCTTGATCAGGGCGAGGTCCTTGTCGGCGTCGGTGCCGGTGACCTCTGC
This sequence comes from Streptomyces sp. GC420, assembly GCF_009916105.1. Lineage (GTDB taxonomy): Bacteria > Actinomycetota > Actinomycetes > Streptomycetales > Streptomycetaceae > Streptomyces. Next base: position 11,028 of record NZ_JAAAXQ010000188.1, on the reverse strand, counting down.
GGTGTAGGAGGTGCCGTCGCTGGTGGTGACCTTGATCGACGAGGCTCCGGAGACGACGTGGTTGTTGGTGACGATCTCGCCGTCACCGGTGATGATCACACCCGAGCCGGTGGACTCGCCCGCGGCGGAGGTCGCGCTGATCTCCACGATGCTGGGGCTGACGGCCTGCGCGACACCGGCGACGGTGCCCTTGCTGCTCGCGGAGACGGTCGTGCCGCTCACGACGGAGCCGCTGCCCGCGGTGTCGTTGCCGGCCAGTTCCTGTACGGCGGTGGCCGTGCCGCCGCCGATGGCCGCGGCGACGATCGCGACGGCGGCCAGCAGGGCGAAGGGCCGCCTGGCGCGCTTCGCCGGGACCTGGTCCTGGGAATGGACAGGGCCCTGGGAGGACCACGCCGGGGCATCGGCGCCTGCCGCCGTCGCGGTCCCGCCGCCGTTACCGGCGCCGTCACCCGTACCGCCGAGGGCCGCGCCTGCCGGCTGCCCGTGGTGGGCCGGTGCGTGTGCGGGCGGCGGGGGCCAGGCCGCGTCGACGGCGCCCGCCGTCGGCCGCTCCCGTCGCTCCTCCCCGTGCGGCGTGGGCCCGTACGGCTGGTGGGGCTCGTAGGGCTGGTGGGGCTCACCCCCGGCCCCGTACGCCCCGTACGCCCCGTAAGGCTCGCTCGATCCGTGATCGGAGTACGGCTCCTGCGGATTGCCGCCGCGTCGGTTGCTCTCGGTCATGACACCCACTGTGTCCGCGGACCATGAGAGCTCCCTGAGGGGCCGCTGAGAACCCCGAAAGAACCTCGTATGCCCGATATAAGGACCGGTAGGGCCCGGGACGGACGGCACAGGGACCGCCGGCGGCCCGGGGCGGACGGCCCGCCCGCTCAGCCGTTGCAGCCGCAGGAGTGGCGGATCACCAGCCGCGACGGGAACTGCTTCACCCGCTCGCGCCGGGAGCCGGAGACCCGCAGCGAGTCGTCGAGGACCAGGTCGACGGCGGCGCGGGCCATCGCCGGGCGGTCGGAGGCGACGGTCGTCAGCGGCGGGTCGGTGAGTGCCGCCTCCTTGACGTCGTCGAAGCCGACCACGGCCAGCTCTCCGGGGACGTCGATGCGCAGCTCGCGCGCCGCCCGCAGCACCCCGATGGCCTGGTCGTCGGTGGCGCAGATGATCGCGGGCGGCCGGTGCGGGCCCGCCAGCAGGTCGAGACCGACCTTGTACGCGTCGTAGCGGTTGTAAGGGGCCTGGAAGAGGCGCCCCTCAGTGGACCGGCCCGCCTCGCTCATGGCGCGGCGCCAGCCCTCCACGTGGTCGGTGACGGGGTCGCCGACCACCGGGGTGGACTCGACGCCGCCGAGACAGGCGACGTACTCGTGGCCGTGCTCCAGGAGGTGGCGGGCGGCCAGCTGGGCGCCGCCGATGTCGTCCAGGACGACCGCGACGTCCTCGATCGCCTCGGGGCGGCGGTGCAGCAGCACCACGCGCGCGTCCCAGGCCTCGATCTCCGCGGCGGCGGTCTCGCTGGGGCCCTGGCTGACCAGGATCAGCCCGGAGACGCGCATGCCGAGGAAGGCCCGCAGATAGTGGACCTCGCGCTCGTCCAGGTAGTCGGAGTTGCCGACCAGCACCATCTTCCCGCGCTCGGCGGCTGCCTGCTCGACGGCGTGCGCCATCTCCGCGAAGAAGGGCTGGCGCGCGTCCGGCACGATCATGCCTATGAGGTCCGTACGCCGTGAGGCCATGGCCTGCGCGACGCGGTCGGGCCGGTAACCGAGCTCCTTGATCGCTGCGAGGACACGCTCGCGCGTGGCCGGGGCGACCGGCCTGGGTCCGTTGTTGATGACGTAGCTCACGACGGCGGTGGAGGTCCCCGCCAGCCGTGCCACGTCATCCCGCGTCACCTTGGCCACGGACGAGAGTCTACGCGGGATGATTCACCTCTTGACCGGTCGGACGGAAGCTTCCTCCGCCTGAACTGTGGCTTCCGACCCGTGGGCGTGCTCGCCGACCCGCTCCCCGGAGGTGGCGGCCTTCGCCGCACCGCCCTGGCCCTCGGCGGGCGAAGCGCCCCCGGCGGACCGGTCGATCTTCTCCGGCGTGACGAAGCGGTACCCGACGTTGCGCACCGTTCCGATCAGCGACTCGTGCTCCGGTCCGAGCTTGGCGCGCAGGCGCCGCACGTGAACGTCCACGGTCCGGGTACCGCCGAAGTAGTCGTAGCCCCAGACCTCCTGGAGGAGCTGGGCGCGGGTGAAGACCCGGCCCGGGTGCTGCGCCAGGTACTTGAGCAGCTCGAACTCCTTGAAGGTCAGGTCCAGGACCCGGCCCTTGAGCTTCGCGCTGTACGTCGCCTCGTCCACGGACAGATCGCCGTTGCGGATCTCCATGGGGGAGTCGTCCGAGGTGATCTGCTGGCGGCCCATGGCGAGCCGCAGCCGCGCCTCGACCTCGGCCGGTCCCGCGGTGTCCAGCAGGACGTCGTCGATGCCCCAGTCGGCGGTGACGGCGGCGAGACCGCCCTCCGTCACGACGAGGATCAGCGGGCAGCCGGGCCCGGTGGAGCGCAGCAGCTGGCACAGGCTGCGGACCTGCGGGAGGTCGCGGCGGCCGTCGATCAGGATGACGTCGGCGCCCGGGGTGTCCACGAGGGCCGGGCCCTCGGCGGGTGCCACGCGGACGTTGTGAAGCAGCAGGCCGAGGGCGGGAAGCACCTCGGTCGACGGCTGAAGCGCGTTGGTCAGCAGCAGCAGTGAGCTCATCGCCGACCACCTGCCGACGACTTCGACGACGTTGTAGGGATACTGCTCGGACTGCCAAGCACGGTTCGCTCGCCCATTACGTGTTCCTTCCTCGGTCCCTGCGAGGACGTATGCGGCACTGCTTCATTCTGGCGCGGACCCTCGCCCCCGGGGATCCGCTGCGCCTCCCTTGCGCCGTGCGAATGGACACACGGCCGGAAAGCGCGAAAGGACCCGGGGGCTGCATTGCCCGGATCCTTCTGCCGCCAGAATAACCCACATGAGGAGCGGAACCGAGGCCGAATCCGTACGTTCGTTTGTGCAACCGATCACGGAAGGTCATCGGCGCGTCATGCTGAGGACCGACGACGGTGTACGGATCGACGCCTCGTACGAGTCGGGACCCACGGGCGGCGACGGGCTCGCCATCGTCGTCGCGCACGGTTTCTCCGGCCGGCTGGAACGGCCCGCGGTGCGCCGCGCCGCACGGGCATTCGCCCAGCATGCGGCCGTGATCACGCTCTCCTTCCGGGGGCACGGCGGCTCCGGCGGCCGCTCCACGGTCGGTGACCGGGAGGTCCTCGACCTGGCCGCCGCCGTCGCCTGGGCGCGCTCCCTCGGCCACGAGCGGGTGGCCACCGTCGGCTTCTCCATGGGCGGCTCCGTGGTCCTGCGGCACGCCGCTCTCTACGGCGAAAACGCGCCGGAGCGCGAGGGGCGCACGGAGGCGCGCACGGACGCAGTGGTCGCGGTGAGCGCGCCGGCGCGCTGGTTCTACCGCGGCACGGCGCCGATGCGCCGGCTGCACTGGGTGGTCACCCGCCGCTCCGGCCGGGTGGTCGGCCGCTACGGCCTGAAGACCCGCATCCACCACAAGGGCTGGGACCCGGTGCCGCTGTCGCCGGTCGAGGCGGTGCCGCTGATCGCCCCGTTGCCGCTGCTGATCGTGCACGGCGACCGCGACCGGTACTTCCCGCTCGACCACCCGCGCTCGCTGATGGCGGTCGCCGACCCAGCGACCTCGGAGCTTTGGGTGGAGCCCGGCATGGGGCACGCGGAGGACGCGGCCGACGAGATGCTGCTGGCGCGGATCGGGGAGTGGCTCGTCACTCGCTCGCTGTGACGGCCCCGGGCCGCTCGCCGAGAAGGGGCCGCGGCTGCCGGCGAACGGCCTCGGCCCGCCGCCACCGCCCGCCGGTCCCGAACGGGCCTCCGCTCCCTCGCCGCCGCCCGGGGCGCCGCCACTCCCTACGATTGGGCACGACCGGACGATTGGCACGACCGGGCACACGAGTCGAGGAGAGGAGCCGCAATGGCAGCGGGAACCATCCGCTACTGGGCCGCGGCGAAGGCGGCCGCGGGCGTTGCCGAGGAGCCGTACCGCGCCGACACGCTCGCCGAGGCGCTGGACGGTGCCCGCGAGCGGCACCCGGGCGAACTGGCCCGGGTCCTGGCGCGCTGCTCGTTCCTCATCGACGGTGACCCCGTCGGGACCCGCAGTCATGAGACCGTACGGCTGGCCGAGGGCGGCACGGTCGAGGTGCTTCCGCCGTTCGCAGGAGGGTGAACCCCCACACCATGAGCAATCAGCAGAGCCCGTACCCGTACGACCCGTACGAGTACGGCGGCGGTGGAGCCGATGGCCGGCAGGACCCGCAGGCGCAGTCCTGGCAGGGGGCCGGCTGGTCCGAGGACGGGACGCAGGCCCTGCGGCCTCCGCAGCAGTCCCGGCCGGACGGGACTGCGTACTCGGACGCGGCGGCGTACGTGGACGCCGCCTACGCGCCGCCGCAGGGTGCCGGGCACCCGCAGCAGTACCCGGAGGCCCCGCCCGCCCAGGCGGCGGCGTACGCGGCGCGGGCTCAGCACCAGCCGCAGGTCCATCCGTACCCCCAGCCGCAGGCGCAGGCGTACCCGCAGCCGCAGCATCCGTACCCGCAGTCGCAGCCCCAGCCGCAGGCGGAGCCCGTGCCGACCGTGACCCCGGACGCGCCGCTCACCGCCGCCCAGCGGGCCCGCGCCGAGGGCCGCTCGCCGATCATCGCGCCGGGCATCCAGCCCGCCGTGCTCACCGTCGTGCTGTCGCTGCTGCTCGCCGGGGCGGCCGCCACCGGTGAGGCGCTCGTGACCGTGCTGCCGCTGGTGCTGCTCCAGGCCGTCACCGCCGCCGGCTGGTTCCGGCTGAACGGGATGTGGCCGGCCCGTCAGGGCATCGCCCTCGCCTTCGCGGGCGGTCTGGCCGTCGACGTGGTGCTCCTGACCGTCGGTGAGGACCACGCGCCCGCCTCGATCATCGGCACGCTCGGTGTCTGGGTGCTGTTCGTGCTCGTCCTGCAACTGCGCAACCGAAGCAGTGCCGACGAGCGGATGTACGCGCTGACCGCGACCGTGACGTCGTCCGCGCTGGCGATCGTCGCCGCCGGGCATCTGGCCGCCGAACCGGACGCCGTGGTCGCCGGGGCCTGCGCGGTGGCGCTGGGGACCCTGGTCCGCGCCCTGCCGCTACCGGCCCCCGTGTCGGTGGCGGCCGCCCTGGCCGCCGCGGCCGGTGCGGGAGCGGCCGCGGGACGGTTCACCGACGTGGGCGCGCAGGGCGGGGCGCTGCTCGGGCTTGCCGCCGGGGTCTGCGCGCTGGTCGGCCTGCGGGTAGCGAGCTACGACTACCCGTCACGCTTCGTCCACATGACGGCGGGTGTGGCGCTGCCGCTCATGGCCGCGGCACCGGCCGTTTATCTGATCGGACGAGCCGTCGGCTGAAACCAATCCGGCTACGCTCGCGTTTCATCACTGAGGATCATCTTTGATCATTACTGATCGACGAGATTCGTGACGGGGGCCGACTACACGGGCGGGGGAAACGCCGAGCCATGCGCGCACTACGAATACTGCTCATCATCGCCGTGATTCTGGGCGGACTCTTCGTGGCGGTGGACCGCCTCGCGGTCAACTACGCCGAGAACGAGGCGGCCGAGCGGCTGCGGGCGAACGAGGGCCTGGCCGAGAGCCCCACCGTCTCCATCGCCGGCTTCCCCTTCCTGACCCAGGTGCTGAGCGGCGAACTCGACGAGGTCGACGCGACGATCAGCGACTTCAAGGCCTCGGGGCAGGGCGAGGCCGTCGTGATCGACGAGCTCACGGCGACCATGCGGGGCGTCGTCCTGGCGGACGACTACAGCTCGGCCACCGCGGAACGGGCCACCGGCTCCGCAGTGATCTCCTACGACGAACTGCTGAAGGCCGCCCGGGCCGAGCCCGTCGAGATCGGGGCGGGCATCACCGCCAGGGTCACCAAGCTGTCGGACGGGGGCAACGGCAAGATCAAGGTCGGGATCACGGCGGACGTCCCGGTCATCGGCGAGCGGGACTTCGAGGTGCTCAGCACCGTCAAGGTCGTGGACGGCGACACCGTGGAGGTGCACGCCGACACGCTGCCGGACTTCCCGGGCGCTGGTCTGGCCGACCAGCAGGTCCGCAGGGTGACGGACTTCGAGGAGAAGATCACCGAGCTGCCGCGGGGCATCGCCCTCGAGAAGGTCACGGCGGGCGCGGACGGAGTGCGGATATCCGTCACGGGTTCGCAGGTGGCCCTCATCGGGTAGGCATCGGCGGTGCTCCGCCGGCCCCTGGGGCTCGCGGCGCCGCCCGGGCGCGGGCTCGGCGCCGGAGACCCCGCGATCCCCGCAGGCCCCGCAGGCCCGGCGGGTCCGGCGGTCCGGCAGGTCCTGCGGGTCCTGCGGGTCCTGCGGGTCCAGCAGATCCGGTGCCGGGGCCTGGCAGGGGCCGCGGGTGCGCAGGACCCAGTGCCGACGGCTGGGCCACCCGGAGCCCGCCCGGAGCCCGCGTCCGAAGTGCGAGACGGGAGTGTCCGCTGCTCGGCCCCGTGAGCGGCGCGGACGGCCGGACGCATCCCCGGAGGCCGGTCGGCGACCTCGCCCGCGCATCCGCTGTACCGCATTCTGGACAATCATGTCTCGCCATATGACACGCCGGTGACATGTCGCGCGATGTCTCTTTACGATCGGACCCATGCAGCGACAGGCGGATCTCACGAAGCGGCGGGCAGTAGACCTGTGCCGCGTCGCCGCCATGCTCTGTCGCACGTTCTGAGCGGGAGCCCACTCCCGTATCCCCGCCGGCCCATGTCCGTGGCCGCATCCGTGACCGGCGCCGGTCGTAGCCGTATCCGAATCCCGGCGCCCGCGTTCCGTACCCCGTACAGCACCCCGCCGCACACTGCCCCGGAGGAGAGAAGCATGAGCCGCAGCGACGTCCTCGTAGACGCCGACTGGGTCGAGGCCCACCTGGACGACCCGAAGGTCGTCATCGTCGAGGTCGACGAAGACACCTCGGCGTACGAGAAGAACCACATCAGGAACGCCGTCCGGATCGACTGGAAGACCGACCTCCAGGACCCGGTCCGCCGCGACTTCGTCGACCAGGAGGGCTTCGAGAAGCTCCTCTCGGCCAAGGGCATCGCCAACGACGACACGGTGATCCTCTACGGCGGCAACAACAACTGGTTCGCCTCCTACGCCTACTGGTACTTCAAGCTCTACGGCCACGACTCCGTCAAGCTCCTCGACGGCGGCCGCAAGAAGTGGGAGCTGGACGCCCGGGAGCTGGTCGAGGAGGTGCCCGAGCGCTCCGCCACCGAGTACAAGGCCAAGGCCCAGGACACCTCGATCCGCGCCTACCGCGACGACGTCGTGGCCGCGATCGGCAACCAGAACCTCGTCGACGTGCGCTCCCCCGACGAGTTCAGCGGCAAGCTGCTCGCGCCGGCCCACCTCCCGCAGGAGCAGTCGCAGCGCCCCGGCCACGTGCCGAGCGCCCGCAACATCCCGTGGTCGAAGAACGCCAACGACGACGGCACGTTCAAGTCGGACGAGGAGCTCAAGGAGCTCTACGCCCAGGAGCAGGTCGACCTCGCGAAGGACACCATCGCCTACTGCCGCATCGGTGAGCGCTCCGCGCTGACCTGGTTCGTGCTGCACGAGCTGCTGGGCGTGGACAACGTCAAGAACTACGACGGCTCGTGGACCGAGTACGGCTCCCTGGTCGGCGTTCCGATCGAGCTCGGCCCGGCCAAGTAACCGGCCGACGGCCGAGGAAGGAAGAGACCCATGTGTGGAGCAACGGCAGGCGGCCCCAGCCTGGCAGGAGTTGACGTGGCGAAGGAAACCATCATCCAGGGCTCCGTGACCCGCGACGGCGAGCCGGTCTCCGGCTACGTCCGCCTCCTCGACGGCACCGGAGAGTTCACCGCCGAGGTCCCGACCTCGGCGACCGGACAGTTCCGGTTCTTCGCCGCCCCCGGCACCTGGACGCTGCGCGCGCTGGTGCCGGGCGCCTCGGTCGACCGCGCGGTGGTCGCCCAGCAGGGCAACCTCACCGAGGTCGCCATCGCCGTCTGATACGACGGCGCACGAACGGGCCGGAAGGCCGCACCCAGGGGGTTGGACGCCTCAGGAACCGGGTGCGGGCTTCCGGCCTTCCGCATGCCGTGGTCGCGCGGCGCCCCCGGGCTGCGGCGCCGCCCGTGCGGCGCCCTCCCGGAGTACGCGGGACCGCCCGCCGTCCGGCGCCGTCGGACCCGGGCCTCCGGGACCGGGCCGCTCCGGAACCTGGCCGTTCCGGGACCGGGCCGTTCCGGAACCGGGCCGCTCCGGAACCCGGCCGCTCCGGAACCTGGCCGTTCCGGAACCGCCGGGCTGCGCCGTGGCCGTGCGGTCGTAGGCTGAAGATGTGTACGCACGACGGCGGCATGCCTACTTCTGGCTGATGGGGGCCTGTCTGGCGCTCTTCGTGGGCGCCTGGGGCTTCGTACGGCTGTGGTCGGTGCCCGCGGCGGTCGCGATGTGCCTGGTCGCCATGGTCATTCCGCCTCTCGCGGCGGTCGTCGCCAACCGGCGCGGGCCCGAGGACCGCTGGTGGGACGACCCCAGCGGAGACCCGCAGTCCGACGAGTGGTGGGACGAACTGGACGGCAAACGCAGGCCCCGGCAGTGACAGCGCCCGGGACACCCCCGGGCCCGCGCCGTGCTCAGTAGACGAGGGCCTGGACGCCGTCCGCCATGATCTCGCTGACGAACACCTGCGCGCCCGCGATCCGCACGCCCTCGATGACGTCCTTCTCCGTGATGTCCCTCCGGGCCGCGCACTGCGTGCACAGCGTGATCAGCCCGCCCGCGGCCCGGATCGACTCGATCAGGTCCGGCAGCGGGGCCGCGTGCGGCAGTTCGAACTCCGCGGCCTTGCCGGGCAGCGCGAACCACGCGGACTCGCCGGTCAGCCAGAAAGACACCTCCACTCCGCTGGCCGCCGCCACCGCGCCGACCGTGAATGCCTGCGAGCAGCGTTCGGGGGCGTCGGCCCCCGCCGTCACCTTGATCACGAGCTTTTTCGCCATGTCAGAAGCGTAGGCCGATCCGTAATCCAGTGGCGCACAACCCCTGGTGTTACGTATGAGTCTGCTGTGGCGCAGATATGGAATCTGCGCCTCAAGTCCCGTGGGGGGACCCTTTGGAAGAGCCACAGACCGGTGCCACGCGAGAGGTTGGCATGCCTCAGTCATCCGCGGTGCCGGGAACACCGGAACCACCAGCACAACCAGCATCATCCGTATCATCCGCGCAACCGGCGACGCCGGACGAGGCGGCGCCCCTGACGCCGCCGGCTCCGCGCCGCCGCGGCAGGACCGCCCTGATCATCGCCACGGCCGCCGTGCTGGGCCTCGTCGGCGGCACGGCCGTCGGCTACGGCGTCCAGGCGCAGCGTCCTGCGACGCCGCTGCCCGCGCTGTCCCAGCCGGGGCTCGGGTACCCGGCCGAGTCCCTGCCGAAGGACAAGGCGCCCGACCCGTTGTCGGACAAGGAGGACCGAGGCCGCAGGACCGAAGGCGACCTGCGCAAACTGATCGTCGCCAAGCCCAAGGGTGCCCGCGAGTCGCGGTTGCCCGTCTTCGAGGGCGGGACCATGCCGGTGGACGGCTGGCTCAGCACCGCCGGATACTCCTTGGAGTTCGTCGAGGAGGACCTGGCGTTCCAGGATTTCGTCGAGGACGACATCCGCCGGATCGCGGCCACCGACTGGGCCCGCGGGGAGTACGGCCAGGTCGCCGTGCGGCTGGTGCAGTTCCGCGACGGAGCGGCCGAGGGCGCGCGCTACCACGCCGAGAGCCAGATCGGTGACGCGTCCTCGGACACGGATGCCGAGGGATACCAGGTCAAGGGAAGCGGCAACGCGCGCTACTTCGTCTACCCGGTGCGGAACAAGCCCGGCTACCTGCCCTCCTACGAGGCCCGCGCCGCGGGTTACCGGGGCGACGTCATGTTCGCCATCCACATCTTCGACACCAAGCCGATCAGCAAGAAGGACATCCGGACGCTGGCCGAGCAGCAGCTGGAGCGCCTGTGAACCCTGACAGCCCGGACAACCCCGACAGCCCTGTGAACGCGGGTGACGCGGAGAACGCCGAGAGCCCCGAGGCCGCCGAAACCCCTCTGGCCGCCGGTTCCGGCACCACCCGTAAGCCCCGCGCGCGGCGGCTTCTCGGCACCGTGCTGCCCGCCGCCCTGGTGCTGGCAGCCATCGGCGGTGGCATCGCGTACTCCGTGATCACCGTCGATGGTGCCGACCGCACCGCGCCCACCGTCCTGTGGGCCGAGGACGCGGAGCCGAAGGACAGCGGCAAGGACCCGGCGGGCAAGACCGGCGCCGGGCGCGCGGACACGGAACTCAGCAAGCTGCTGCTGCCCGTCCCCGACGACTTCCGCCTCGGTCCCGACTCCGGCCAGTACGGGAACGACAGCGAACTCAGCGGCAAGCAGGCCACCGCCATCCTCAAGTCGTCCGGCAAGGGGCTGACCGGCAAGAAGCGCAGGGAGTTCGGCAAGTACGTCGAGAAGCTGCGGCTCAAGGGCGTGGCCACGCGCACGTACGCACGGAGCACCAACGACCTGGTCATCGACATGACGATCACTCAGATGGACAACAAGACCGCCGTGCGCGAGATGTACCGGTTCCAGACCCGGCTGTTCGACGAGATCGGCATCTTCCGGGACGGCCCCGCGATCAAGGGTGCCAAGGCCAGGTGCTACCTCATGCCTGCCGACAAGAAGTCGAAGCTCGACGGCATGTCCTGCGTGGCGATCGACGGCGAACTCTTCGTCTCCATGGAGGCGTTCGGCCCCGAGCCGTTCTCCAAGTCGTCCGCCGCCAAGCTGCTGCGGAAGCAGCTCGACCACATCGCGTCTCCGGGGGAGTACGTATGACCGAGCCCATCACCGAGCCGAAGCGGACC
>NZ_JAAAXQ010000187.1 GCF_009916105.1 Streptomyces sp. GC420 | reverse complement strand
GGTCTAGACATATATGGCACAGTCGTCCGGCGGCATCAAGAGGCCCGTGCAGCCCACCAAGACGGCCCGCACCCATCAAGAGACCCGTACACGTCAAACTCTCCCTCCTCCCGCGCCGGGCGTGTGTGTCGCGCGCGCGGCGCGTCCGCCATCTAGGCTGGTCGCGCCGTCGGGGCGCGCGTAGCGTCGGCTGGGGGGACCGGCGGGCTCGGTCTGGAAGGCATCGTGATGAGCAAGACGAAGGTCCAGGTGCCGTGTGTGGCGGCCGCTCCCTGCTGGGTGAGCCTCATGGCCCGCGACCTCACCACGGCCCAGGAGTTCTACGGACCGCTGCTCGGCTGGGACTTCGAAGGGGCGCCGGACCGTCTGGGCCCCTACGCGCGGGCCGTCGTCGACGGCTTCGAGGTCGCCGGTCTCGGCGCGAACACCACCGGCAGCGCTCTGCCCGTCGCCTGGACGACGTACTTCGGCACCGAGAACGTGGACACCGTCGCCGGCCGGGTCAGGGAACGCGGCGGCACGATGGCCGTCGGCCCGCTCAGCTTCGAGGGCGGACGGCTCGGACTGGCCGCCGACCCGGGCGGGGCGACCTTCGGCTTCTGGCAGGGCGAAACCGGCCGGGTCGCCTACTACGAGTGCCAGGGCGCCCCTGTCTGGACCGAGCTGCGCACCCACGACCCCTTCGCGGCGGCCCTCTTCTACGGTCTGGTGTTCGACTGGGACGGGCGCGACAAAGAGCTCATCGACGTGCGCTACGAGAACGAGCGCGTGGTGCTGCGCAGCGTGGGCCGCAGCATCGCGGCCATCACCAGGGGAGCGGAGGGACGGCGGCCCGCCTGGGAGGTGTTCTTCTCCGTCGCGGACACCGACGCCGCGGCCGAGGAGGCCGGGCGGCTCGGCGGCGAGATCCTCAAGGCCCCCTTCACCACGCCCTACGGCCGGGTCGCCGAACTGCGGGACGCCGAGGGTGGCCGCTTCTCCGTGATCGACCGCGCCGGCTGACGCCTCCCCGCGGCGGACCCGGCCCGCCGGCACGCCCCCGCCAGCCGCGCGACCGGACGGGGCGCCCAGGTGCGCGTGAACGCCCCAAGGATGATGGGGGCGTGTACCAGGACCCTACGAAGGCGGTCAGCGCATGAGGCTCACCATTCTGGGCGGCGGCGGATTCCGGGTGCCGCTCGTCCACGCCGCGCTGCTCGGCGACCACGCCGAGGGCCGTATCACCCATGTCACCCTCCACGATCTCGACGCCGGACGGCTGGACGCCGTCGCCCGCGTTCTCGCCGAACAGGCCGCCGGCGTGCCGGACGCGCCCGTGATCACCATCACCACCGACCTCGACGAGGCGCTGCGAGGCGCCGACTTCGTCTTCTCCGCGATCCGCGTCGGCGGCCTGGAGGGCAGGGCGGTCGACGAACGGGTCGCGCTCGCCGAAGGCGTCCTGGGCCAGGAAACCGTCGGCGCGGGCGGGATCGCCTACGGACTGCGCACCGTCCCCGTCGCCGCCGGCATCGCCGAACGCGTCGCCAGGATCGCCCCCGACGCCTGGGTCATCAATTTCACCAACCCCGCCGGGCTGGTCACGGAGGCCATGTCCCGGTACCTCGGCGACCGCGTCATCGGGATCTGCGACTCGCCCGTGGGCCTCGGCCGCCGCGTGGCCCGCGTCCTCGGCGCCGACCCCGACCGGGCCTGGATCGACTACGTCGGCCTCAACCACCTCGGCTGGCTGCGCGGACTGCGGATCGAGGGCCGGGACGAACTGCCGCGCCTGCTGGCGGATCCCGGACTGCTGGGCTCCTTCGAGGAAGGCCGGCTCTTCGGCCCCGAATGGCTGCGTGCCCTGGGCGCCGTCCCCAACGAGTATCTGCACTACTACTACTTCAACCGGGAGGCCGTACGCGCCTACCAGCAGGCGGAGCGGACCCGCGGCGCCTTCCTGCGCGATCAGCAGGCGCGTTTCTACGAGGAGACGGCGCGCCCCGGCACGCCGGCGCTGCGCACCTGGGAGGCCACCCGCGCCGAGCGCGAGGCGACGTACATGGCGGAGAACCGCGAGGCGGCCGGCGCCGGCGAACGCGAGGCGAGCGACCTGGAGTCCGGCGGCTACGAAAACGTCGCCCTCGCCCTGATGCGGGCCATCGCCCGGGACGAGCGGACCACGCTGATCCTCAACGTCCGCAACGGCAGCACCCTTTCCGTGCTCGACAGCGAGGCCGTCATCGAGGTGCCGTGCGTCGTCGACGCGAACGGAGCACATCCCGTCTCCGTCGCGCCCCTGCCCGGGCACGCCACCGGACTCGTCTGCGCAGTCAAGGCGGTCGAGCGCGAGGTGCTGGCCGCCGCCGAGAGCGGTTCGCGGGCTCTCGCCGTCAAGGCCTTCGCGCTGCACCCGCTCGTCGACTCGGTGAACGTCGCCCGCCGCCTCGTCGAGGGCTACACGGCGGCGCATCCCGGCCTCGCCTACCTCACCCGGAAGTGACGGAGGTGACGGAGGCGACGGCTGCCGGGCCCGGTTCGCGGCCGGCGGCCGTTGAGGCGAAACATCCGGCGGAGCGCTGAACGGGCGGGGCGCGGGCCACGTATGACTCTTCGTGCGCCCGTCCGGCGGCGGGCCACGTCCGCGAGGGCCCAGTACCGAGACCCTGAGGATCGCTCATGAACGACAGAAGCAACATTCCGCTCCAGGCCCTGCCGGACGGGGAGGCGGAGCTCCGGCTGGTGCTGCGGCTCTCCTGGGAGGACGTCGCCGCGCTGGGTGTGGAGGCGGGACGGCTGGCCACCCAGATGCAGCGTCCGGTGAGTCTCGACGAAGCCGCGAGCCACAAGCTGCGTACCCGGACCGCTGCCCACGCCAAGCCGGTCCAGGAACGCACGCAGGAACGCGTCCAGGCCGCGACCGTGCCCGCCGCGTCCGTCTCCTCCCTGACGGCGCGTTCCCCCGGGGAACAGGCCCGCCAGGCCATAGAGAAGATCAACGGCACGGCGGGTTAGGGCCGCTGCCGCCGCCGCGTTGCGGAGCCGTCCGCGTAGGCCCGGTGCGTCGGCCGCGGGCCCGTCGCGGCCGCCGCGCACCGAAGCGACCCGGCGTGAGCGGCGGTTCCACGACACGGCCCGGGGCGGCGGGCCCGGCAGAGAGTGCGGGGCCCGTCCGGGGCGGTCCGCGGGGAGGGCGTCGGCGTTGTCGGGCGCCGACACAGGAAGGTCCTTCCCGCGGGCCGCCCCCGGCGGGCCCGCGACTCGGGCCCGGCGCCGGCCGGCGGTTCAGGAACGCGGACGGTAGGGATCCCGCCCGGCGCGGACCTCGGCGACCAGGTCCGCGAAATGCCGCTGTACGGCCATGAAGAGACCGGGGCCGAAACTCACCCGGGCGACTCCGGCCGCCGCCAGTTCCCCGACGGAGAGCGGCGAGCCGGGCAGGAACACCATGTTCACGGGTGATCCGATGCCGTCCACCAGAGCCCGCACCAGCCCCCGGGACAGGCCGCTCACCACGATCGGATACACGCAGTCCGCCCCCGCCTCCGCATAGCGGCGGCCCCGGGCGACCGCTTCGGCGAGCCGCTCCTCGTGCGTTCCCGACCCGTGCAGGAAGACGTCGACGCGGGCGTTCAGCACCACGTCCGGCGCGGCCGCCCGGAACGCGGCGAGGAAGGCGGCCTGTTCGGCCACCGGGACGAGCGTGCCCGTGGCCGGATCGGAGTCCTCCAGATTGCAGCCCACGGCACCGGAGACCGCCAGCCGCTCCGCGAGTTCCCTGGGCGGCAGTCCGTAGCCACGCTCCAGATCCGCGGTGACCGGCACGTCGACGGACCCGGCGACACGGGTGACGGCCGCGAACATCTCTTCCGGCGGGGCCGCTTCGTGGTCGGCGTGACCCAGCGCGGGCGCCACCGCCGCACTGCCGGTGGCGACCGCGGGGAACCCGGCGTCGGCCACCGCGCGGGCCGAGGCCGCGTCCCACACATTGGGCAGGACCAGCGGCCGGCCGGGGACGTGCAGGGCACGCAGACCCGCGGCCCGGCGTGCGTAGGGAGTTGGGCCCGGTCCGGCCCCGGCCCCGGCCCCGGCGCCGGTGGTGGTGACGGGCGGGGTGGTGTGCTCGCTCATGGCGCCGACGCTAGGCGACGCACCGCCGCGCGCCGTGGGCCAATTCGACCCCGCCCGACCGGACCACCTCGCACGCCGCTGCCGAGCTGCGCCGACCGCACCGCACCGTGCCCAGCCGTTTCGGAGCGGCCGGCGGGCCGCCGCCCGCCGTGCGTCGTCCGAGGCCGGCGCCCACCGTACGGCCCGCCCCCCGTCGTTCCGGCGGGCATGCGACGGGCGGGCATGCGGTCCGTGCCACCGGTCGGGTTCAGACGCCGCTGACCCGCCGCATCCGCCGCAGATACTCCAGGCGCAACTGGTCGAGTACCCGGTGCGCCCGCTCCACGGACCTGAGGTCGCGGGTCTCGATGCCACGGCGCAGGGTGCCCGTCGCGGCCATCGCGGCATACGCCGAACAGGCCAGGCGCTCATCCTCGTCGAGCTCCCGTCCGTAGCCCTCGTAGAAGGCCGCCCGCAACTCCGGCCTGCCGCCGAGCACTCCGTACTCCAGGCACGGAAGGTCGCGTCGCACCGCCGGCTCGACGCACGTCCGGGCGAAGTCGACGATGTGCAGCCGCCGCTGTCCTTCGTCCCACACCCAGTTCCGCGGCCGGAAGTCGGCGTGCGCCACTCCGGGCGCCGGGTCCGGCGGGCCGTGCTCGGTGAGCGCCCGCACCATCGCCCGGTCGTGAGGCGCCAGATAGAGCGTCGCGTCGGCGAGCGTGCGCTCCACATCGGCCGTCCAGCGCACCGCCGCCGACGGCTGCCGGGACCGGCCGGCCGGCGTCGCATGGAGCCGCGCGAGCAGTTGCCCGGCCTGCCGGCAGACCTCCGCCTCACGGTTCCCGGGCAAGGGCCGGCCGGATAAGCTCCGGCCGGGGACGGGCGTGATGACGAGCGCCCGGACACCGGAGTGCGCCGCAACCATGGCGGGGGCACGCCCCGGCCCGAGTGCCGCGGTCCACTCCCGGTAGGCGGTGACCTCCCGGAGGTGCGCCTGAGCGCTCGTGTGCCTCTTGACGAACCACCGCCGCCCGTCGGCCCCCTGGACCTCCCACACTTGGGCGGTCTTCCGCCGTGAGCGGACGCGGGTCACCGTGAACTCTCCCGCCACCGACTCCACCAGCCCGCGGATCTGCCGCGCCATTCCCCTCACATGGGCCCCTTCCCACACGCACGTCACGGCCGGACACTCTGAGATGACGACCGCACACTCACAGTGGTTGTCTCCGGTTACGCAGGATGGCACTCGCCACTGACAATTCCAGCCGTCGTGCGCGAATCAGGCCCTCGCCCAGGCCCTCGCCCAGGCCCTCGCCCAGGCCCTCGCCCGCAGGCGCTTCCGGCGCCGCTCCGGCGGGCACACTGGGGACGACGCCGTCCGTTCGTCCACCGACCGACCGCCGAGGAGCGCCGTGCCCGTTCCGATCATCCTCGACTGCGATCCGGGGCACGACGACGCCCTCGCGATCATGCTCGCGGCCGGGGACCCCGCGATCGACCTGCTCGCGATCACGACGGTCGCGGGCAACCAGACCCTCGAGAAGACCACCCTGAACGCCCGCCGGGTCTGCACCGTGGCGGGTATCACCGGCGTTCCGATCGCCGCCGGCTGCGCCCGGCCGCTCGTCCAGCCCCTGAAGGTCGCCGAGGACGTCCACGGCGGCTCGGGGCTCGACGGCCCGCGCTTTCCCGAGCCCACCGTGGAGGCGGTCCCCGAACACGCGGTCGACCTCATGTACCGCATCCTGACCCGGCACCCGGAGCCCGTCACCCTCGTGCCGACCGCGCCGCTGACGAACATCGCGCTGCTCCTGACCCGGCACCCCGACTGTGCCGGGCGCATCCGCGAGATCGTCCTCATGGGCGGCTCGACGGAGCGGGGCAACCGGACCCCGGCCGCCGAGTTCAACATCCACGTGGACCCGGAGGCCGCCGACATCGTGTTCCGCAGCGGCGTCCCGGTCACCATGTGCGGCCTCAACGTCTCCCACCAGGCGCTGGCCACCCCGGACGTGCTGGCCCGCTTCGAAGGCCTCGGCACCGAACTCGGCCGTGTCTGCGTCCAGCTCATGACCTTCTTCGCCGCCACCTACCGGCGCCTGTGGGGTTTCGAGGCCCCGCCGCTGCACGACCCGGTCGCCGTGGCCCGGGTCGTCGACCCGGGGATCGTGCACTGCGTGGACGCCAACGTGGTTGTCGAACTCGGCGGCCGGTATACGCGCGGGGCGACCGTCGTGGACCCGCACGGGTACGTCGGCCGGCCGGTCAACGCCCGGGTGGCGGTCGCCCTGGAGCGGGAGCTGTTCTGGGACAGGCTGATCGCCGCCGTCGACAGGCTCGGCGGGCGCACCGGCTGACGGGTTCGGCGGGCGCGCCGGCCGACGAAGACCCGCCGCCGGGCCTACGCCGTCGACGCGTGACCCGCCGCCGGGCCTACGCCGTCGACGCGTGACCCGCCGCCGTACCGGCGCGGTCGCCGCCCACCGGCACGTGGTACACCGCGAAGGCGCGGCCGATGACGGGCTGAGCGACGTTGCGGACCCGTACGCCGCCACTCGTCATCCCGTGTTCCGTGCCCATGTGGGCGTGGCCGTGCACCGCCAGGTCCGCGCCCGCCTCGTCCACGGCCTCGGCCAGCAGATAGCTGCCGAGGAACGGGAAGATCTCCGGCGGCTCCCCGGCCAGCGTGTCCGGCACGGGCGAGAAGTGCGTCAGGGCGATCCGCACCGCGCACCCGGCCTCGGCGAGTTCGAGCAGGGAACGGCGGAGTCCGTCGGCGCACCGCCGCGAGTAGCGCACGAAGGACTTCATCTCGGGCTCGCCGAACTCACCGGCGTTGCGGCCCGCGAATCCGCCGCCGAAGCCCTTGGTGCCCGCGATGCCCACCGGGACGCCCCCGATGTCCAGGACGGTGCCCTCGCCCTCCAGGACCGTCACGCCGGCCTCCTGGAGCGCGGCTGTCACCTCCGCCTCCTGGTCGCTGTGGTAGTCGTGGTTGCCCAGCACGGCCACGACCCGGACGGGCAGTCCCGCCACCTCGCCGGCCACGACCGCGGCCTCCTCCGCGCTGCCGTGCCGGGTGAGGTCACCCGCCAGCAGCATTATGTCGGCGCAGTCGGCGAGGGAGTCGAACGCGGGGCGCAGCAGCCCCTTGTCGTCAGGACCGAGATGGATGTCTCCCACTGCGGCGACGCGGATCATGCGAGATCCTCGGGGTGGTCGGGGGCGGTGGCGTCGGCCACGACCAGATCGGCACGGACCGGCAGCCCCCGCAGGGCCTCCTCCGCGATCCGCAGGATCTCGTCACGGCAGGCCGAGGTGGAGACGGTGCCGTGCAGCAGCACCGTGGAGCCGCGCATCTCGATCCGTACCCCCAGCTCGGCGATCTCGTCGCCCGCCAGTCGTTCCCGCAGGTGGGCCAGGCGGTACTCGTTGGTGCCCGGCAGTGTCATGGCGTCGTCTCCCGCCTGTCGATGACGTTCAGCCGTTCCAGGAGATAGAGGAAGGCGTCGGGCATGGGCGAGGCCCGGTACTCGCGGCGCAGCAGGTCCCAGTCGATCCGCTCGCGCAGCGTCCGGGCGATGGGAAGGACGGAACTGAAGTCGCAGTGGTGCTCGGAGAACGCCGCGAGCAGGCCGGCCATCAGGTCCGTCGGCGCCAGCACCGGCATGTGCAGCGAGTCCACCGGCAGTGTCACGGCCCGGCCGAGCAGTTCCCGGGTCACCGGAATACGGGCCGGTTCGAAGATCAGATCGATCTGTTCGCCGTGGCAGCACGCCTTGATCAGCCAGTCCTCCGGCGGGGTGCGGACCGGGATGCCGGCCTCCTGGAGCGTCTGGGTGACGGCGTCCGCGTCCTCGCGCAGGATGCAGAAGTCGGCGTCGTGCTGGAGACTCGCGGGCACCCCGTGCGCGTACGCGGCCACGCTGCCGGCCAGCGCGAACGGGTGACCGGCCGCCTTGAGGAGGGCGCCCACCCGCTTGGTCGCCTCCAGGATGGACTGCGTCCGGTCAGGCGGCATCGGGCCCGTGGGCGCCGCGGGGTGGACGGCGGGCGGCGGGGGCGGCTCGGGCGCACTCTCCTCGTCCTCGGCCAGCCGGAGTCCCGGGGCCACGGCCGGCCCATGGGGCCCGACGGCTTCTTCCACGTTCCTCACAGGGCGCTCCGTCCTCGTCAAAAGGCCATGACGGCAGGTGGGTACCTGTGCGTGTACCCACCCTGCGCCCGACGATGGGTGGGGACAAGTGCGCAGCTCAAGGGCGGTGTCTGCGCGGGGAGTACGGGGGCCGGGGGAGTGGGCTCGGCGGCGCGGGCGTGCGCGCCGCCGCCTCGCGCGCCACTTTTTCGAAAGCGGGTTCCCTCGGCCACCCTCGCCGTCGCTCCAGCCGTGCCCGTTCGGGGGCCGCCGGTGTTGGACGCGTATGGAGACGACAGCTGCACATGTGCGATGGCGGCGCGTTCAGTCGGTGCCGCCCCCGCCGCGCGCGCACGCCGCGGACGCGGCCGACCACACACCCGTCTACAACGAGCTGATCCGCGAATGGACGGAGGCGGGCCGCGCCGTCCCGGACCGCGCGGACCCGGAATGGAACCGGCTCACGGCGTTCCGCCCGTTCCGTGACGTCCCGCTGAAGGAGCGCCCGGCGTCCGCCGCAGCCGGCACCACCGCGTCCGCGGCCCGCTGAGCATTCCGCCGGAAGCCCGGTGGGTCACCCGCGGGGCCGTCGTGGCCGGCCGCGCCATGCGGCGGGGCCGCACGCCGTCACGGCCCCGGCCCGCGCCCCTTCGCTCCGGCGCGCCGCCGAACCGCATGGAGCCGCCGAACCGTATGGCACGGAACTCCGCCGACGCTCCGGTCAGCGGGCCGACGCCCTGGTCAGCGACCCGGCCACCCGCCGGCGGTCTGCCGCCGCCCGTCCGGAGCCGGGCCGCGGAATCCGGTCCCACCCGGCCTCTTCCCCTGCGCCGGACACGGGGCCCGGCGTCATACCTCGTGGTAGAAGCCCACGTTCACCGAGCGCGGCGCCGTCCTGTCCTGGATGATCACCTCGCCGGAACCGCCCCGGCCCAGCCTCCACGTCTCCCCGTACGGCAGGGCCCGCACCGCGCCGTCGGACACGATCCGCACCTCGGACGACGGGTCGGGCTGTGAGCCGCGGCACCAGGTGACCGTCCAGCCGAGATCGGCCTCACAGCGGAACTCCAGATGCACCCGCGAGACGAACAGCCAGTCGTCCGGAGTGACCAGCCGGCACGCCGCTCCGTCCCGTCCCACGCGCAGAAGCGCGCCGGGCTCGCTCGGCGCTTCGGCCATGACCATGCCCGCTGTCGCACCCGTGTCCGCAGCCGACACCGATGCCATCGTGAGCTCGAGCACGTACGCTCCTTCAAATCGCTGACCACTGATCACTGGGCGCGGTTGGCGCGCCGCCGCATCATAGGCCGTACCGGCGCTCCCGCGCGGGCCGGTACGCCGGCCCGGAGGCCGTCCCGGCCGCTCCAACCGCCGGTGCCGCGCGTTCCGTTTCGTGCTCCGGCCTCCGTCGGCACGAACGGTGCGCGGGCGGCCCTGGCCGGTCCCGCGGCTCGGCGCTCGGCGCGCAGGGATCAGAGTTCGGCGCTCAGCGGGCGGCGTGCCGGTTCGGCCGCGCGCGCCGGCGCATGAGCACGGCGACGCCTCCGGCCACGGCGAGGGCGCCCGCGCCGCCCGCGGCCAGGGGCAGCGCCATGCTCTGCCGGGGTTCGCCGCTGCCCGCGGCCACCGGCCGGTCGGCCGTGGCGGCGGCCCGGGGTGCGCCGGCCGCCGGGCGCGAGGATCCGGCCTCGGCGGGCGTGGTCGCCTCCGTCGCTCCTGGTGCCGGCCTCCCGGTGGGCGGCTTGCTCGTCCCGGCGGCCGTGGGAGTGGGCGCGGCTCCGCCGCCGGAACCGCCGGAACCGGTGTCCTCGGCTGCGGCGGGGAAGACTACGTCGGAACAGGAGTAGTACGTATCCGGGGTGCTGGTGTTCCGCCAGATCGTGTACAGCAGATGCCGGCCGTTCCGGTCGGCCGGCAGTGTGACCCTGATGCGGTAGGCGCCGTCGGTCAGCGCCGGGTCGGTGACCTTCGCGAAGGGCTCCGCGTCCAGGTCGGACCACTTCAGCGGGCGCGTCGGGTCGTAGCCCTGCTTCGTCATGTACAGCTCGAAGGTCCCCGTGTGGGGAATGGTCGTGCGGTAGCCGAGCGTACGTGTCGCCCCGGGGGTCAGCCGGGTGGACGGCCAGTCGGCACGCGGCAGATCCAGCCCTCCGTATGTGTCGATCCCCGCGCTGCACAGCCTTCCGTCCGGGACGAACTGCCGGTCACGGCCCCGGACATCGGCGATGCGCATATTGTCCCAGTCGGCGTACAGCCGGCCGCCGTGCCGGGCGACGGCGGCACGGCACGCCGCCGACCGGGCGGCCTGCCCGCCGTCCGGGGAACAGGCGGCGGCCCGGCTGAGCGGGTCCGTCGGCGCCCCGTGGGCCGCCGCGGGCCCGGCGGTCAGGGCGGTGAGCAGCAACGGCACCGCCCCTGCGAGAGCGGCTGTGACGGCGTTGCGGTGCACGGTCATCCGGTGCGGTCCTCCCTGGCACGTCGCGGGCGGGCCGACCCGTCCGCGCCGTGTAGTACGCGCGGCCGGTGCACGGCGTTCAACCGAGCGTTCCGGCCGGGCGGGAGCCGCTCGCGAGCGGCGGCCGCGAGCGGACCGGACGGTGGCCGTGAGCGGACCGGACGGTGGCCGCCGTCAGAGCCCGACGACCGCGCTCGACGCCGTCAACTCGTACTCGAGCCTGATCTCGCGCCGCTCCCCGGGGGCCAGCCGCAGGCCGTACCGCAGAACGCCCTCCGAGTCCACGTCCGCGTCCGGAGCGGGCCGGCACCTCTCCTTCTTCAGCCGCACCTCGACGGCCGAGACCTCGGAGACCGGGATCCGCTCCTGGACGACGACCGTGGCCGGCTCGCCGCCACCCGGCTCACCGCCCCCCGGCGCGTCGAGCCTCGACACGAACAGCCGTACCGTGCGGGTGATCACCGTACGGTGATTGATGCCGGTCAGGCCCGCCGTGCCCCGGGTCTCCTCCACATGCCGCACGACGCGGTAGGTGTCCTCGCTGCCGAAGGAGAGCCGCACCTCCTCACCGAGTCCGGCGTACTCCAGTTCGCCGCGGCCCACGAAACCGCTGCCGCGGACGAGGTCCACGGGCCCGGCCAGCAGGACGTGCCCAGCCTCGTTGGCGAACCTGGCCACATGGGCGACCAGTGGTGACAACTCGGGAGAGCAGGCGAGCCCGGCGCGGCAGCCGGCGGTGAACGCGGACAGGGCGACGCGGTGCGGCCGTCCGTCGGAGACCACGCGGACGGGTGCCGGGGCCGCCATGACCCGCACCTCGCCGCCGTCCTGAAGCCCCGGCAGCTCCGCGGACACGGCGCCGCCGGCCGCCCCCGGGGACTCGGCGCCGACGGTGCGGATCTCCTCCTCGCGCAGGTCCACCTCCACCGTGCGCCGTTCCTCCGCCGAACGGTCGCGCAGCACCAGCGCGTCCTCGGTCAGGGACGGCGGGCTCGCCGCGATCGTCGGCCGGGCCGTGGACAGGGACAGTCGCACCCCGTCCCAGTCCTCGCCGGTCCGCTGCCACACGAAGGCGTCTGTCTCCAGCCGTACGGACCGGCCGTCAGGGGCCAGCGTCGCCCGGTACGCGGGCCGCCACAGGGCGCAGGGCACCAGATGGATCACCCGCAGTTCCGCCGGACCCGGCCGGTCGGCCTCCACGACCACCTCGAGGACCGCGGTCAGCCGCTCCGGCTCGGTCTCGGTCTGCTCCAGTGCCCGGTGGACCTCCGCCAACTCCTCCTCGGCGTCCCGTATCCGGCGGCGCAGCGCGTGCAACTCCGCGGCGGGGGAGTCGGCTTCGCCGTCCACCCGCTCCAGCCGGTCCACCCAGCGCTCCGGGTCGGCGTCACCGGCGCCCGCGCCCTCCGTGATGTCCCGGTACAGCTCGGCCTTCGTCTGCGCGACGACCGCGAGGCGGCTCTCCAGCCGCTGCCGCAGCAGTTCCGCCTCGCGGAGCTCCACCTCCAGCGTGTGCGCCTCGCGCCGCAGTACGGACGCGTCCCTGCCGGGCTCTCCCGGGGGCGGGGGTGTGTACGCGCGGACGACACGCGCGTCGACCACCCGGACGCCGGGCCGCCCGGCATCGGGGCCGTTGCCGTCACCGGTGGCGCCGTCGTCCTCGAAGGCGATCTCGGCACGCAGGGACCGGTCGACGGCGAGCGGGGTCACGGGGCCGATGCGGAGCCGCTGCGGGCCGGCGGCCAGGTCGACCCGGCCCGCCCGCTCGACCTGCGCGCGGTCCTCCATGCACACGACCGCGGTGATCGGCAGCGCGAGCGGGTCCCCGGGGGCGGCCGCCGCGGACGCCGGGGCGGGGCCGGACCCCGTCGGCGCGGGCACGGGCGCCGAAGCCGAAACCGAAGCTGTCTCTGTCATGGTGGTTCAGTCCCTCCGGTTCCCGCCGACCAGTGCCTTGCCCGCCGGGAGGCGTATCTCGTACCCGCCCTTGAGTACGACGGTCCTGCCGGGGTCCAGTTCGACCCGCCAGACGCGCGTCCCGCGCACGAGGCGGTCGCCGTCCCCGCCGCCGTCCAGCGGCTCGTCGTGCGCGGTCCACGGCGGACTCGCCGGGTGCTCCTCGATCCGTACGTCCTTCTCGTCGCTCACCGGTATGCGTTCGCGCACCTCGACCACCACCCGGTGGGCGAGCCGGTTGGCGAGTTCCACCTCGACGACATGGTCGAGGACCGTCGTGCCGCCGCGCAGGCCGGCCGTGGACTCCCGCATGTGCGTGCGCCGCGCCACCTGGACGCTCTCGGCGACCCCCACCCCGACCCGCCGGCGTTCCCCGGGCGCGAGCGTGGGCAGCGGCGCGGTGAGGACGAAGTCGCCGTTCACCGTGACATCGGCGGGACCGGCCAGCAGCGCGTGCGCCGAGGCGTTGGTGAGCAGCACCGTCCCGTACACGGACTGGTCGACGGAGGGAACGCACACGTACTCCCGCGCCATCTCCACGGGAATCTCGCACACGGGGACCGTGTGCCAGACGCCGTCCGAGTCCACGTCGACGGGCGCGGCGGTGTCGAAGCGGTAGTCGAACGAGCCTGCGGACCGGCGTACGGGGACCACGTGCGCGGGGCGCCCCAGCCGGGCCACGGACTCGGCCCTGCGGCGGTACTCCGCGACGACCGCGTCCGCCTCCGCCGGTGCGGGCCGCAGCGTGCCGCGGCCGGCGGTCTCCTCGGGGCCCGCCAGCGTCAGCCGGGCGTAGTCGAGGAGATCCCCGCTCGGGCCGGGCGGCGGCGGAGGCGGAGCCGGGCGTGCGGGCGGCGCGGCGGAGGCACTCGGGGCGGGCACGGCGCCCGCGGACCGGGGACCTGCGCCCGCGGACCTGGGCCTGGCACCGGGCGCGGCACCCGGCGCGGCGCCGGGCGCCTGGGGGACCACCGCGGCGGGTGCGGCCGGCGGCGGCAGGGCGGCGAAGGGGGACGCGCCGTACCCGCCGAGGGCGGCCGACGACTCCTCCTCCGGCCACGCGGCGCCGGCGGACGCCACGGGAGGGGCGGCCACCGGCACCGGGGCCCCGCCCGGCATGGGGACCCCCGAGGGCCGCGCCCGGCGCATGGCGCGGGACGCCGACGAGGGCGCGACCGCGCTGTCGTAACCGGCGAACAACTCCTCCAGCCCGGCAGGGGGTTCGCGCCAGCCACGCACGGCGGGCTCCTCCTGCCGCCGCCCGATGCGCAGCGACCGCAGTTCCGGCAGGTCCGTGCGGCGCAGCAGGTCGGCGGTGGACAGCCCGAGCCGTACGCCGGTCCAGTCCTCGCCGGTGCGCTGGGCGACGCACGCCCTGAGCACGAGAGCCCCGCCGCCGGACGCGGCGCCCGCGCCGTCCAGCCGCAGCTGGTAGACGGGCGACCAGGTGGCACCGGGCACGTGGTACTCGACCTCCAACTCGATCTCGCCCCCGGCCGTTTCGGCGGCGAACCCGTCACCGGCGCCGCCGTCCGGGCCGCCGTCCGGGCCGCCGTCCGAGCCGCTGTCCGGGCTGCCGCCCGGGGCCCCGTCGCGGACCCGGTCCAGGGTCAGGACCGCGGTGGCGGACTCCTGGGTCCGCCGGGTCTGCCCGGAGCTGGACGCCTCCCTGAGCCGTGCCGCCAGCACCTCGACCTCGTGCTCGGCCCGGCGCACCTCTTCCTCCGCGGTGCGCAGCCGCTCGTGGAGCAGGGCCAGCCGCCCGTCGAGGAAGCTCGCCAGCGCCAGCATCGACTCGACGGGGGCCCAGCGCGGGGGATCGCCGCGCCGGGGCTGCGGCGGGACCGCGCGCAGCCCGGCCACCTTCCCGATCTCCTCCTCCAGCCGCTGCTGCCGCTCCCGCAGTCCGGAGAGCCGGTCCTCCGCGTCCTCCAGATCGAGGCGCAGCCGCGGCAGTTCTTCCGTCTGGCGGTATTCGGCCACCCGCCCGACCCGTACATCGGTCACCCGAAGCCCCGCGGGCCCGGACCGAACCCGGCCGCGCAGCGAGTGTTCGTACAGCGTGATGGGCAGGCCTTCCACGGCCACGCGCAGGGTTCCGTCCGCTGTGCCGGCCGTGCCCGCCGTGCCCGCCGTTCCGGCCGTGTTTTCCCGAGCCGGCCGCGACGGCAGTGCGCAGCGCACGCGGCGCAGGCAGACCGCCCCCGCGGAGTGCACGACCACCGACTCCAGCACGGACTCCACGCCGAGCACCGGCTCCCCGGTGCCGCCCCCGACTTCCTCGGCCGTCATGCCGCCCCCTCGTACACCCCGCTCGATCGGTATCCGCACCTTAGCCGGTCCCCCGTCCGGCGCACGCCGGAAAGTCCTGTCCCCCGGCAGCCGCGCGGACCTCAGCCGGTGCCGAGCGGGTTGGGGAGCAGCGTCCACTCGTCGGCGCCGCCCGGGCCCAGCCGCATCAGGGTGAGCGCCTTCGCGGGAAGTGCCTCACTCCGCAGGGCTTCCAGGTCCTGGGTGGGCGGGACGTCGCGCAGGGCCGCGTCGAGGATCGTACGCAGCGTCGCGGCGTCACCCGCCGCCGGTCCCAGCGCGCCGGTGACCAGGGAACCGAAGAGCTTCCGGCGCAGCGCCACCGGATCGTCGGTGAGCAGACGGCCCGTCAGCGGGGGTGCGGGCACGCGGTGTCGGGCGAGTCTTGCCGGGCTGATCCGGATGTCGGCGAGGTCGCGGTAGACGAGCCGTACGGGACGGCCCGCCGCGTCCACGACGACCAGCAGGTTCTGGCCGTGCGCCTCCAGCGCCACGCCGAGATCGAGGAGCCGGAGGCAGACGGTGAGGGCGAGCCGGGCGAAGTCGGCCAGCCAGGCCAGGCGCGGGGAGCGGGAGGAAGCGGAGGACGAGGCGGAGGGCAAGGGGGAGCCGGGGAG
>NZ_JAAAXQ010000186.1 GCF_009916105.1 Streptomyces sp. GC420 | reverse complement strand
TGTGCTCAGGGCCGCGAGGCGGCCGTTGACGCGGGCGCCGATACAGGCGTGGGCGGCCTCGCCGTGGACGGCGTAGGCGGCATCGACGCATGTCGCACCGGCCGGCAGGCCCAGCGGGTCGCCGTCGCCGTCGCTGTAGCTGCTCTTGCGCCGGGCGGCCGCGCCCGGGAAGTCGTACGCGACTTCGACGCAGCTACCGCCGTCGCCGTCGCTGTAGCTGCTCTTGCGCCACTGTGCGGAGCTCAGGTCGTACCGCTGCATCGTCTGTAGTCCTCCGCCGCCGACTCGATGAGGGAGAGGGACGCCTCCGGTGACAGAGCGGTGGCCCTGAGCAGATCGTATGTGTTTTGGGCCCGCTTCACTACGGCCGGATTGTCCAGCAGATTCCCCGAATACACCGCCTCTGTATAGGCGGTTGGCGGCGCGTCATCGAACTCCATGAGCGTGAGCATCTTGCCCATCTGCGTGTAGGCCCCGCCCAGGTACGGGATGACCTGCACCAGCGCCCTGCGGTCGCGCACGCAGGCGGCGACATGCTCCAGTTGCGCCGCCATCGCCGCCGGACCGCCCACCGGGATGCGCAGCACCGTCTCGTGAAGGATCGCCCAGAACACGGGCCGGGGCGCGTCCCGCAGGAGCCGGGCGCGCTCCATCCTGGCCTTCACCGTTTCCTCGACGAACTCCTCGGTCGCCAGCGGGTTGCTCGCGAGCACGATGGTCCGTGCGTACTCGGGCGTCTGCAGCAGGCCGGGTACGACGGACGGCTCGAAGATGCAGATCTTCGTCGCCATCGCCTCCAGCTCCGCCGCCAGCGCGAAGTAGGACGCGTAAGGCGAGCCGTCGATGAGCTTTTTGCAGAGCCGTCCGAAAATACCGTCGGTTTGCAGGACTTCATCGATTCTTTGTGCCACATCCAGCTGCGGTTTGCGGATCGCCTGTTCGAACTGGCCGATGTACCCACAGGACACGAATACCCGCGCGCCCAGTTCCACCTGTGTGAGCCCCGCGGACTCGCGGCGTCGGCGCAGTTCGGCGCCGAAGAACTCCCATGCGTCCTGCCTGCTCCGTCCGAGGTTGGTCATGGCCGCTCATCTCCCCTGTTCAGCGCTGCGCTTGCAGGGCGCTCACCCCTTCCGAACCCTAGCTGCGGAGCGTCACGATCGGAGTGCGAAGAGTTAAATCGAACTCGAAAGGGCAGGGATGACGGAAATGGATGGAGAACGACACTCAACCGTCTGTCTGGAAGAGGCGGAAGCGGCCGTCGGGCGAATGCGCGAAGTGCTGGCGCAGGCCGGAATCAAGCTGCCGTCGCTGAGGCTGGATCCGATTTCGTATGCGAGGGAGAAGCCGTGTCCGATGGTCGACCTCGGGCGGTGCACGGTCGACGTGGCGAATCGCGTGACCGCGGTGCTGGAAGCGGGGACGCGGACGGGGGCGGCGTGCGAGGAGAGGTGAGACTGCCCGTGGGCGCGTACGCCATGGATACCCGTACCGGCCGTGTGGGGCTGGTCATGGGGCAGACGGGGCCCTATGTGCAGCTCCGGCCGCTCGGCGGGGGGCGGGAGTGGGACTGCCCGCCCGAGTCCGTGCGGACGGCCACCGCCGCGGAGCGGCTGCGCGCGGCGACGGCGTACGCGAACGCGCGCAGCCGGGGGGAACTGCCGTAGCCGGGACCTCGGCGGCCGGCGCGGAGAAGACGGCCGTGCTGCCGGGTGGCCCGGTGCCGCCCGGCAGGGTGCCCCCCGGCATGCGGGGCGCGCCCGGCGCAGGGCGCCGTCCCGGGGGCCGGGCTCCCGGGGGCCGGGCTCAGTGTGCCGCCACGACCAGGGCGAGGCCGATGACCGCGGGGACGGTCTGGACGAAGAGGATGCGGCGGTTGGCGGTCGCGGCGCCGTACAGGCCCGCGACGGCCACGCAGGCCAGGAAGAAGATCTTCACCTGGAAGCCGACCGGGTCGGAGGCCACGGCACCCCACACCAGCCCGGCGGCGAGGAAGCCGTTGTACAGCCCCTGGTTCGCGGCGAGTGCCTTGCTCTCGGCGGCGAACTCGGCGGTGGTGCCGAAGGCGGCGCGGGCCCGGGGGCCGGTCCACAGGAACATCTCGAGTATCAGGATGTACACGTGGAGTGCGGCGACGGCCAGTACCACGAAGGTTGCGGTGATCGACATGTACACAGCATCCCAGGGGTCCGGCCGTACGGGAGAATGGCTCCATGAGTCTGTTCCGCGACGACGGCATCGTGCTGCGCACCCAGAAGCTGGGCGAGGCCGACCGCATCATCACGATGCTGACGCGCGGGCACGGGCGGGTGCGGGCCGTGGCGCGCGGCGTGCGGCGTACGAAGTCGAAGTTCGGGGCGCGCCTGGAGCCGTTCTCGCACGTCGACGTGCAGTTCTTCGCGCGGGGCGGCGAGCTGATCGGGCGCGGGCTGCCGCTGTGCACGCAGAGCGAGACGATCGCCCCGTACGGCAGCGCCATCGTCACCGACTACGCCCGCTACACGGCGGGGACGGCGATGCTGGAGACCGCCGAGCGGTTCACCGACCACGAGGGCGAGCCGGCGGTCCAGCAGTACCTGCTGCTGGTGGGCGCCCTGCGCACGCTGGCGCGCGGCGAGCACGAGCCCAACCTCGTCCTCGACGCCTTCCTGCTCCGCTCGCTCGCGGTCAACGGCTACGCCCCCAGCTTCGGGGACTGCGCGAAGTGCGGAATGCCCGGCCCCAACCGGTTCTTCTCGGTGGCCGCGGGCGGGGTGATATGCGGCGACTGCCGGGTGCCCGGGAGCGTCGTACCCTCTGCTGAGGCCGTCGCGCTGCTCAGCGCGCTGCTGACGGGGGACTGGGAGACGGCCGACGCGAGTGAGGCGCGGCACGTCCGGGAGGGCAGCGGCCTGGTGTCGGCGTATCTGCACTGGCACCTGGAGCGCGGACTGCGCTCGCTGCGGTACGTGGAGAAGTAGCCGGACGGGCCCGGTCCGCGAGTCCGGACGGAACGGCAAGGTCGAGAACGGAGAGTAGTGAGCCTCATGGCAGCTGGGCGACGAGGGATCCTGGGGCGGCATCGCCGCGAGTACAAGGTGCCTGAGCCGCACCCGTCCGGCGCCCGGCCGCCGAAGATCCCCGGTGAGCTGGTCCCCAAGCACGTGGCCTGCGTCATGGACGGCAACGGCCGGTGGGCGAAGGAGCGCGGCCTGCCGCGCACGGAGGGGCACAAGGTCGGTGAGGGCGTCGTCCTGGACGTGCTGAAGGGCTGCCTGGAGATCGGCGTCAAGAACCTCTCGCTGTACGCCTTCTCGACCGAGAACTGGAAGCGGTCCCCCGATGAGGTGCGCTTCCTGATGAACTTCAACCGGGACGTCATCAGGCGCCGCCGGGACGAGATGGACGAGCTGGGGATCCGGATCCGCTGGGTCGGCCGGATGCCGAAGATGTGGAAGTCCGTCGTCCAGGAGCTCCAGGTCGCCCAGGAGCAGACCAAGGGCAACGACGCGATGACGCTGTACTTCTGCGTCAACTACGGCGGGCGCGCGGAGATCGCGGACGCCGCGCAGAAACTGGCCCGTGACGTGGCGGAGGGCAGGCTGGACCCGTCGAAGGTCAATGAGAAGACCTTCGCGAAGTACCTGTACTACCCGGACATGCCGGACGTCGACCTCTTCCTGCGCCCGAGCGGTGAGCAGCGCACGTCCAACTACTTGATATGGCAGAGCAGCTACGCCGAGATGGTCTTCCAGGACGTGCTGTGGCCCGACTTCGACCGGCGCGACCTGTGGCGTGCCTGCCTGGAGTACGCCTCGCGCGACCGGCGTTTCGGAGGCGCCGTCCCGAACGAGGAGCTGCTGAGGATGCAGGGCGGCGGCCAGGGCGCCTGAGGCGGCCCCGGCTGCCCCGTGGCACCCGTGGCACCCGCGGTCCCTGGCACCCGCGGCCCCCGTGGTCCCCGGCCCGGCGGGCGGCGGCCCGGGGAGGCTCAGTCGAAGGTGAGGACGGGTTTGACGACCCGGCCCGAGGCGGCGGCCGCGGCCGCCGCCTCGATGTCGCGGAAGCGGAACTCGCTGACGAGCCTCTCCACCGGAAGCACGCCCCGGCGGTGGAGGCCGACCAGCCGGGGAATGAACTCGGCGGGCACGGCGTCGCCCTCGATGACGCCGCGGATGCGGATGCCCCTGGCCATGACGGCCATGACGTCGAACTCGGCCCGCGCCCCGATGCCGACCAGGGCGAGTGTGCCCAGCCGGCGCAGGGCCGCGAGCGCCTGGGTGATGACGTCGGGCCGGCCGGTGGTGTCGATGGCGTAGTGGCTCCCGCCGGCGGTGAGGCCGCGGACGGTCGCGGCCACGGCGCCGTCCGCGACAGGGTCGACGGCCGCGGCGGCGCCGAGTTCCACGGCCAGGGCGCGGCGGGAGGCGACGGGGTCGACGGCGATCACGCAGCACCCCTCCGCGACGGCGGCCATGACGGCGCTCAGCCCCACGCCTCCGGCGCCGAACACCGTCAGCGCGGAGCCCTTCTCGGGGCGCAGGACGTTGAGGACGGTTCCGGCGCCCGTCTGCACGCCGCATCCGAGGGGCGCGGCGAGTACGGGCGGCAGGCCGGCCGGGACCCTGACGGTGTTGCTCTCGTGGGCGAGGGCATGGGTGGCGAAGCTGGACTGGCCGAAGAAGCTGCCGAAGACCGGGGCGCCGCCGCGGGAGAGCGGGGTACTCCCGTCGGCCCGCGAGCCGGTCGCGTTGAGGCCCGCCGAGCAGTAGGCGGGCCGGCCCGCCGCGCACTGCTCGCAGAGTCCGCAGCTGCGGTAGCTCAGGCACACGGTGTCGCCGGGAGCCACCCGGGTCACCGCCTCGCCCACGGCCTCGACCACGCCGGCGCCCTCGTGACCGAGGACCATGGGCAGGCGCTCGCGCGGCCAGCCCTGTCTGGTGCTGAGGTCGGTGTGGCAGATTCCGGCCGCGGTGATCCTCACCAGGATCTCGTCCGGCCGGGGTTCCTCGATGTCGACGTCCCGGACGGTGAAGGGACCACCGGGGGACTCCAGCAGGGCTGCCTGGATGCGCACGGGCTCAGTCGCGTTCGAGGACGAAGTAGTAGTGCCGGCCGTCGTCGAGGGCGTCCTTGCCGTTCATCACACCGAGCAGTGTGGACCCGTCGATCCTCTTGAAGTGGTCCAGGACGGGCATGCCGTCATAGACCATCGTGGCGGTCGACTCGCCGCGGAACTCGACCATCCACAGGCTGGCCTCGCCCTTGCCGAGCCGGACGTCGGAGAACAGCTCGCCGTCGGCGTCGCGGCAGATCAGCGGCTTGGCGTCGGAGACCGAGCGGAAGGTCTTGCCGTACCAGTTCGCCCGGGCCAGCCGGCCCTCGGCCCGGTGGCCGCTGACGAACTCGCTGCCCTTCCAGGAGCCGAGGATCTCCTCGGGGCGCACGGTCTCCAGGGCGGCCCACAGCTCGTCCAGTTCCTCGGTCGACACCTTGCCGCCGGCCGCCCTTACGGCGGCGATACGGGTACGGGCCTGCTCGGCGTCCATGGGGACTCCTCTCGACGGGTGTCCTCACCATGCCCTGACAGATGCGCCTCGAAACGTCAGAGTGTTTCATGAGGTGGGCGGGGCGGCGTCAGCCCCCGGACCGCCATGTCCACGAGCAGCCGCACATGTCCCGCTGCCTCCGGTGTGCCGCGGGCCTGGAGGGCGATGCCCTTGGTCGCGTACAGCAGCATGGTCGCCGTCTCGGCGGCCCGCGCTCCCAGCGCCGACGGGTCGAAGGTGTCCGGGTGGCCTTCGAGGACCGACCGCAGCACCCCGACGATCCGGTCCTCGAAGGCCACCCACACGTCGTTGGCCTGCTGGTACGTCTCGGCCGCCAGTTCCGCCCCGAACCCCGGCCCGCTCCCGGGCCGGTCGGCGTCGCCGGTGCCGTGCATCCCCAGAACCAGGAAGAGGACGGCGGACAGCCGCTCCGCGGCGTCGGCACCCGGCTTCCGCGCCGCGGCCTCGGCCCGGTCGGCAACGCCCTCCAGGCCCCAGCGCACGGCGGCGCGGAAGATCTCCTCCTTGTTCCGGAAGTACTGGTACAGGGCCGGCCGCGACACCTTCGCGGCACGGGCGATGACGTCCATCGACGTGCGCCGGTAGCCGAAACGGGAGAAGCAGTCGACCGCGGCACGCAGGAACCGGTCGTGACGCGCCTCGGTGAGCTCTGGCATGGGGCAAGCGTAGTGAGGGCGCCGGACGGCCCTCGTCGGGCGACGCGCGGGCTCCTTCCCGCGGGCGGGGGCGGACGTGTCAGTCCTGCGCGGGCCTGTCAGTCCGCTGCGGGTCCGTCAGTCCTGCGCGGCCGCGCACTCCGCGCAGGTGCCGAAGATCTCCACGGTGTGGGCCACGTTCACGAAACCGTGCTGCTCGGCGATCGTCTCCGCCCACTTCTCGACGGCCGGGCCCTCCACCTCGACGGCCTTGCCGCAGCCGCGGCAGACGAGGTGGTGGTGGTGCTCGCCGCTGGAGCAGCGGCGGTAGACGGCCTCGCCGTCGCTGGTGCGCAGGACGTCGACCTCACCGGCGTCGGCGAGGGACTGGAGGGTGCGGTAGACCGTGGTCAGCCCGACCGAGTCGCCGCGGTGCTTGAGCATGTCGTGCAGTTCCTGCGCGCTGCGGAACTCGTCCACCTCGTCCAGCGCCGCCGCGACGGCGGCGCGCTGCCGCGTCGACCTGCCCCGCACGGGAGCTGTGACCTCGCTCTTCTGCGCCGTCGCCACCGTTGCCTCCTCCTTGCGTCTGCTGCCGGGCCATTGTGCCAGGTCGCCCTTCGCACCCGGCCCGGCCGAGGACCGGCTCAGACCTTCACGTCGTCCGCCGACCCGCGTGTCGCGGGCACCCCGCCCTCAAGGGTGCACTCCGCCCCGGCCGCGGCGACAGACCGCGCCCTGCGGCGCGCCACCGGCGCGGAGAGCGCCGTGAAGAGCACGAACACGCCGATGGCCAGCAGCACGATCGCCGCGCCGGACGGGGCGTCGACGTAGTACGTGGTGACGGTGCCGGTCACGGACACGGTCACGCCGATGCCCATGGCGATGGCGAGTGTCGCGGCGAAACCGTGCGCGACGCGCTGGGCGGCAGCGACCGGGATCACCATCATCGCGCTGACGAGGAGCAGGCCGACGATGCGCATGGCGACGGTGACGGTCACCGCGGCCGTGACGGCGAGCAGCAGGTTGAGCAGCCGCACCGGCAGTCCGGTGACCCGGGCGAACTCCTCGTCCTGGCAGACGGCGAACAGCTGCCTGCGCAGTCCGACGGTGACGGCGAGCACGAACGCGGCCAGGACGCAGACGGCGGTGACGTCCTCCTGGGAGACCGTGGTGATGGAGCCGAACAGGTAGCTGGTCAGGTTGGCCGTGGAGCCGCCCGGAGCCAGATTGATGATCATGACACCGCCGGCCATGCCGCCGTAGAACAGCATCGCGAGCGCGATGTCCCCGCTGGTCCTGCCCCGGGAGCGGATCACCTCCATGCCGACCGCGCCGAGCACGGCGACCAGCGTCGCCATCCACACCGGGCTGGTGTTCATCAGGAAGCCGAGCGCGACGCCCGTCATCGCCACGTGCCCGATGCCGTCGCCCATGATCGCCTGGCGGCGCTGGACGAGATAGGTGCCGATGGCGGGCGCGGTGAGGCCCACCAGCAGCGCGGCGATCAGCGCCCGCTGCATGAAGGCGTAGTCGAGGATTTCCATGTCGGTTCGCCTTCCGGGGTCAGGTCAGCAGGCCCGTACGGAGCGGCTCGGCGTCCCGGGCGGCGTGCGGGTGTACGTGGTCGTGGCCGGGCAGCGCGTGCTGGCCGACGGCCTTCGGGGGCGGGCCGTCGTGGACCACGCAGCCGTCGCGCAGCACGACGGCCCGGTCGATCAGCGGCTCCAGCGGGCCCAGCTCGTGCAGGACGAGCAGGACGGTGGTGCCGGCGGCGACCTGCTCGCGCAGGGTGCCGGCCAGCACCTCCTGGCTGCCCAGGTCCACACCGGCCATCGGCTCGTCCATGATCAGCAGTTCGGGTTCGCCGGCCAGCGCGCGGGCGATCAGCACCCGCTGGTGCTGGCCGCCGGAGAGCGCGTTGACGGAGTCCCTGGCCCGGTCCGCGAGACCCACCAGTGCCAGGGCGCGGTCCACGGCGGCGCGGTCCGCCCTGCCGAGCCGCCCGAGCCTCGTGCGGGACAGCCGGCCCGCCGAGACGACCTCGCGGACGGTCGCGGGGACGCCGGAGGCGGCCGTGGTGCGCTGCGGCACGTAGCCGATGCGCGCCCAGTCGCGGAAGTGCCCGGCGGGCGTGCCGAACAGCGACAGCTCGCCGTCGCTCAGCGGCACCTGGCCGACGACGGCGCGCACGGCGGTCGACTTGCCGGAGCCGTTCGCGCCGAGCAGGGCCACGACCTCACCGCGCCGGACCGTGAGGTCGACGCCGCGCAGCACGGGGCGTGAGCCGAGCGAGGCGACGGCGCCTCGCATCGCTATGACGTCCTCCATGGGCCGATCAGCCTCCGATGCCAATGTCGATGCCGGTGTCGGTGCAGACGCCGGTGCTGTCGCTGCCGCCGGCGGGTGTGCGGTCACTTGGCCCCCAGGGCCTTCTCCAGGGCCGTGAGGTTGGACCGCATGACCTCGAAGTAGTCATCGCCCGCGGACTGGTCGGTAATTCCCTCCAGCGGATCGAGGACGTCCGTCTCGAGGCCGGTGTCCTCGGCGAGGGTCTTCGCGGTCCTGTCACTGGCGAGGGTCTCGAAGAACACCGTGGTGACCTTGTCCTCCTCGGCGATCTCCTGGAGCTCCCTGACCCGGGCGGGGCTGGGCTCCGACTCGGGATCGACGCCGGCGATGCCCGCCTGCTCCAGGCCGTAGCGCTCGGCGAGGTAGCCGAAGGCGGAGTGGGTGGTGATGAAGGTCCTGGTGGTGGTGTTCTTCAGGCCCTCCTGGAACTCCTTGTCGAGTGCGTTCAGCTTGCCGACGAGTTCCCCGGTGTTCTTCTTGTACGCGGCCGCGTTGTCCGGGTCGGCCTTCTCCAGGGCCTTGCCGACGCCCTCGGCGACCTCGGCGTACTTCACCGGGTCGAGCCAGACGTGGGGGTCGGCGGAGCCCTCGTCGCCGTGGTCGTGGTCGTGTTCCCCGCCCTCGGCCTCGCCTCCGGCCTCTTCCTCGTGCCCGTCCTCGCCGCCGTGCTTCTCGAGGTCGGTGAGGGTCGCCGCGTCGATCTTCGTCCCGGTCTCGGCCTGGGCGACGGCGTCGTCGACGGCGGGCTGGAGGCCCTTGAGGTAGAGGACGATGTCCGCCTCGTTGAGTTCCCCGGTCTGCTGCGGGGTGATCTCCAGGTCGTGCGGCTCGACCCCGGGCTTGGTCAGACCCGAGACGGAGACGTGGTCGCCGCCTATCTGCCGGGCCAGGAACTCCATGGGGTAGAACGACGCCACGATGTCCAGCCGGCCGTCCTTCCCTCCGTCCGCGGCGTCGGACGGGGAACACGCGGAGAGGGCGACCATGCCGAGGGCGGCGGCCCCGGCCACGGCCGCGGTGGGTATCAGGCGTCGTGCGTTCATGACAGTCATTTTCAACAAATCTGGAAACGATTGTCAACAAAGAAGCGGAGTCCGGCTCCGGGAGGACCGGCGGCCGGATCCCCGGAAGGGCAAGGCCCGGGAAAGCGGGCAACCGATTTGGTCCGGGGGGCGGCGACGCCGGTAACCTGAAGCATTCGCTGCCGTCCGTTCGTCATGAAGAGAGACCCGTGGCCGCCGACAAGATCGACACCATCGTCAGCCTGAGCAAGCGCCGTGGCTTCGTCTACCCCTGTAGTGAGATCTACGGTGGTCAGCGCGCCGCCTGGGACTACGGCCCGCTCGGCGTCGAGCTCAAGGAGAACATCAAGCGCCTGTGGTGGCGCTACATGGTCACTTCCCGCGAGGACGTGGTCGGTATCGACTCGTCGGTGATCCTGGCCTCCGAGGTGTGGGTGGCCTCCGGTCACGTCGCGACCTTCACCGACCCGCTGACCGAGTGCACCGCCTGCCACAAGCGGTTCCGCTCCGACCACCTGGAAGAGGCGTACGAGGCCAAGCACGGTCGCCTCCCCGAGAACGGGCTCGCCGACGTCAACTGCCCCAACTGCGGCAACAAGGGCCAGTTCACCGAGCCCAAGCAGTTCTCCGGCCTGCTCTCCACGCACCTCGGCCCGACCCAGGACTCCGGCTCCGTCGCCTACCTGCGTCCGGAGACCGCCCAGGGCATCTTCACCAACTTCGCCCAGGTGCAGCAGACCTCGCGCAAGAAGCCGCCGTTCGGCATCGCGCAGATGGGCAAGTCCTTCCGGAACGAGATCACTCCGGGCAACTTCATCTTCCGCACCCGCGAGTTCGAGCAGATGGAGATGGAGTTCTTCGTCAAGCCGGGCGAGGACGAGAAGTGGCAGGAGTACTGGATGGAGCAGCGCTGGAGCTGGTACACCGGCCTCGGCATGCGCGAGGAGAACATGCGGTGGTACGAGCACCCGAAGGAGAAGCTCTCCCACTACTCCAAGCGCACCGCGGACATCGAGTACCGCTTCCAGTTCGGCGGCAATGAGTGGGGCGAGCTCGAAGGCGTCGCCAACCGCACCGACTTCGACCTCGGCGCCCACTCCAAGGCCTCCGGCCAGGACCTGACGTACTTCGACCAGGAGGCCGGCGAGCGCTGGACGCCGTACGTCATCGAGCCCGCCGCCGGTGTCGGCCGCGCGATGCTGGCGTTCCTCCTCGACGCGTACACCGAGGACGAGGCGCCCAACGCCAAGGGCGTGCTGGAGAAGCGCACCGTGATGCGCCTCGACCCGCGCCTCGCCCCGGTCAAGGTCGCGGTCCTGCCGCTGTCCCGCAACCCGCAGCTCTCGCCGAAGGCGCGCGGCCTGGCCTCCGCGCTGCGGCAGAACTGGAACATCGAGTTCGACGACGCCGGCGCCATCGGCCGCCGCTACCGCCGCCAGGACGAGATCGGCACCCCGTTCTGTGTCACCGTCGACTTCGACACCCTGGACGACAACGCGGTGACCGTGCGTGAGCGCGACACCATGAAGCAGGAGCGCGTCTCCCTCGACCAGATCGAGTCGTACCTGGCGAGCCGCCTCGTCGGCTGCTGAGCCAGTCGGCCGGCGGCCGACCGGCTGGGGCCGCCGATCGCGGGCAGAAGCCGACGACGGGCCGCTTTCCCTGCGGGGAGAGCGGCCCGTCGTGCACACTGGGCGCGCATCAGCCGATGGGGAGGCCGTATGGCGTCGACCGCCACCAGCAAGGTCAGCCGATGGGACCAGCACGGCCGCATGCACGTCGTCCGCGTCGAGCGTGCGGGCGGCCGGCGGTCGCTGACCTGCGACACCTGCGGCTGGCGCAGAGGAGCGCAGTTCCTGCCGTGGCTCAAGGCCGAGGAACACCTCGCCCAGGAACACCAGGCGACCGTGGACCCGGCGGGCGGCTGAGCGCTCCGTCGGCTGGTTCTGTCCGCTTCCAGCGGCAGTGTTTGTCCGCTGGTTCGGGCAGCAGTCGGGGATCTTGAGGCCCGCGGATGTTCAATCGCCCTCGGCCTGCGTAGAAGGCCCGCCGCCCGGGTAGCGGGCGACCTGGTTGTCACCGACGGCCGACTGGAGACGATTCTGGCGGCGCTCATCGAGGGCCGCGGTCGTCCGGCCAGGCCGGCGAGGCGCATCAGGCATTCTTCGCGGGTTCGCCGTGGGTGCAGCCGGTCAGTCCGGCCGCGGTCAGGGTGAGGTGCTGGGCCAGTGCCTCGGCCGCGGTGTCGGCGTCGCGGGCCAGCGCCGCCTCCTCCAGCCGGCGGTGCTCGCCGGCGCCGTCCCGGTCGGGGACGCGGTGTGCCGACCAGCGGCGAGCCAGCTCGCTCGCGGTCCACATCCGGTCGAAGGTCTCCAGCAGGATGGGGTTGCCGCACCCCTCCAGCAGGGTGCGGTGGAAGACCCGGTGGGCTTCGGACCACGCGCCGCTGTAGTGCTCGCCCTCCTCCGGAACGTACGCCGGGGTGCGGGCCAGACGGTGGTGGGCGGCTCGTACGCGGGCCTCCCAGTCGACATCGCCGCGCTCGATGGACATGCGCAGCACGACCGGTTCGAGGGTCCGGCGCGCCTCCGTGATCTCCTGCCAGCGGCGGTCGGAGAAGGCCGGGACGGCGAAACCGCGGTTGGGCAGCCGGTCGGCGAGGCCCTCGCCGACCACCCGCACGAGCGCCTCGCGCACGACGGCCAGGCTCACGCACTGTTCCTTGGCGAGGTCCTGTGGTTTGAGGGCGTCACCGGGGGCGTAGTCCCCGCGCATGATCGCGTCCCGCAGGTGTGCGTAGACCTGCTCGGAGAGCATCTGCTTCCCCGACCAGGTCGAGGCGTGGGCCGTCTGGGTCATGCCTTCAGCATAGATGATCCGGCAAATAATCGATTATTAATGCTATCGTCGATCTAGCGGCCGATGGAAGGCGACGGTGGTGTCCCTACGCGACGCCGCAGGCCCCCGTCGGCCGCATCACCGCAATCCGACTCCCACAGCACGGAGTGAAAGGAACGACGCGATGAGCGCCAACGACCCCTTCGCCCGCCTCCCCGAGGCGGCCTCCTTCACCGTGACCAGCACCACCGTGGCCGCCGGCGCCGCCTGGTCGCTCGAGCAGTTCTCCGGCATCTTTGGCGTCCCCGGCGGGAAGGACGTCTCCCCGCAGCTCTCCTGGAGCGGCGCCCCGGAAGGCACCAAGAGCTACGCCGTCACCGTCTACGACCCCGACGCCCCCACCGGGTCCGGGTTCTGGCACTGGGCGGTCGCCGACATCCCCGCCACAGTCACCGAGCTGACCGAGGGCGCCGGCGACGACACCGGCTCGGGCCTGCCCGAGGGCGCCTTCCAACTGCCCAACGACGCCCGCGCAGCCCGCTTCATCGGCGCCGCCCCGCCGGCCGGGCACGGCCCTCACCGCTACTTCGTCGTGGTGCACGCCCTCGACGTCGAGTCCATCGGCGTCCCGGCCGACGCCACCCCGGCCGTCCTCGGCTTCACCATGGCCGGCCACATCCTCGGCCGCGCGGTCCTGACCGCCACCGCCGAAACCCCCGCCTGACGAACAGCATGCCCGGACTCATCGACCCCACGGAGACGTATCTGCGCACCATCCTGGAGCTCGAGGAGGAAGACGTGGTTCCCCTGCGCGCCCGCATCGCCGAGCGCCTGGTCCAGAGCGGTCCCACCGTCAGCCAGACCGTCGCCCGCATGGAGCGCGACGGTCTGCTGCATGTCGCCGGCGACCGGCACCTGGAGCTGACGGAGGAGGGCCGTCGGCTTGCCACGCGCGTGATGCGCAGGCACCGGCTCGCGGAGTGCCTGCTCGTCGACGTGATCGGGCTGGAGTGGGAGCAGGTGCACGCCGAAGCCTGCCGCTGGGAGCACGTGATGAGCGAGGCCGTCGAACGCCGCGTCCTGGAGCTGCTGCGGCACCCGACGGAGTCGCCCTACGGCAACCCGATCCCGGGCCTGGAGGAGCTCGGCGGGAAGAGCACTGGCCTTGCGGACTCACGAACAAAGCCGGTCGGCAGTCCGGTGCGTCACCCGCGGGTCCGTCGTGGCCGGCCGCGCCCACGCGGCGGAGCCGCCTGCGGCACAGCCCCGTGTCCCTCCGGGGCGCCGCCGAAGCGCACTGAACCTCACTCACCGGCCCCGCTCGGAGACCGCGCCCGGCTCCGGGCCGGGCGCGGTCTAGACGCTGTAGTGGGCGATCGAGATCAGTGTGTCCGAGCCCGTGGGGCTGACCTGGATGGTCACGCCCTTGTCGCCGCGCGTGGCGAGCAGGTGGACGCTCGTCTCGCCCTCGTACTTCGATCTGATGTCCCAGCCCTCGTCCTCCAGCACGCCGATGTAGAAGTCGCCGACCTCGCTCACGGAGTCGTCGGTCCGCAGCATCGTGAAGCCCGTGGTCTCGGTGGTGACCTCCGCCCCCGGGTACTTGCGGACCGGCCCGGCGCTCTCCTCCTCGCCGGGCGGGCTCGTACGCTCCTGCGGCTCGCTCGTCGCCGCGGTGGGCGACCCGGTGGTCTCGGTGGCGGGAGCCGTCGCGGTCGTCGCGGTCGCGTCCGGCTGGTCCCCGTCCGAGTCGCCGCACCCGGTGAGGAAGAGGGCGAGCGCGGCCAGACCGGCCGCCGCGGCGTACGGGATTCTCTTCGGCACGGCGCCTCCTGCTCAGGCCCAAGGGCACGACAAAGGCACTGCGGGCACGTGGGGGGAGGGGATGGTGGCTCTCGCGCGCCGCCCGGGGACCGCAGTGACGCGGGACGCCGCGCACCGCCGGGCGACCGGCGACGCAGAAACCTCGCACTCAGCCTGCGCCGTGCCCTGTCCCGCCGCAACTCGGCCGCCGCCCAGCGGATGCGCACGCGTACGGACGGTCATCGGCGTGCCGGGTGAAAACGTGTTGCCCGCGCGGTGGCCGGGCTGCGAGCCTGCCGGGCGTGACCGACGAGACGCAGCGCACCGCCCGGCCGGTGGAGGACCTCTTCTCAAAAGGGAGACTGACGGCCGTCCCGCGCAAGGCGGCCCGGCGCGAGCAGCTGCTCGCGCACCTCGCCCGGACCCTGTTCGAACCAGGCCGCTCCTACACCGAGCAGGAGGTCAACGACGCGCTGCGCGCCGTGCACGACGACTGCGCCGCTCTGCGCCGCTACCTCGTGGTGGCCGGACTGCTGGCCCGGACGAAGGACGGCGGCAGCTACCGCCGCACGCCGGACGCCGCCTGATCGAGCGGGGGCCGACGAGGTCCGGTGCGGTTCCGGCGGCACCCGGCGCCTCAGCGTGACCAGGGCGCGGCCGGGACGGCGGGATCAGGTTCCGTACGGCGGGAAGGCATCGTCGATGCCCGGCGTCCCGCCCGCGCCCGGGGTCGTGAGTGCCCGTGCCCGCCCGGGCCGGCGACCGGGCTCAGGCGAGGACCCTGGGCAGCCGCAGGCTCATCAGCACCGTCGGCACCACCCCGGCCAACTGCACGAGCAGCGTCACCACCAGCGCGTCACGCATTCCCGAGCCGGGGACCAGTGCCAGGAAGAGACTGCCGAGCGCGGCCACGCCCAGAGCCATCGCCGCCTGCTGCGTCGTGGTCATCACGCCGCTGCCCACGCCCGCGCGCTCGCCCGGGCGCTGCCGCCCGAGGACCGCAACTGCATGTGGCTCGCCTACCCCAATGACGAGTGGCGCGAGGCGATGGTGCGCCGCGACGACGTGCTGCGCGCCATCACGGCCAAGTTCCGCGCCGCGATGGCCGAGCACGTCGCCGAGCCGCCGTGGAAGGCGCTGGTCGCCAGACTGCGGCTGGCCTCGCCCGAATTCCGGGAGATCTGGGAGCGGCACGAGGTGCTGGGCGCCGCCGACAAGGAGAAGAGGTTCCGCAACAGCAGGGTCGGACCGCTCCACCTGGAGCACACCAGCCTGTGGCCGGGCCCGCGCACGGGCCCGCGCCTGGTGACGTACGTGCCCGTGGACGAGGAGTCGCGCGAACGGCTGGAGCGGCTTCAGGCCCTCGCGCTCGCCGAGGTCTGAGCGTCGTCCGCGCCGGTGCCCGGTCCCCCCGCTCCCCCCGGTCC
>NZ_JAAAXQ010000185.1 GCF_009916105.1 Streptomyces sp. GC420 | reverse complement strand
TGACTACCCGGTCGAGCGGATGATGCGCGACGCCAAGATCACCCAGATCTACGAGGGCACCAACCAGGTCCAGCGCGTCGTCATGGCCCGCAACCTGCCGTAACGGACCCGCGAACCCGACGGACCGGCGAACCCGACGGACCCGCAGCACACGCGGCACCACGCGGCACACGCACGGTGCCGTCAACGGCCGGGGCCGGGGGTTCCCATGAACCCCCGGCCCCGGCCGTCTCGCGTCCGCGCGGCCTCAGTCGCCCGTGACCGTGACCTTCTCGTCGGCCTTCAGCTCCTGCACCAGCTGCTTGACCTTGGCCTTGTCCCAGACCAGGTTGCCGCCCGCGCTGCCCGATATGGGCATGTTCATCGACGTGCCGTCGCCGCCCGTCACGCCCTTCATCGCCCAGAACATGTCGGCCAGGTCGATCAGGCCCATGTCCTTGTCGACGATCAGGGTGTCCAGGCCCGCGCTCATGGTCGGGTAGAGCCTGAACGGGTTGAGCACGGTCGACGGTGTCGCGGCCTCGTTGGCGAGGGCCGCGAGGAACTTCTGCTGGTTCTTCGTACGGTCCAGGTCGGCGCGCGCGAACGCGTAACGGGTACGGACGAAGGCCAGCGCCTCCTGGCCGTTCAGGGTCTGCTTGCCCTTCTTGAAGTCGGCGCCGGACTTGGAGTCCTTGAAGGCCTTCGGGATGTCGATCTCGACGCCGCCGACCGCGTCAACGATGTTCGCGAAGCCCGCGAAACCGATCTCCACGTAGTGGTCGATGCGCAGCCCGGTGTTGAACTCGACGGTCCTGACGAGGAGTTCGGGGCCGTCCTCGGCGTACGCGGCGTTCAGCTTCACCTGCCGGCCGGTGCCCTCGTAGAGCTTGCCCGACTCGGAGCCCTTGAAGGACGGGATCTCGACGTTGGAGTCGCGAGGCAGCGAGATCAGCGTGGAGCCGTTGTCGCCGGTGTGCAGGATCATCATCGAGTCGGTGCGCTTGCCCTCGGCGGACCCGGTGTGGAGCTCCTTCTTCTCCTCGTCGGTCATGCCCTCACGGCTGTCCGAGCCCACGATGAGGTAGTTGGTGCCCTCGCCGGCCTCGGGCCGCTCGATCACCTTGGACAGGTCGACCTCGCGCCTGAGTTTGGAGTCGGCCCAGAAGTACGTGCCGATGCTCCACGCCAGGAAGACGACGCCGAACACCAGCGCGCCGATCTTCAGGCGCCGGCGCCAGTCCGGCGGCCCGTCGGCGCCGCGCCCCCGGGACGGGCCCGCGGGACCGCCGCCGTAGACCTGGCCCGTGTTGTAGCCGTCGGAGTGGCCCGGTGCGGCACCGTACGGATCGTC
The DNA here is from genome assembly GCF_009916105.1 of Streptomyces sp. GC420. Lineage (GTDB taxonomy): Bacteria > Actinomycetota > Actinomycetes > Streptomycetales > Streptomycetaceae > Streptomyces. Next base: position 14,360 of record NZ_JAAAXQ010000185.1, on the reverse strand, counting down.
GTACCCGCGCTGCTGCGCGGGCACGGAGGGCGGCGAGACCGTGCCGCCGCCGCGCTGCACGTGCCGCATCACACGGGCGCCCTCAGGCTGCGTGCTCGCGCTGCCGCGCCCGTAACGATCATTGCCGTCGTCGGTCCACCCGTTGGGCCAGTCATTCATGCGGACCAGTGTGCAGTGCGGGGACGTATGTCTTACAGGCTGTGTGGAAAATCGCATCAACGCTGTTGCTGAACCCCGACAATCCGGACGCATCCGGGGCCCGGCATAAGGTGGAGGACATGACAGAGCAGCCTGAGCAGCCGATTCCGGGCAAGCCCACCTCGGCGTCCCGCACCACCTTGAGCCACATCATGACCCACAACGACACCAACCTCCTCGGGACGGTGCACGGAGGTGTGATCATGAAACTGGTGGACGACGCCGCGGGCGCCGTCGCGGGCAGGCACTCGGGCGGACCCGCCGTCACCGCGTCCATGGACGAGATGGTCTTCCTGGAGCCCGTGCGCGTCGGTGACCTGGTGCATGTGAAGGCACAGGTCAACTGGACCGGCCGGTCCTCCATGGAGGTCGGGGTGCGGGTCACGGCGGAACGCTGGAACAAGTCCGATCCCGCCGCGCAGGTCGGCAGCGCCTATCTCGTCTTCGCGGCCGTCGACGCCGACGGCCGCCCGCGCCCCGTGCCGCCCGTCCTCCCCGAGACCGAGCAGGACAAGCGGCGCTACCAGGAGGCCCAGATCCGGCGCACCCACCGGCTGGCCAGGCGGCGTGCCATCAAGGAACTGCGGGAGAAGCGCGCCGCCGAGGGCTTCGGGGACTGACGGCCCCGGCCGTCAGCGGCACACCTCCTTGTCGCCGGTGGTCACGCCGAGCCGGTTCCCGCCGGTCACCCCGGCCCGTACGGGCGTCACCCTCCGGAACGCCGAGCCGACCGTCACCGTGAGCGTCGGGCCCGTCCCCGGCACCGCGCGCAGTTCGCTGCCGGGCAGCGCCGCCAGCAGCGCTCTCGCCGAACGCTTCCAGCGCGGGTCGTACGCGATGACGGTGCGCCGCGCCCCCTGCTCCCGGGCCGTCCGCGGGGTCCGGGTCGTGTCGAAGCCCGTCGCCCGGAGCTGGCGGTCCACCCTGCCGCCCAGACCCGGGATCGAGGTGCCGTTCTCGACCCGCACCCGGATCTCGCGGGGCGCCACGTCCACGGTCTTCCCCCGCGGCGCGCGCGGCCGGCCGGCGGTGGCCAGCGGCCGGTCCTCGCGCACCGCCTCGAAAAGCCTCTCCGCCCCGTCCTCGTCCCACCTCAGGGTCGAGCCGATGCCCCGGACCGGCTGGGCCGTCCTCTCGGTGGGGACCGAGACGAACTCCGAGGAGGCTGGGGAGAAGCCGCGCAGGGCGCGGGCGAGGTCCAGCACCTGCCGCGCACCGAAGCCGCGGTCGGCGCGCACCGCGTCCAGCAGCGTCGTCGACACCTCCTTGAACGTCACCGGGTTGAGCAGCACCCCGCTGCCGGTGGCCCTGTCCATCAGCGCCGCGAGGAAGCGCTGCTGGCGCTGCATCCGGCTCAGGTCGGCAGTTCCGTCGATGTGCCGGGAGCGCACGTAGCGCAGGGCGTCGCCACCGCGCAGCAGATGGCGGCCGGGGGCGAGGTCCAGGCCGGTGTGCGAGTCCCGCAGCGGGCGGGCCGTGCAGATCTCCACCCCGCCCAGGACGTCGACTGCCCGCATGAAACTGACGAAGTCGATCTCCAGGTAGTGGTCGATCTTCACCTTCGTCATGCTCTCCACGGTCCGTACCGTGAGGCTCGGCCCGCCCTCCGCGTAGGCGGCGTTGAGCTTCACCGGGTGCGCGCCGTGACGCCGGCCGGTCGACCGGTCCGTGTGGGCGGGCAGCTCGGCGTAGGAGTCGCGCGGCAGGCTCACCACGCTCGCCCGTTCCCGGTCCCCGGACAGGTGCAGCAGCATCACCGTGTCGGTGCAGTTGCAGGGTGCCCCGCCCAGCCGGTACGCGCGCCGGTCCTCGGCGCCGACCTTGTCCCGTCCGTCGGTGCCGACCAGCAGGATGTTCATTCCCCGGCCGTGGTCGGGGCGGTTCTTCATGTCCCTGAAGGCGTCCACGCGGTCGATCCCGGTGTCCATGCCGGACAGCGTGGCGTGCCCGATCGCGCCCGCGCCCAGGACCAGTACGGAGACGGCGGTGACCACCCGCATGCCCCAGGGCGGCCGCTGCGACCGCCGCCGGTCCGCGCGGGCCCGCGGTCGGGGACGCGGCCGGCGGGCGGCCGGGTCGGGGCGGCGGGACGGTCGGTGCGGGCGGTGCGGTGCGGTCACGCGGGACTCCTCCGCAGGCGGGGAAGGGGATCGCGTAGCACCGTAGGCCGATACGATCTCCAGCCCGGCGCAGCCACTCGGGTGGCGAGCGTCGCCGTCCCCCGTTCGCGGTAACGTGAGGCCACCATGAACGCCACGCCCGTATCTGTGATCATGCCGGTGCTCAATGAGGAACGGCATCTCCGCAACTCCGTCCACCACATCCTCCGGCAGGAGTACGACGGCGAGATGGAGGTCGTGATCGCCCTCGGCCCCTCGACGGACCGCACCGACGAGATCGCCGCGGAACTGGTCGCCGAGAACGCCGCGAACCCGCGAGCCCGGGTGCACACGGTCCCGAATCCCACGGGCCGCACCCCCGCCGCGCTGAACGCCGCCATCAAGGCCTCGCGTCATCCGGTCGTGGTGCGGGTCGACGGCCACGGCATGCTCTCGCCCGACTACATCGCGACCGCCGTCCGCCTCCTGGAGGAGACCGGCGCGCAGAACGTCGGCGGCATCATGCACGCCGAGGGCGAGAACGACTGGGAGCGCGCGGTCGCCGCCGCCATGACCTCGAAGATCGGCGTCGGGAACGCGGCCTTCCACACGGGCGGCGCGGCGGGCCCGGCCGAGACGGTGTACCTGGGTGTCTTCCGCCGCGAGGCGCTGGAGCAGCAGGGCGGCTACAACGAGGAGTTCATCCGCGCCCAGGACTGGGAGCTGAACTTCCGCATCCGTGAGGCGGGGGGCCTGATCTGGTTCTCGCCCGAGCTGAAGGTCTCCTACCGGCCGCGCCCGAGCGTCCGGGCCCTCGCCAAGCAGTACAAGGACTACGGGCGCTGGCGGCATGTCGTCGCCCGCTTCCACGCCGGGTCGATCAACCTGCGCTACCTCGCCCCGCCTGCCGCCGTCTGCGCCATCGCCGCCGGCCTGGTGGCGGGCGTCGCGCTCACCCCCTGGGCGCTGCTGGTCCCCGGTGGCTACCTCGCGGCGATCACCCTCGGCTCCATACCGGCGGGCAAGGGACTGGGCCTGAAGGCCCGGCTGCGGATCCCGGTGGCGCTGGCGACGATGCACATGTCGTGGGGGTACGGCTTCCTCACCAGCCCGCGTTCGCTGGCGAAGAAGGTCATCGCGAGCCGCAGGCCGGCGGTCGGGGCCACGGCGTAACGGCGTACCGGCGGCGGGCAGGCACGAACGGTCGGGCGCCGAAGCGGTCGGGCACGAGGAAGCGGCCCGGGACGGTGCACACACCGTCCCGGGCCGCTCCTTTCGCCGTGCGGGGTTCCCGGCCACCGCTACCAGGTGAAGTCCGGGTTGACCTCCATGCAGGCGTCCTCCTTGGCACCGTTGAGGGCACGCGCCGACTCGGGCGTCGTGTTGTCCTCCTCGGTCTTCGGGTACTTGTCGCCGGTGGTCCAGTCGGTGCCCACGACCAGCGTGATCTGCGTGACGTCGGTCGATTTCCTCACCGAGCTCAGCGGCAGTCCGATCGCCTTGGCCACGGCCTGTGCGTCACCCTCGAGTTCGGCGCTCGGGTAGCTGATGGTGGTGGTCTCCTGGGACAGCAGTGCCGTCGGGTCCGCGACGGCCTTGGTGAATCCCTCGGCCACCAGCGCCTGGGCCACGGAGTTGGCCCGGCCACCGGTCGATCCGGTGCTCGTCCGCGTGCCGTTCTGCACGAGCACGCCGATCTCCTCCGCCGCCGCGGCCTTGTCCTCGGAGGCCGTGGCCGCAGGCTTTTTCTTCTTCTTGTCCTTGCCGTCGAGCGCGATGTCCTCACGGATCAGCCGGAACAGCTGCTCCGCCTCGCCCGGCTTGGGCTCCACCTTGCCGGTGAGCCCCGGAATGGTGGAGTACTGGTTCGGCATGGTGGTCATGGTGATCCGCGAAGAAGGCACCTTCTTCAGCTCGTCGCCGAGGTCGATCAGCTTTCCGATGGTGTCCAGGCCCTCGTCGACGGTCAGCGCGTCGGTGGCGGCCTCGGCGAGCTTGCGCAGCTTGTTCGGGTTGGACAGGGAGGCGTTCGCCTTGAGCTGGCGCACCATCGAGTTCATGTACATGTGCTGGGCGTGGGTGCGGGCGAGGTCGCTGCTGTCCTCGAATCCGTAGCGGGTGCGCAGCCACTGCAGGGCCTGCTCGCCCTTGACCGGGGTGGTGCCCTTCTCCAGTTTGAGGCCGGAGCCCTTGCCGTCGGAGGTGTGCGAGTAGATGTTGGCGTCCACACAGACCGGCACGCCGCCGACGGCGTCGGCCATGGACACCACGCCCGCGAAGTCGACCATCATGAAGTGGTCGATGGTGATGCCGGTCAGCTCGTACCAGGTCGCCACCGTGCAGCCGGGCCCGCCGCGGCCGAGCGTCTCGTTCGTCAGCCTCCGGCCCTCGGTGGCCGGGTACTCCTCACCGGTCTTCGGGTCGGTGCACTTGGGGATCTTCACCAGCGTGTCGCGCGGCATGCTGACCACGGAGATGTTGCTGCGGTCCGCCGAGAGGTGGAGCAGCATCTGCACGTCGGCGAGCGGCGGGGCGCCGAAGGTGTCCTTCGCGCCGCCGAGCTTCTGGTTCTCCTTCGAGTCCCGCGCGTCGGAGCCGATGAGGAGGATGTTGATCGGTGTCTGGCCCGCGGCGTTGGCCTTGTGGTCGGCCATCTCCTTGTCGCCGAGGGTCAGCTTGTCCTTCTTGATCTGGTCGTTCAAGTGGTCGTAGTAGAGGTATCCGGCACCCGCGGTGCCGAGTATGACCAGCGAGACGGTTATCGCCGCCCAGCGCAGTGCCCGCCTGCCCCGACCCGCTCCCGTGCCGCCGTGCCGGCGTCCCCCGCCCGCCGGGCCCTGGCCGCTGCCGGGGCCTTGCCGTGCGGTCCGTCTCGCCGACGTGCTCTCCTCGTACGATCCGTCCTGCCGGCCGGTGTCACCGGCCTGTGGCGCATGTTCGCGCGCCCCTTCCCCCCGAATGGCACTGTGCTGCGTCAACGGGCCCCTCCCCTGGGTGTTCCGCATGGAGCCAAGGCCCTTTGCACGGGCTTCACTTGGCGCACACTTGCTTGTCGGCCTCGACCTTCTGGACGCCCTCCGGCAGCTTCGTCGGCGCGGTGAGCGGAGTTCCCGGTTCCTGGAAGTCGGGACCGAGTGTGAGCAGCATCGGCTCGAACTCACCGGCGTCCGCGGAGGCCGGCTTCAGCGCCGATCCGGGAAGGCCCATGATGTCCGCGAGTCGCCGTGCCTGGTCGGCTTGGTTGGGTCCGTAGACGAGGCGGGTCTTCTTCACTTCGGCGGCCGCGTTGCCGCCGTTCTCCGACTTCAGGACGCCTTCTTCGTTCTGAAGCCATGCCAGTGTGGTCTGGGCCGAGCCGGCCTTGGCACCGCCGTTGACGACCTTGACACGGACGTCGGCGGCGTCGGCCTTCGGACCCTTGAGCCTGGCCGCCTCCGCGTCCTTCTTCGCCGCGTCCTGCTTCTTCTTCACCTCGGTGAGCGAGACGTCGTCCTTGACCATCGAGAAGAGCTGCGGAGCCCTCGTCTCGTCGAGGACCACGGTGGCTTTCACGACCTCGGCCGGATTGTCCAGCACGGGGATGGTGGCGAAGCTGATGTTCTTCGTGTCGACCTTGTTGAGCTCCATGGCCAGGTCGCGCAGCTTGCCGATGTCCTTCAGCGTGGAGTCGACGGTCAGTGCCTCGGTGGCGGCCTCGGCCAGGTTCCACATCTTCTTCGGGTCGGTCAGGGTGTCGTCCGACTTCATCCTGCGCATCAGCGAGCTCAGGAACTGCTGCTGCGTCTTTATGCGGTCGAGGTCTCCGGAGTTTCCGAAGCTCTTCCGGGTGCGTACGAAGGCGAGTGCCTGCTCGCCCTGGATGGTGTGCTCACCCTCGGACAGCTTGAGCTTGGAGTCCGGGTCGTCGATGTCCTTGGCCAGGCAGACCTTGACGCCGCCGACGGCGGTGGTCAGGGTCTTCACCGCGTTGAAGTCGGCCACCATGAAGTGGTCGATCTTGATTCCGGTGAGCTCGGTCACCGTTCGCATCGTGCAGCTCGGCGTGCGCCCGTACTGCCCGAGACTGTTGTTGAACCTCTTGCCCGGTGTGCCCGGAATGACCTTCGTCGAGCCGTCCTCCTGCGCGGTCGGGCAGTCCGGGATGTCGGTGATGAGGTCGCGGGGGATGCTCATCGCGGTGGCGTTCGTACGGTCCTTGGACACGTGCAGCAGGATCGTGGTGTCGGCGTGCCCCGGGCTGTTCCTGTCGCCGTATCCGTCGTTGCCGGCGCCGGTGCGCTTGTCCGTGCCGATCAGCAGCACGTTGACGGCGCGGTCCTTGCTGAAGCCGCCGGTTCCCGCCCCGTCGTCGGGGATCGTCCGGATGTTCCCGGTGAAGTGCTTGTAGACGGCGTACGCGCCGACCGACCCGCCGACCACGACAAAGGCCAGGACGCCGCCGGTCCACATCAGCGCCTTGGACTTCTTCGACCTCTCCGGCCTGCGCTTGCGGCGGCCCGCCGGTCCCTGCCGCTCCGGGGAGGAACCGGAAACCGTCCTTCTGCGCTGCGGTGGGACTTCGGGCCTGCGGGTCCCGGAAGCGCGCCGCCCGGATCCGCTCCCTGTGCCCGCCCCAGGTGTGTCGGGGGCGGAGGGCGCCGCGGCGGCCCGGGACCGTGCCTGGTGATGCGCTCCGGAAGGGATTGGTCGCAGTTCGTAATCGCCGGTCGCCGGGTTGAGTACCCACTGGTCCGCGGGATCGATGTCGTCCCGCCCACGGCCTTGCGTGTTCACGATTGCCTGAGTCCTCCGTCGCCGGCGCGGGTGCCTTCCCCCTCGAGGCGCCCGCTCAGCCGCTGGGTCGGCCGATCCAGCAGTGCGTGACTGGAAGTCGACCGCACCGGGCCGCTCACACTATCCGCCAAGTCCGGCGTCGAGCGACAGCGGTGATGCATTCCACTCCCCCCTACAACCGGGCAATCCGCCTAATCCCTCGCCTCTGCCGTAACGGCTTTGGCGTGGCTTTACTCATTTCTCATCAATCGATCACAGGTCTATTCACACGTCGCGGGCGCCGCCGTGGTTCCGCGGAAGGTCGGGGGAGGGCTGCTGGCCGGCGAGTCGGGCTCGGCGCTCTCGGCCCGGCCGCTCTCATCCTCGTCGCCCTTCTCCTCGTCCCCCTCCCTGGTCCCGTCCGGTGAGACCCGCAGGGGCGCGTCCTCCCGCAGCAGCTCGAACAGTTCGTCCGCCTCGGGCTGGACGAGTTCATCGCGATTCGGGTCATTCGCGTACGGTTGCCGCGGAACCGTCAGGAACTGCACATTGTCCGTGGGGATGTCGCGGACCCGGCGCACCAACTCGTAGAGGTCCCTGAGCGAGTTCAGCCCCGGATCCGTGGTGAGCGAGGACGTCGCCGCGTCCAGCACGGGATACAGCCGCGCCGGATTGAGCAGTACGCCGTTGCTCTGCACCTTGTCGACGAGGGCGCCCAGGAACTGCTGCTGCCGGTCCATGCGTTCGGTGTCGCTGCCGCGGCCGATGGACTTGCGGGCCCGTACGTAGCCGAGCGCCTGCTCGCCGTCGAGGGTCTGCTCGCCCGCCGGGAGCTTCAGGTGCGCGTCCTTGTCGTCGACCGGCTCCTTGAGGCAGATCCGTACGCCGTCCACCGCGTCGACCATCTTCTTGAAGCCCTTGAAGTCGACCACCATGTGGTGGTCGATGCGGATGTCCGTGAGCTTCTCGACGGTGCGGATCGTGCAGGAGGCGCCCGCGAACTGGTACGCCCAGTTGAACTGCGCGAACCTGGCCTCGGTCCGGTCCCCGCCCTTCCGGGTGCAGGCGGGTATGTCAACCATCAGATCCCGGGGGATGCTCACGGCGGTCGCGCTCTCCCGGTCGGCGGACAGGTGGAGCAGGATCGTCGTGTCCGAGCGCTGCGATCCGCCGTCCTGCCCGTACTTGTCGTTGCCCTTGCCCTCGCGGGTGTCGGAGCCGATCAGCAGGATGTTCTGCGCGCTGCGGACGACCGGGGTCGGCCGCTCCTTCTCGTACTTCTCCAGCTCCCGGGCCGTGTACTCGTCGGTGGTGATGTTGCTGTCGAGCTTCTTGTACAGAGACCAGCCCACACCGGCGGCCGCCAGGACGACGACGGCCGCGCCGAGCGCCGTCCAGCGCACCCAGTGCCGTTTGTGCGGGGCGCCGCCCGTGGCTCCGGCCGAGTCGTCCCCGGCTCCGTCGCCGTCGTTGCCGCCCCTGCCCCCGTCCGAGGCCTCCGCGCGGCCGCTCTCTTCGTTGCTGTTGCTGTTGCTGCCGGTGCCGGTGCCGGTGGAGGCGGCCGGCGCGCACTCTTCCTTCTCCGTCGCGGTCCCCGTCGTCCCCTCGGGCTCAGGCGTTCCGGTCGGCGGCTCGTCCTCGTCCGGCTGCTCCGGTTCGGCGGGCGTGCCTGCGCTGTCGGTCACGTCTGCGTCCATCCCTCTGTACGGGTCGGCGGCGCGCTGGGCCACCGGTCACATGGGCAGACGGCTGAACCCTGCGCAAGGTTGTGCTCACCCCCGATCATCCCGCGCTCCGGCCCGCGCGGCCCCTGCTCCCGGAGTGCCGGTGGGCCGGACGGGTGGCCGTGCACGGGTGCCCCGCCGGAGCCGGGCTAGACCGCCGTACGGGTGACGCGCTCGCTCTCGATCCGCTTCTCCAGGCCGCCCTCGCCCAGCTGCCCCAGGTTGCGGCAGAGCACGACGGAGCCCCCGGCGGCGAGCGGCGCGTACAGCCCGGCCGACAGGCCGTCCCAGCTGTCGTACCCAAGCCCCGACAGCAGCCGCGCCCCGCCGCCTAGCCCGAGCCGATCCGCGTCCTGCCGGGAGCGCGCCACCAGCTCGGTGCCCGTCAGCGCGAGGCCGCCGACGACCAGGGCGGGAGCGTCCGGATCCACCGGGGCGTACGGGGCGAAACGGTCGCCCTGGCTCGGCACCTCGACCGCGTAGTCGGCGAAGCCGGCCGGTGGCTGCGGGAAGCGGCCGCCCAGCGGGCGCAGCGCGAGGGCCACCCGCTCGCCACCGCAGGCCCGCGCCTCCTCGAGCGAGTCGGGCCCGCAGACCACCACGTCCGCGTCCGCGGGGGTGCCGCCCACGTCCGCTACCACGCCCACCGAGGAACAGGCGAGCAGCCACACGGCCGTCTGCCAGTGCGCCGGCAGCAGCAGGGCCAGCCGGTCGCCGGGGCCTGCGGAGAGGTCGCCCTGAAGGAGGTTGGCGGTCTTGGCCACCCAATTGGCGAAGGTGGCGACGGAAAGTTCGACGCGTTCGCCCGTGGCGTCGTCGTAGAAGGTCACCAAAGGGCGGGCCGGGTCCGCGGCGAGCGCGGATCGCAGCAGGTCGGCGGGGGTGCGGTCGGTGGCGTTCACCTGCGCAAGAGTACGCCGCCCAGGACTCGCGGGCGGGCCCTCCCCGGGCCGCCGGGGCGCCGATCCGGCGGACCTGCCGTCAGTTCTCCCGTGGCGTACGGGCCGAGGTCCGTCCAGCATTCCCTCTATGCGTCGATTTATCGCCACATCGATCGGTGTCGCGTGCACGGCCGCTCTCGCTCTTCCGCTGACCGGCTCGTCGCCCGCCGTCGCCGCCCCCAGCCCAGAAGACCCCTCCGTACCGGGCAGCACCCGATCGCTGCCTCTGGACCCGCCCTCCGACCGGATACTCGGCGCGGTGGGCGAAAGGAGCCTGATACGCCGCGAGATCGAGCCGTTCTCACTTGTCGGCGTCGTCTGGGACGACGCCTCCGCCGAACTCCACGGCACCGTCCAGGTGCGCACCCGCGCGACCGGCACGGGAACCTGGTCCGACTGGCAGGACCTCCAGACGCACAACGGTGAGCACGCCGCCGACCCCGACACCGCCGAGGGCCGCTCCGGCCGGGCCCGCGGCAGCACGGCCCCGCTGTGGGTCGGCGACTCGGACGGCATCGAGGTCCGGGTACGGGCACAGCGCGCGGGCGGCGACTCCCGCCGCTCGGCCACCCCGTCCCCCGCGCTCCCGGCGGGCCTGCGCGTCGAACTCGTCGACCCGGGCGACGGACCATCCCGGCCCGAGGCCGAGGCCGAGTCCGGGTCCGAGTTCGGGTCCGAGTCCCGGTCTCAGGCCCGGGCCCGGGGCCCGCGGACGGCGGCCCTCGCCGCGCTGCCAGAAGAACCCCTGGAACTGCCCGAACTCGACGAGGAGGAGACCCTGGCCGACGCGATCGCCGTCACCGGGGGCCAGGTTCTCGGCGCCGCGGCGCAGAACGCGGCCGAGGACGCCGAGGACGCCGCCGAGGTCACCGCGGAGAGCGCCGTCGAGACGGTCGCGGCAATCGGCGCCGGCACACTCGCCGGGGACGCCGTGGGTGCCGTGACCGCCGTCGCCGGGGCGCTCACCGGCGGCTCACCAGGGGGTGTCGTGCAGGCGGGCGCCACGCTGACGGGCGCCGCGGCGGGCCCGTACATCGGACCGCGCCCGCGCATCGTCACCCGCAAGGGGTGGGGTGCCGACGAGTCGCTGCGCGAGGGCTCCTTCGTCTACACCAGCAAGATCAAGGCCGCCTTCGTCCACCACAGTGCCACCGGCAACAACTACACCTGCGCGCAGGCGCCCTCGGTCCTCCGTGGTATCTACCGCTACCACGTCGTGAGCATGGGCTGGCGCGACTTCGGCTACAACTTCGCCGTCGACAAGTGCGGAAACATCTACGAAGGCCGGGCCGGGGGAGTGGCCGAGCCCGTACTGGGCGCGCACACCCTCGGTTTCAATGCCAACAGCATGGGCATCGCCGTCCTCGGGACCTATTCGGATTCCACGCCGTCGACGTCGGCCGTCACCGCTGTCGCCCGGCTGACCGCGTGGAAGCTCGGCCTGCACGGAGCCAATCCCAAGGGCACGACGACACTGACGTCCGGTGGAAACAAGTACCCGAAGGGAACCAAAGTCAGACTCAACGTCATCTCCGGGCACCGGGACGGCTTCGCCACCGAATGCCCGGGGAGCCGCCTCTACAGCAAGCTCGGTACGACCCGGACCGAGTCCGCCGGCCTCCAAGGCAGATGAATCGGGGACATATCAACACAGTCTGCATACACTGGCCGCCACTCGACCGGCCCCAGCAGGAAGCGAAGACAACAGGTGACAGAAGCCATCCTCCTGGTCGGCGGCAAGGGCACCCGGCTGCGCCCGCTGACGGTGCACACGCCCAAGCCCATGGTCCCGGCGGCGGGGGTCCCGTTCCTCACCCACCAGCTGGCACGGGCGCGAGCGGCAGGCGTGGAACACGTCGTGCTCGCCACCTCGTACCTCGCGGAGGTCTTCGAGCCGTACTTCGGTGACGGCTCGTCGCTCGGACTGCACCTGGAGTACGTCACCGAGAGGGAGCCGCTCGGCACCGGCGGAGCGATCCGCAATGTCGCCGGGCGGCTCCACTCGGGGCCCGGCGACCCCGTCCTCGTCTTCAACGGCGACATCCTGACCGGCCTCGACATCGAGGCACTCGTCGCCACCCACCGCACGTCCGGCGCCGACGTGTCCCTGCACCTGACGCGTGTTCAGGACCCGCGAGCCTTCGGCCTGGTACCCACGGACGGCACCGGACGGGTCACCGCCTTCCTGGAGAAGCCGCAGACGCCCGAGGAGATCGTCACCGACCAGATCAACGCGGGCGCGTACGTCTTCAACCGTTCTGTGATCGACTCCATCCCCACCGGCCGCCCGGTCTCGGTGGAGCGTGAGACCTTCCCCGACCTGCTTGCCGCGGGCGCCCATCTGCGGGGCATGGTCGACTCCACGTACTGGCTGGACCTCGGCACGCCGCAGGCCTTCGTCCGCGGGTCCGCCGACCTCGTCATGGGCCGGGCGCCCTCCCCGGCGGTGCCCGGCCGGTGCGGGGACCGGCTGGTCCTGCCGGACGCGCAGGTCGCGGCGGACGCGAAGCTGAGCGAGGGCACGGTCGTCGGCTCCGGCGCAGTCATCCACGAGGGCGCCCGCGTCAGCGGCTCCGCGATCCTCGACGGAGCGGTCGTCGGGCCGGGCGCGGTCATCACCGACTCCCTCGTCGGCGCGGGCGCCCGCATCGGGGCCCGTAGCGTCGTGTCGGACGCCGTCATCGGCGACGGCGCCCAGGTCGGCGCGGACAACGAACTGCGCTCCGGCGTCCGCGTCTGGTGCGACGCGGTCATCCCCGCGGCCTCGATCCGCTTCTCCTCCGACCAGTGAACGCCGCTCCACCGCGGCAGCCCGGACTCCCCGCCCGCCCCGCGCGGCGGCCCGGCCCCGTACGCGTGTCCGCCGCGACGCGGGGGCCGTCGCCGGGCCTCGCGTCCGCGCGGCTCCTTCGCGGCCGGCGCCGCCTTCTGCCCGCCGCGCGGGCAGCGTGACGTCAGCCTTGCCTCCAGCGCCGGCGCATGTGCGGCCGCCGTCTGTCCCGATCCCGGGACCGTCGGGCTGTGTCTGGCCGCCGGGTCCCGGGCTCGGGTCCCGGGCTCGGGTCTCTGCCGTCGGGACGGGTGCCGGGTCCCGCCTGCCGCGCGGGCGCGCGGCGGCGCCGGGCACTCGGGGCGGGTACGTGCGTCCGCCCCGATCCGGCGGCCGTCCGGCCGGGGCGGGCGGCCGAGCTTCCGGTCGGTGCGGTGGGCCCGCGGGGCATCGGGGCTCAGTTCTGCTGTTCTCTCCACGGCCGGTGCCGCGGTCTGCTTGGCGCGCGGGCGTCTGACGTCCACACTGCCCCAGCGTCGGCGCGTGCGCAGCCGCCGTCCGTCACCGGCCCGGAGCTGTCCGCCCCGGCCCGGTGGCCGTGGACCCTGGGTGCCCCGCAGTCCGGTCCGGTCTCGGCCGGGGAGAGCGGCCCGGTAGATCCGACCGCCCGGAGGCGGGTGAGGAAGCCGCCCGGCGTCCAGCTCCGTGAGCTGTGCCCGGCACCGGGTCGGCATCCGGCACCCGGCACCGGGCCGACGCCGGCCCGGGTCGGGCCCGAGCGGGACCCGCACCGTCACCGGGCCCTAGGCTCTTGCGCGTGGCAGGCCGATTCGCACCCCAGCGCCCCACCCGCACCACCGTGCGCGGCGGCCATGTCCCCGTGCCCAGGACAGCGGCCCCGGGCAGGACCGCCACCCGCACCTGGATCCCGCCCGGGCCGTTCGACCTCGGCCTGGTGCTGGGGCCGCTGCGCCGCGGGCCCGGCGACCCGACCTTCCGCACGACCCCGGACGGCTCGGTGTGGCGGGCCACCCGCACCCCCGCGGGCCCCGGCACCCTCAGGGTTGCCGTCCGTTCCGGCACGGTGGAGGCGCAGGCATGGGGTCCGGGCGCGGACTGGCTGCTGGACCGGCTTCCGGAGCTGCTGGGCGCGCTCGACGAACCGGAGGCCTTCGAGCCGCGGCACCGGCTCGTGCACGAGTCGGCGCGCCGCCGCCCCGGGCTGCGGCTGCTGCGCACCGGACTGGTCCTGGAGTCGCTGATCCCCTCGATCCTGGAGCAGAAGGTCACCGCGGACGAGGCGTACCGCGCCTGGCGGCTGCTGGTGCGCCAGTACGGTGTGCCCGCTCCCGGCCCCGCGGAGCGGATGCACGTCATGCCCGAGCCGGGCACCTGGCGGATGATCCCCTCCTGGGAGTGGCATCGCGCGGGCGTCGACAACAAGCGCGCCTCGACGATCCTGCGGGCGGTCCGGGTCGCGTCCCGGCTGGAGGAGGCGGCCTCGATGGACGAGGAGGCCGCGATGCGTCGCCTCCAACTGGTGCCGGGCATCGGCCCCTGGACGGCCGCCGAGACGGTGCAGCGCTCCAACGGCGCCGTGGACGCGGTGACCGTCGGCGACCTGCATCTGCCCGGCATCATCGGTTACGCCTTGGTGGGTGACCGCGACGCCGACGACGAGGCGATGCTGGAACTGCTGGCCCCGTACGCGGGCCAGCGCCACCGCGCCGCCCGCTACATCCTGCTCAGCGGCCGTACTCCGCCGCGCCGGCACCCGAAGATGCCGCGCGGCGACATCGCCAAGTGGTGAGCCGGTGGCTGGTGAGCCGGTTCGCCGGTGGCTGGTGAGCCGCCCGACCCGGCTGCCCCCTGCGCC
>NZ_JAAAXQ010000184.1 GCF_009916105.1 Streptomyces sp. GC420 | reverse complement strand
TTCCGATTCCCCGCCCGTGAGGAGCTGTCCCATGACCGCCGTCGAACTGGCACCCCCCTCCGTCTGGCCGCCGGACCTGTCCGCGTACTGCTTCGAGGTACCGCACTCCGACCAGGCACTCCTTTTCGAGTCCGGCAAGGGCATCCGGCTGACCGACGCCGCAGGCCGCACCTTCCTGGACGCCCTGTCCGGCGTGTTCGTCACCTGCTTCGGCTACGACTGCGAGCCCATCGCGCAGGCCGTGACCGACCAGTTGCGCACGCTGCCCTTCAACCCGCCCCTGCACGGCACCAACCGTGCCGCCCTGGAGCTGGCCCGGCAGCTCGTCGATCTCGCCCCGGCCGGCATCACCGCGGCCAAGCTCGTCAACGGGGGCTCCGAGAGCGTGGAGGCGGCCGTCCGGCTGGCCCGGCTGTACCACCGCGCCCACGGCAACCCCGACCGCGTCAAGGTTCTCAGCTACTACCACGGCTACCACGGAGCCACCTACGGCTCCCTCTCCCTGACCGGCCGGCCCGACGTCAGCCGGTTCGGTCCGGGCCTGCCCGGCGTCGTCCACGTGTGGCCGCCGGACTGCCTGGAGACGTTCTGGGACGTGCCCGGGGAGTCCTCCGGCGCGCTGGCGGCCGCCATGATCGAGCGGACCATCGAGGCCGAGGGCCCCGAGTCGGTCGCGGCGATCGTCATGGAGCCCGTCATCCACCTGCGTGGCATGGCGATCCCGCCCGCCGGCTACCTGGCCCGGGTCCGCGAGATCTGCGACCGGCACGGCGTGCTGCTGGTCTTCGACGAGATCGTCACCGGCTTCGGACGCACCGGGCAGCCCTTCGCGGCGCAGACCTTCGGTGTCACCCCGGACATCCTGTGCGTGGGCAAGGGCATCTCCGGCGGTTTCGCGCCCCTGGCCGCGGTCCTCATGGGCGAGCACGTGGCCGCCGTACTCGGCGAGTCCGGCCGGCCGCCGTCCTTCGCGCCGTCGCACACCTACGCCGCGAACCCGATCGCCGCCGCCGCCGGGCTCGCCGCCGTGAGGCTGTTCCGCGAGGGCGGCTACCCGGACCGCATCGGCGCGCTGGCCGGATACTTCGAACCCCGGCTGCGGACCGTCGTGGGCGGGCGCGGCACAGTGCGCGCCCTCGGCCTGCTGTACGGGGTGAAGCTCGCCGCCGGCGGCGAGGACGCCGGGGAGCGGCTGGCCGCGGCCTGCCTGCGCCGCGGTCTGATCCTGCGCGGGCAGGACGACTGGGTCGTGCTGGCGCCCGCCTTCGTCACCGCGCCGGACGAGGCCGACCGGATGCTGGACATCCTCGGCGACGCGCTGGACGAAATCTGCGGTGACGCGCGGTGAGC
This sequence comes from Streptomyces sp. GC420, assembly GCF_009916105.1. Taxonomy (GTDB): domain Bacteria; phylum Actinomycetota; class Actinomycetes; order Streptomycetales; family Streptomycetaceae; genus Streptomyces. The sequence goes on along the minus strand of NZ_JAAAXQ010000184.1, from coordinate 14,388 downwards.
GGGCTGTACGACCGCTTCGCCGGCCCGGCCCGTGCGGCGCTGCCCCGCCTCACGTCCGCCGAGCGCGATGTCGTCCTGCGGGAACTGGACCGGCTGCGTTCCGCCGGCCGGGCCTCCTCCCTCTTCGAGGGCCTCCGCGAAGTCGCCGCGCAGGTCCCGGAGCGGCTGTACGGCGACAGCGCGGAGGTCCTGCTGCGCATGCACGAGATCGCCGGCTCGGGAAACCTCCAGAGCAACCTGTCGTCGCTGCCGCTGGTGCGGGCCTGCTTCGAGCTCGGCCTCGTCCCCGGCAACGACCGCGGCGCACCCGCGGAACTCGTCGTGGGGCGCGGCCACATAGCCCCGGCCTTCTACGCCGAGCACTATGTGCGCGGCGCCCTGCCGTTCGCCCCGCTGGCCACGCTGCACCACGGGCTCACCGGCGTCGTCCACCGGGACCTCGGTTTCCGCAACACCATGCGGTACAGCCTCGGCGTCGGCGTCGTCCAGGCGGTCGGTCTCGCCTGGGAGCTGGCACGCCGGGGCGACGACCGCAAAGTCGTCTGCCTGGCAGGGGACGGCGAACTCCACGAGGGTGCCGCCTTCGAGGCGCTGCGGTTCGCGCACGACGCCGGGCTGACCAATCTCGTGCTCGTCGTCGACGCGAACGGCAAGGGCATCGAGCCGCTGGCCAAGCCGGTCAACACCCGTTATCTGTCGGCCTTTCTGGGACGGCTGACGGAGGCCGACGGACGCGACGAGAGGGCGGTACGGGCGGCCCTCGGGGAGCTGCTGGCCGCTCCGGGGTCGTCGGTGCTGGTGTGCCGGACGGCCAAGGGGGACCACAGCTTCCGCCCGGCGGGTGCGGCCCGTCCGGTCCGTGCGCCGTTCGCGTCGACGGCCGGCCGCATGCTCGCCCGCCACCGGGCCCGAGCGGGACGCGACATGACCGTGTTCACCGCGGACATGGCCGCCCGGTTCGGGCTGCGTGGTCATGTGCCGTACACCAACACCGGACTGGCCGAGACCCTGACGGTCGGGATGGCGCTGTCTCTGCCGGAGGACACCCTGAAGGTCGTGGCGACCGACGCCATGTACTACATGGACTCGCTGAGCATGCTCACCGAGGCGACCACGAGCGTGCGCAACCTGCTGGTCCTCGCCGGGCGCAGCTGGGGCGCCTGGGGCGGCGCCCACAACGCCACCAACCTGCTGGGTCTGCTGCTGCACAGCAAGGTCTACGAGCCGGTCACCGAGGCGGAGTTCGCCGCGTGTCTGGACCGCCTGGGCCGGGACCCGGCCACCGCCCATGTCATCAGCATGGTCGACGCGGCGTTCGACCCGCCGGCGCGGGACTGCTCGGGCGACATCGACGGTGCGGTGTGGCTGACGCCGCCGGACGAGGGCCGTACCGACGCCGCCGTGGTGACCTTCGGATACGCGGGCGTCCTGGTGGACGCGGCCAACCGGGGCCTCGGCGTCCCGCACCTGCACTGCGCGGCGCTCGCCCCGCGCCTGGCCCCGGCCGACGTGGCCGTGCTGCGCGGCAGCCGGCGCCTGCTGAGCGTCGAGTACAACGGCGCCCGGGGCGGTTTCGGCGAGGGGCTGCGCACGCGGTACCTGCTGCCCGCCGAGGTCCACGGCGTGCGCCGGGACATCGCCCAGCAGGTGCACCCCCGCCAGCTCGAGCTGCACGGCATGTCCCCGGTCGCGCTGCGGGAACGCCTGTCGCGGCTGCTGGAGAGCCGGGAGGCCGGGCGTGCGCCTGCACACGCATGACTACCGCTCGCAGGACGCGGACGGCATCGTCGACGGCGCGGTCCTGATGCACCGCGAGGCCGCGCGGCTGCTGGCCCGGCACCGCCCGGTCGTCCCGCACGACCTGACGTCCGGTGCGGGCCGGCTCCCGGACGTGCGCCCGGGAGAGACCGTCTACGCGGGCTCCGGGCCGTACGCCTTCCTCTACCACCACTGGCGGGAGCGGACGGGCGGGGACTTCCGCATCGTGCGGGAGGTGCACACCGCGCTGTGGTCCGGCTACTGGGCGCAGGAGGAGCTGTGCGCTCCCCTGCTGCGTCCGGGGGACCTGGCGCTGTTCCCGACCGCGTACACGCGCCGGCTGTTCCTGCGGAACTTCCCCGCGACGGCGGCGAGCGGGTCCGCGGTGGCGTACCCGCTGCTCGACCGGATGCCGCGGCGCCCGCCCCGGCGGCTGCCACCCGGCGGACGGCACCTGCGCATCGGGTATCTCGGGGCGCTGTCCCTGGCCAAGAACTTCGACCAGGTGCTGTCGGTCTTCGCGCGCTGCCACCGCGAGACGCGCGGGCGGGCGGAGCTGCTGTGCGCGGGCAAGCCCAACGACCCGCGGTGGGAGGCGGGCGCGGTCCGTGCGTCCCTCGCGCGCGCCGGGGTGCCCGGCGGACGGGTCCGGGTCGCGGGCGTCTGGTCGCGGGAGCGCCTGGCGGAGTTCTTCGACGCCGTGGACGTCCTGCTGTTCCCCAGCACGGCGTCGCGGGAGACGCTGGGCCGTGTCGTGATCGAGGCCCTGGCCCACGGTGTGCCGGTCCTGGCCGCGGACGTCGGCCCGGCCGTGGAGCTGCTGCCCGCCCGGAACCTGGTGCCCACCGCCCTCGACGTGCACGGCACGTTCGGCATGGGCCGGGTCGGCCCGCTGGGGCGGGTGGACGAGGACGTCCTGGTGGAGAAACTGCTCACCCGCGACTTCGCGCCTGCGGCGGTGCGCCGCGGGGCGCCGTACACCGACGAGGCGTTCCTGGACGCGCTCGCCGGCCGCCCGGCGCCGGTGGACGTGCCGTACGACCGGGTCCTGCCGGACGCGGTCCGGGTGGCACCGCGCGGCCGGGCCGGCCTGCGCGGCCGTGCGGACGAGGCCGTCCGGCTGTTCCGGGCGTTCTTCGAGCGCCAGGACGACACGCTGAGCGGCGCGCTCGACGCGCTGGCGGCCCGCACCGGGCACGACGCCCCGGAGCTGCGCGCGATCGCCGCCGCTCCGGAACGCAACCTCGCCGACTACCGGGCCTTCCCCCGGCTGCTGGACGCCCTGGTCCTGCCGCCGCTGACCTACACCCTCGCGCCCGCCGCCGCGGGTGCCGCAACGACGGGAGACACGCCATGACAGCAGGCACCGAAGGGGAGTTCACCGGCAGGGTGGTCCTCGTGGTGGGCGGCGGCCGCGGCATCGGGGCAGCCGTCGCCGAGGACTTCGCCAGGCGCGGCGCCGACGTCGTGGTCGCCGACACCGACCGGCTGCCCTCGGCGTACAACCACTACCGGTCGGCCGCCGTCACCGGCTACGCCGAGGCGCTCGCCCTGGCCGAGCGGCTGACGGCCGAGGGCATGCCGGTGACGGCGGCGGAGGCGGACGCCACCGACGAGGACGCCGTCCGCCGCCTCTACCAGGGCATCGCCGACGGCCCTGGCCGGCTCGACACGGTCGTCAACGCGTTCGGCGTCACCCATGTCAGTACCGTCGAGCACATGGAGCTGGCCGAGTTCCGGCACGTCGTCTCCGGCAACCTGGACGGTGTGTTCCTGTCGTCGCGGTCCGCGCTGCCGCTGCTGCGTGCCGCCGGGGGCGGCGCCATCGTCAACTTCTCCTCCGTGTCGGGCCGTACCGGGTTCTCGAAGGTCTCCCACTACTGCGCGGCGAAGTTCGGTGTGGTCGGGTTCACGGCCGCGATGGCCCTGGAGGTCGCGCGGGAGAACATCCGCGTCAACGCCGTCTGCCCGGGGATGGTCCGCTCCCACATGTGGCGATACCTGCTGTCGGAGTTCGCGCGTCCCGGTGAGACCGAGGACGAGTGCTGGGAACGGATGCGCGCGATGATCCCGCAGCGCGCGTTCCAGACGCCGGAGGACATCGCCGGGCTGGTGCGCTACCTGGCGACGGCGCCCCGGGTCACCGGCCAGGCCGTCAGTGTCAACGGCGGGATGACCACGCCATGACGGTCCCGCCGCGCGGCACCGCCGTCATCGGCTTCGACGACCCCGGCTGGAGCTTCTCCGGCCCCGGCGCCGTGTCCCTGCCGCACCCGGGGGAGCTGCGCGTGCGGGTCCCGCGAGGCGCCGACCTGTTCCGCATGCCCGGCTCCTACGAGGCGTCCGGCACCGGAACCTGGGGGCGCGCCGTGGCGGGCGACCACACCCTGTGGACCCGGGTCGGGGTCGAGGGACGGGCGTTCGGGGACGCGGGGGGCGTCGTCGTCCACGACCGGGCGGGCTGGTTCAAGATCTGCGTGGAGCACACCCGCGCGGGCGGCTGGGCGATCGTCACGGTGGTCAGCCGGCCGCTGTCCGACGAGGCCACGGGGGCCGCCCTGGCCGGCCCCGGCGCCGAACTCCTGGTCACCCGGCAGGGGCGGCGCCACGCCGTCTTCCACCGGGAACACGGCGGCCAGGAGTGGCGGTTCACCCGTACCTTCCTCGGCGGCGGTGACCCGGAGGTCCGGGTCGGCCTGTTCGCGCAGGCGCCGTTCTCCGACACGTGCACGGCCTCCTTCACCCCGCCCGGCTTCGCCCCCGCGGCCCTGGCCGACCGCCGCTGAGCCGCACGCCGAACCGGGGTGCCGCCCCCGACCTCCTGCCTCCGAGCCCAGGGAACCACCATCATGATTTCGCCACAGCCCGTCACCGACCTGATGTGGGCCCACTGGAAGACCCGCATCCTGCTCAGCGCCGTGGAGCTGGGCGTGTTCACCGCACTCGCGGGAGGGCCGCTGACCGCCGCCGGACTGTGCGCCCGGACCGCCCTGCATCCCGGCCCCTCGGCGGACTTCCTCGACGCCCTCGTGGCGCTCGGCCTGCTCGACCGCTCCGGCGACCGGTACGCCGGCACACCGGAGGCCCTGGAGTACCTGGACGCCGGCAAGCCCGCGAGCTACCTCGGCGCCGGCCTCCTCTCCCGGAGCCCCGGGCTCGCCGACGAGCTGGTCGGCGTGCTGCGCACCGGGAAGGCATCCCACGGCGGCCGGGACGGGCGGGACTTCTACGCCCGCACGTACGCCACCGCCCAGTCCGCGGGCGCGTTCCAGCGGGACATGACCACGCTCAGCATCGGCCCGGCACGGGCCCTGGCGGAACGCTTCCCGTGGCATCGGTACCGCACCCTCGTGGACGTCGGCTGCGCGGAGGGGGCAGTGCCTGGGTGGGTGCTGCGCTCCCACCCTCATCTGACCGCCGTGGGGTTCGACCTGCCGGCCGCCCGGCCGGGCTTCGAGGCGTACACGGAGCTCCTGGGCGTGGCCGAACGCGTCGAGTTCCGGCCGGGCGACTTCTTCCGGGACGAGCTGCCCCGGGCCGACGTCGTCGTCCTGGGCCACGTGCTGCACAACTGGAGCGAACCGGAGAAGCTCCGGCTCCTGGAGAAGGCGTACGCCGCACTGCCGCCGGGCGGAGCCGTCCTGGTCCACGAGACGCTGATCGACGACGAGCGCCGCGGCAACGCGGTCGGCCTGATCCTCAGTCTGATCATGCACGCCGAGGTGCCGGGCGGGTTCGACTACACCGGTGCTCAGGGTGTCCGGTGGCTGCGGCAGGCGGGCTTCCGCAAGACCCGCGTGGAGCATCTGGACGGACCCGAGTCCATGCTGGTCGGCATCAGGTGAACGCCCCGCTCTCCCCCGCCGGCGCTGATCCGGGCGGGACCGACCTGCTGATGTTCTGGAACCTGTACGAGACCGGCATCGAGCGGCTGCGGGGCTGCGACGAGCGGTGGAAGGCGCAGTGCGCGCTGGTCGCCGCGCTGCGGCCGAGGGTGCTGCTGACGACCGAGGGCTGGGGCTGGCACCGTGCGGGCGGGGCCCTGTTCGAGGAGGCGAAGACCGCCTTCGGCATGGACGGCGAGCTGTTCACCGCCAAGACGGGCTGCCACCAGGCGGTGTTCTGGGAGCCGGACGTCGAGCGGGTGGCCGTGGAGCGCGTGGCCCCGGAGCTGGCCCACTGGCACGGCCACGGGCTGGTCACCCTCCGGCTGCCGGGCTGGAGCACCCCCTTGCGGTTCCTGGTCGCCCACCTCGACCCGTTCAGCCCGACCGGCCGACGTGTGGAGGCGGACCACCTTCGCCACCACGCGGATCCCGCCCTGCCGCCGCTGGTGGTCGGCCTGGACGCCAACTGCGTCCCGCCCGGCGACCCCGAACCCGACTGGACCCGCGCGGCCCGGCACCGCAGGGACGACCTGCTGCTGCCGGGCGGGAGGCGCGCCGACCGGACACCGCTCGACACGCTCCTCGGCGACCCAGGCGACCCGCTCCTGGTGGACGCCGGCGCCCACCTGGGGGACCGCTCGCCGACCTACGGGGAGTTCATGCCCGGCGAGCCGGAGCGCAGGATCGACCTGTTCCTGCTGTCCGTCTCCCTCGTCCCGCTGCTGACCGCGTACCACGCGCCGGACCCGCGGCCCCGGCCGGACGAGAGGCGCCCACCGGCCTCCGACCACCGCCCGGTCACGATACGGCTGCGCCGCCGGTGAACACACCGTCCCGGTCGGCGCCGCCCGCCGGGCCCGGTGTCCTTGCGGCCGGCGGAGGAGGGCGGAGGGTGCGGGCGGGGCGTCCCGCCCGCACCCTCCGCCGTTCGGCGACCTGGTTCCCGGGTCCCCTCAGTTCCCCCGCGGCCACAGATCGTCGCGCCGGGTGGCCTGGAGAGCCAGGATCATGAGGTGCGCACGATTGCTCACCCCCGCCTTTCCACGGATTCTGCGCAGATATGTGTCGACGGTGTGGGGGCTGAGCTGCATCCTCCGGGCGATGGAGGAGTAGGTGAGACCTTCGGCGAGGTGGCCCAGCACCTCGATCTCGCGCGAACTCAGTTGATCGAGTATGTCGGTGGCGGACGAACTCACGAGCGTGCCTTTCGTGGAGGGTTGAGCGCCTCAGGGGGAGAATCGGGCGCTCCGCCGGGGCGGAGCCGCTCCGGGTCGGCCGTACGGGTCGTCGATGTCGTCACCCGTCCGCGTGTTCCGGCGTGGTGTCGCCCGGCCGGCGCGTTAAGGTGCAACGCGTGTTCGACAGACGACACGTTGACGCCGCTTACCGGACAGTGACCTCGCAGTCCGGGCCTGCGCGCCCTTCCGGTGGCCTGCGCGACCGCGGCCGGCCCGGATCAGACCCCGGTGACATCGATGTCCGTGGCCACCGTGACGGACGGCGCCGCGGGATCGGTGACGGCGTCGCCGGGGATCCGACCGCCCCAGCCGCTGTCCTCGTTCGTGGTGTCCGTCGCGGAGCCCTCCACCGCCACCGTCCCGACGGGCGCGTGCGGGACGACGGCTGCGCCGAGCGCGCCGAGGGCGAGGGCGGAGAAGGCGGAGAGGGCGACGACGGCCGAGTTCAGGGACTTCATGGAGGAGACTCCTCTGTCTGGTTTCCGGGACCCGTTCCGGGCCGGGCGGTGCACCGGCCCTCCGGTGCTTCAAGACTCCCGTGCCGGCGCCGGCCGGGCCACGGATCAGGTCGCTCACCAAGCTGCCCCGCAGCAAGACGAACAGGGGACGAAATGTTCAAAGCCGAAGAAAGCAGGACGATCGGCCCATCCCCGTTACCCGAGGACCGCGAGGTGGCCCTGTACAAGTGGGTGGTCGGCAACGAGCGGCTGGACCAGGACCGGGCCGCACGGGACCTAGGGCTGGGCCGGGACGAGGTCGACGCGGCCCTCGCCACGCTCACCGAACTGGGCCTGCTGAAGGCGGACGCGGACGATCCGGCGCGGCTGCGTCCGGTCGACCCGGACCTCGTGGCGGCGGTCGTGACGACCTCGCTGGAGGAGACGATCCGCGCCCAGCAGTCCGAACTGCACCGTATTCGTGACCAGTTCGCCAGCCTGCGCGGTCACTACCGGGACAGCCTGAGCCGGGCCTCGGTCGGCCTGGAGGTGATCCCCGGCCTGGCCGAGGTGCGCGCAGCGCTCAACCGCGCCTCGGCGGAGTGCACCGAGGAAATGCTGACCAGCCAGCCCGGCGGGAACCGGGTGCCGGCCGCCCTCCAGGAGGCTCTGGCCCGCGACACCGCGCTGCTCTCCCGCGGAGTGCGGATGCGCACGCTGTACCACCACACGGCCCGGTTCAACGGACCCAGCCAGGCCTATGTCTCCATGGTGTCCGGTCTCGGCGCCGAGTACCGCACCGCGCACGAGCTGTTCGGACGGCTGATCGTCTTCGACCGGCGGGTGGCGTTCATCCCGGAGCAGAGCGGCAACTGGGGTGCGGTGGTGATCCGGGAACCGTCGGTCGTGCACTATCTGTGCGAGATATTCGAGCAGTACTGGACCCATGCCGAGCCGTTCTCCGACGCGGTGACCGACGGCCTGGAGGCCGTCGCCAAGGACATCGACCGGACCATCGTGCGACTGCTGGCCTCGGGCATGAAGGACGAGACCATCGCACGCCGCCTCGGCATGTCCCTGCGCACGGCCCGCAAGCACATCGCCGACGTCATGGAGACACTCGGCGCCGAGAGCCGTTTCCAGGCCGGTGTCCTGTCCGCCCGGCTGGGCCTGCTCGGCGACGAGGGCGGGGAGACCGCGCCCTCCGTCTGAGCCCGTCGCCGTCCCGTCCCCCGTCCACGGCGCTGCCCGCGCGGTCACCCGCGATTGCCCGTGCGGTACCGCGAACTCGGGACTTTCGGACCACGTCCGCGTCCGGGAGAGTTCCTGCAACTGCGCGGACCGGAGCGCCCCTACGAGGCGCCACCGGTCGCCGCGGTCATGTGGCGGAAGAACAGCCGGCTCGTCCTACGGGTGTTCCGTGCGCGAAGGACAGGTTCGTCCGCGCGCGAACGGCGTCGCATGCCGGTACCCGCTGGCCCCGACGTGCAGCGGCCGCGCATGCGGGCCGGGCGCACGGCCGGCGCCGGATCCGGACCTCGGCACGCGGGAGGAGCCTGCGTGACGGGGAGCGTGAGTGGGACATGGACTATGAACCGGCCTGGGCAGGAGCGGAATCCGACCTGGACCGCTTCGTCAGGGATCTGACGCTGTGCCTGTCGGTGCACCGGGACAGGAGTCCGGCCTTGGTGTGGCCGGACGGCATCGACGCGGTGGTCGCCGCACGGCACACGGACGGGCCCGAGCTGACGGCTGCTCTGGGAGCCCTGCTGGGCTCCGAGGTCACCAGTTCCTTCATCACGCTCGCGGTGGGCGCACGCAGCGGCAGGAAGACGGCCGGCACCGATCTGGTGCTGCTGCCCGTACAGGGCAGTTGCGGCGGCCGGGTCGAACCGTCCGCCCCCGGGCAGGGTCCGGCAGTACTGGAAAAGGCGCTGGAGCTGCGGCTGCGGGTGGGAGAGGCCCTCTACGTGCCGACCGGCCTCGTCTACAGCCTCGACGCCGTGCACACCCCCTGCACGCTCCAGGTGCTGGCGGTGCATCCGCCGGCCTGGTGACGCCCGGCGGCCGCACCGGGCCGGCGTCGGGCCGTGAACCCTCACCCACGGGCCTCGGCAGTCCGCGCCACGGCGGACGGCCGGGGCCCGTCCAGTTCCCGCCACACGGCGAACAGCAGCGGAGCCAGCGCGATGGCCAGGTACACGCCGCCGAACAGCACCAGCGCACCCGTCAGGCCCACCCGGTCCAGGAGCAGGCCGGCGCCCAGGGCGCCGAGCGGGGTGGCCGCCAGCGCGCAGGCCACCACCAGCCCGAAGACCCGGCCGCGCACGGACTCCGGCACCCGTTCGTACGCCACCGCCATCATCAGCGGGCTGACGATGCCCGAGCCGATGCCCGAGACCACCAGGCCCGCCAGCAGCGCGGCGGTGGACACCTGCCCGGCGAGGAGGACGCAGCGCAGCGCGCCGAGCAGCAGGAAGCAGCAGGCGAAGACCGTACGTCGCGGCCAGCGGCGCCCGAGCCAGCCGTGCAGGGCCGTCCCGGCCAGCGCGCCGAGTCCGATGGCCGTCATCATCGCCCCGAGCAGGGAGCTGCTGTGCAGGACCCGGGTCCCGTAGGCCGGGTAGAGGACCGCGTTGAGCCCGCTGTCCAGGGCGTTGGTGACAAGCAGGACGCCGACCACGGCCCGCATCAGCCGGTCCTCTCGCAGGCTCGCGAAGCCGGCCCGCAACCGGGCTCCGTAGGAACCCTCTCCGGAACCGGAACCGGAGGCGTGGGCGTGCTCGTGCGGGCGGGGTCCGGCCGGTACGAGGGCGCGGACCAGGATCGCGCAGAGCAGCAGGGCGGCGGCGTCCGCGCACAGCGTGGGCACCGGCCCGGCCGACGCGACCAGCAGGCCCGCGAGCGGTGCGCCGGCCATGGTGCCGATGCGGCGGGCGCCCTCCACGGCGCTGGTGCCGCGCTCGACCGGTGTCCCGGCCCGCCGTATCGCGCCGATCACCAGCACCTGCTTGGCGGTGTCCGAGGGGCCGCGGGCGGCGCCGGCCAGCAGTGCCAGGACGGCCAGGAGCGGCAGGGGCATGCCGACCGTGCGGTGCAGGGCGGGGACCAGGCCGATCGCGAGGGCGGTCAGCAGGTCCGCGGCGACACTCGCGGTCCGGGCGGGCACGCGGTCCACGAGCGGACCGGCGAGGACGGCGGAGCACAGCAGCCCCGCGGTCTCGGCCGCCGCCACCAGCCCCGTGCTGGTGCCGCTGCCGGTGCTCCGCAGGACGAACCACGGCAGGGCGAGCAGGGTCGCCGCGGTCCCGAGCGACGAGACGGCGGACACCGCGACCAGCGTCAGCAGCGGCACACGTCGGTTCATGGGCTTCGTTCTCCTCGGCGGGGGCAGGGGCAGGTTCGGGGACAGAGACGAACGCGGAGGCGAAGGCCGTGCCCGGTGCGACGGGCACCGGGCACGGCCGGGGGGACGTGCGGGAGGCGGTCCTGGGTCAGCCGGCGGCGTCCATCGCCAGCCGCAGGCTGAGGGGGCGCATGTCGGTCCACACCTGCTCGATGTGGGCCAGGCACTCCTCCCGTGTCCCGCTGGTCCCGGTCGCCCGCCAGCCGGCCGGGATGTCGCGGTCGCTCGCCCAGACGGAGTACTGCTCCTCGTCGTTGACGACGACGGTCCATTCCTGTGTCGCGGTGCCGTTCATGTCCTGCTCCTTCGTTGATCTGTCGGTTCGGGGATCGGTTCGGGGATCGGTTCGGGGGCGGATGGTGTTCCGGGGTGTCCGGCCCGGGCGGCCGGACACCGCGCTCAGGGGGAGACCGCCTGCTCCAGGGCGGCGGACAGCCGCTCCGCGAGGACGGCCGCGTGAGGCGCGTCGAGCAGGGTGTGGTGGTTGCCGGGCACGTGAACGGTGCGGACCCGGCCCCGGGTGTACGGGGTCCAGGCGCCGGGGTCGACGAGCGGGGTGTCCAGTTCCGGGTGGCGTTCGGCGACGGTGAAGAGCCGGACGTCGGCGCGCAGGACGGCGCCGGGCCGGTAGGCCGCCGCCGCCTCGCCGTTGGCGTCGGCCACCCGCAGCATGCGGCGCAGCGCGTCGGTACGGGCCCGGCGGGGCAGGCTGCCCCGTTCGTGGCCCCGGTGGACCAGTGCCTCGAGGAGGGAGTCCTCGTCAAGTCCCTGGATCTCCCGGGCGTCCAGGCCGGCGGCGACGCCGTAGCGGACGATGTCGGAGCGCTCGCCGGCGACGGCGCGGCGGGGTCCGGGGGCCGAGGTGTCGACGGCGCCGAAGAAGGCGACCGTCTCGCCCGCCGCCTCCAGGCGGAGGGCGATCTCGTGGCCCACCGTTCCGCCGAAGGACCAGCCCGCGATCAGGTACGGGCCGTGCGGTGCGATCCGGCGTATCTCCTCCAGGTACCGCCGCGCCATGTCCTCGACCCGGCGCAGCGGGGTCTCGGCGGTGTTGTGGCCTACGGCCTCGATGCCGTACACCCGCCGGGAGCCGCCCAGTGCCCCGGCGATCGGGAGGTAGCAGCAGGCGTCGCCGCCGCGCGGGTGGACCAGGAAGAGCGGGGGCCGCCCGGGGTCGCCGTCGGCGAGCGGCACCACCAGCCGGGCTGCGGTCTCCCCGGCGTCGGACAGTGCCTCGCAGAGCAGTTCCACGGTCGGTTTGCGAAAGACGAGGTTGAGGGGCAGTTCGACACCGAACTCCCTGCGGACCGCGGCGATCAGTTCGAACGCCTTCAGGGAGTGGCCGCCCAGCGCGAAGAAGTCGTCCCGCACGCCCAGCGGCCGTACGTCGAGGAGTTCCTCCCAGATGCGGGCCATCCGCAGTTCGAGCGCGTCGCGGGGTGGCACCGGTTTCTGCCGCGTGCGGGCGGGGTCGACCGCGGGGAGGGCCTTGCGGTCGAGTTTGCCGTTCGGGGTGAGCGGCAGGGAGTCCAGGCCCACCAGCACGGACGGCACCATGAAGTCCGGCAGGCTCTCCCGCAGGGCCGCGCCGAGGGCCAGGGGGTCGCCGGAGGGGTTCTGCCACACGACGTAGCCGACCAGGATCGCGTCCACTCCGGTGCCGCGCACGGCGACGGCCGCCTCGGCGACCTCGGGGTGGCGGGCCATGGCGGTCTCGATCTCGCCGAGTTCGATGCGGTGGCCGCGCACCTTGACCTGGCCGTCCTCGCGGCCCCGGTACTCCAGGGTGCCGTCGGGCAGCCTGCGGGCCAGGTCCCCGGTGCGGTACATCCTGCTTCCCGGCGCCGCGAACGGGTCCGGCAGGAAGCGCTCGGCGGTGAGTCCCGGGCGCCCGGCGTAGCCGCGCACGACTCCGTCGCCGGCGATGTACAGCTCACCGCAGACCCCGGCGGGCAGCGGGCGCAGTCGCTCGTCCAGCACGTGCACGCGGGTGTTGGCGAGGGGGCGGCCGATCGGCACCGGGCGGCCCGGGGCCTCGTCGCCCAGCCGGTGGGCGGTGGACCAGATGGTGGTCTCGGTGGGGCCGTATACGTTCCACACGCTGCCCACGGAGGCCCGCAGGCGTTCGGCGAGGACCGGCGGGAGGGCCTCGCCGCCGCAGAGTGCTCTGACGAGCGGGTTGCGCCAGCCGGCCTGCGTGAGCAGGTGCCAGGTGGCCGGGGTGGCCTGGACGAGGGTGGCACCGGCCCGGTCCAGTTCCTTGGCGAGCATGCTGCCGTCCCTGGCGGTTTCCCTGGCGACGATGTGCACGGTGGCGCCCCGGACCAGCGGCACCAGCAGTTCCGTGACGGCGATGTCGAAGGAGGCGGTGGTGACCGCGGCGACCACGTCCCCTTCGGTGATCTCCAGCCGGGCGACCATGTCGAGGGCGAAGTTGACGACGCCCCGGTGCGGCACCATGACGCCCTTGGGGCGGCCGGTCGAGCCGGAGGTGTAGATGACGTAGGCGAGCTGGTCGGGATCCGCGGGAGGCAGGTCGCCGGGCGGCTGCCGGTCCTGAGCCACCGCGTCCTCGACCCGCAGGGTGCGCACTCCGGCGGGCAGCCGTACGCCGTCCGGTTCGCCGTCCCCGCCGGTCAGCAGCACGCGCGCACCGCTGTCCGCCAGCATCAACTCGACCCGTTCGCGCGGGTAGGCGGTGTCGACGGGCACATAGGCCGCGCCCGCCTTGAGGACGCCCAGCAGTGCCACCGGCAGGTCGGCCGAACGTTCCACGCACACGGCCACCGGGGAGTCCGGTCCGGCACCCTGCGCACGCAGTGCGCCTGCCAGCCGCCCTGCCCGCTCGTCGAGTTCGGCGTAGGTGAGGGCGTGCCGCTCGTCGCGGACCGCCACCGCGTCCGGGGTGCGGGCGGCCTGACGGGCGATCAGCGCGTGGACGGTCGTCGCCGGCCGGGGTGCGTCCGTGGCGTTCAGGCCGTGCACCAGGTGTTCGCGTTCCGCGGGGTCGAGCAGGTCCAGGTCGCCGAACGGGCGGTCCGGCGCGGCGACGGCTGCCCTGAGCAGCCGTTCGAAGGAGCGCGTCATCCGTGCGACGGTCCGCCGGTCGAACAGGTCGGCGGCGAACACGGCGTGGCCGTGCAGGCCGTCGGGGGCCTCGGTCAGGTAGAGGGACAGGTCGAACTTGGCGCCGCCGTTGCTGAGCACCACCGGCTCCGCCGTGAGGCCGGGGAGCGCGGGCAGGGGCCCGGTCTCGTCGTTGAGGACGAGCATGACCTGGAACAGGGGGTGGCGGCTGAGGTCGCGCTCCGGCTGCACCTCCTCCACGAGCCGTTCGAAGGGGACGTCCTGGTGGGCGTAGGCGCCGAGGGCGGTCTCCCGGGCACGCGTCACGAGTTCCCCGAAGGAGGGGGTGCCCGAGAGGTCGGTGCGCAGTACCAGTGTGTTGACGAAGAAGCCGATCAGGGGTTCCAGTTCGGCCCGGTCACGGCCGGCCACGGGTGCCCCGACGGCGATGTCGGTGCTGCCCGTCCAGCGGGCCAGCAGCGCCTGGAAACCCGCCAGCAGCACCATGAACAGGGTGGCGCCCCGCCGCTGACCGAGGGCGCGCAGGTCGTCCAGCAGGTCCGGGGGGAGGGTGAAGCCGACGTGGTCGCCGCGGC
>NZ_JAAAXQ010000183.1 GCF_009916105.1 Streptomyces sp. GC420 | reverse complement strand
CTCCGCACCGGACGGGGAGGAGAGAGGAGTACCGGCCACGGCGCAGAGCACCCGGATGAACGCCCGCCGCTCGTCCTTGTCCGAGCAGAGGGTGAACAGCTCCTCGAACTGGTCGACGAGCAGCACCGGCCGTACGGGCGGGGGCGGCCGCCTGTCCCCGGGGACCGCCCGGGTGTTGTCGTCCGACACTCGGCGGAACAACGAAAGGAGCGTCAGCGGCCGGTCCCGTAACTCCCGGGCGGTGATTCCGTGGTCGCTTCCCAGGGCCTTCGCGGTGCGGTCGAGCAGTTCGTCCAGCGGATGCGCCGTCGGTGTGAACGCCACGACGGGCCAGCTGTCGGCGCCCGCCATCGGAAAGCCGCCGGGGTGCCGCAGGGCGGGGACGAGGCCCGCGTTGAGCAGGGACGACTTGCCGGCGCCCGACGGCGCGACCAGCAGCATCGGTCCGGTCCCGACTCGTTCGAAGACCCGCTCGACCAGCGCGGCCGTCACACGTTCCCGGCCGAAGAACCAGCCGGCGTCCTGCGGGGTGAACGCCGACAGCCCGCGGTACGGACACGCGCCCGCGGACTGCGCCCGGGGCGCCCCGGCCCCGGCACCACCGCCGTCGTCGCCGCCCGCGGCACCGTCCCCCCGTGGCGGGGGCACCCGCAGCAGCCGGAGCAACTCGCCCTCCGCGCCCAGGATCTGGTCGCAGCGGCGCGCGACGTCGGCGGTCGCCCGCTTCGCGCCGGTCTCGATCTTGCTGAGGTAGCCCTTGCTGTAGTGCGTCCGCCGTGCCAGATCGGCCAGGGACAGCCCTCGCTGCTGTCGCAGCCGTCTCAGTTGCGCGGAGAAGGAAGCCCCCGGCTCCGCGGGCGGCCCGCTCCCCTCGCCGGCCTCGTGTGCGGCCTCGTGTGCGTGCTGCTGCTCCCCCAAGACATCCCCCATGGCGATGTGGGCCTGAGCCGTGAGACGGCGGACGCCCAGGCTACTGCGGGGGTGGAAGGCAAGCGGCGAACCGGAATCAGTGTGATGAGAACAGGACTTCCGGGACCGTCGGCCGACGGTCCCGGAAGTCGTTGAACGTGCAGGTGAGGGCTACGGCCGGTTGAGAGTGATCGAGTTGATCGGGGTGAGGTCGCGGTACACGCCCACCCCTTCGGGGATGGTCTCGTTGCAGCCGACACCGTTGTAGCCGGTGCACAGGCTCGCGCTCGCGCCGCCGTACTGGTTGTTCAGGACCCAGTGGTTGCCGACCTGGTTGCTGAGGTTGTGTGCCCCGTAGCTCCAGTACGTGTGGCTCGGCGAGACGGGCGGGTTCTGGTTCTGCGGATAGATGCAGACGGCCCCGTAAGGGCAGCCGTACCACTCGTCGGCCGCGGGCTTCGCCTCGGCCGCACTGCTGAACGCCAGGACCGCCGCGGCCGTGGTCGCGAGCGCGGCGGCACCTCGCATGATCTTGCGCATGTTTCCCCCGGTTGGGTCGTGCTGGTGCTGACGACTTCAGCCTGTCCACGGCACGCACAGAGGTCGACGGGTTTCCCGTTGCCCTTTCGGGACGGGCGTGGGAAACGCCCCGCGAACAGGCCGGTCCCGCCACGGCGGGCAACGGTCAGGCACCTTGGACATGGGCGCGCTGCTGGACAAGGGGCGGTACCGCGGTGGCACCAACCCCGCAGGTTCCGCCGGCCGGGGGTGAAGAGACAGCTGGCGGAGGCCATCGGCGTCGTGCACCGTCGACGCCGCCGGTGTGACCACCTGTGGCGCTGTCACAGCCGGGCAATAGGGTGGCGGTCATGTTCACGCCGATGCCAGGTCGGCGTCCCGCAGAGAAAGCAGTACGCAAGCCGTGAAGAGATCTGCCGTACGCCGGTCCGCCGTCGCCGCATCCGTGTCCCTGCTGTCGCTCGCGCTCCTGACGGGGTGCAGCGGCTCCGACTCGTCGGGCAAGGACGACAAGGGCAAGCAGGAGGACAAGGCGTCGCAGCCGGCCGAGGGCGGTGGCGGGTCGGACGCGAAGCCGCTGTCGGCGGCCGAACTGGAGAAGGCGGCTCTCACCAAGGCGGACGTGAAGAAGTCCGCCGTCGAGGAGCCGCCCGAGGACGAGATCCTCGACGGCAAGGTGAAGACGGACGACGACGCCTGCCTGCCGCTGGCCGACGCGGTGGCCGGCGTGGTGGCGGAGGGCGCGACGGCCAAGGAGTACCGGCAGGTGACCGCCGAGCCGGAGATCGACGCGTCCGCGCTCGCCGAGGAGGACGCGGACGCGTCGTTCGAGTCGGCGTTCGACGTGACGACGACCCTGGTGTCCCTCGCCGCGTACGACGGCGAGGACAAGCCCGAGGCCGCGCTGAAGGCGCTGAACGAGGCGGTCACCGCCTGCCAGGGCGGCTTCGGTGCGACGCTGCAGGGCGAGGACCAGGAAGTCACCGAGGTCGCCAAGGAATCCGGGCCCACGGGCGGGGACGAGTCGCTGGCCGTGACGATCACCGCGAAGCAGGACGGCGCCTCCGGGCCGATGAAGCTCGTCGTGGTCCGCAAGGGCACCACGCTCGCCTACTTCACGGCGATCAACCTCGCCTCCATGTCGTCCGGCAAGGACTTCGACTTCCCGGCGGACCTCTTCGAGGCGCAGATGAACAAGCTCGGCTGACCCGGGCCCCGCCTCCGGGGCTCCTGCCGGGAAGCACCGGCCGGCGCCCGGACGGGCACGCACCCCGCGGGGGCGGACGGTGAGACCCCTCACCGTCCGCCCCCGCGCCACGTGAGAGCAAGGTTTCGTCCCGGTCACCTCCAGCCACGGGGCCGAAACGCGCCGTGCCTAGCGTCGAGCCCACGACCTGACGTGCAGGGCTGAGGCTTAAGGCTGTGGAGGCGTGATGACCGCTCCGACCGCGACGCGCAAGGGGGGCCGCTGGATCGAGCAGTGGGACCCGGAGAACGAGACCTTCTGGAAGGAGACGGGGGAGAGGATTGCCAACCGCAACCTCCTCTTCTCAGTGATCTCCGAGCACATCGGGTTCTCGATCTGGACCCTGTGGTCCGTGATGGTGCTCTTCATGGGCCCCGAGTACGGCGTCGATCCGGCCGGCAAGTTCTTCCTGGTCGCCATGGCGACCCTGGTGGGCGCCCTCGTGCGCATCCCCTACACCTTCGCGGTGGCCAGGTTCGGCGGCCGCAACTGGACGATCGTCGCCGCGAGCCTGCTGCTCGTCCCCACGATCGCGGCGGCCGTGGTGATGGAGCCGGGCACCTCCTACGCCACCTTCATGTGGATGGCGGTCCTCGCCGGCGTCGGCGGCGGCAACTTCGCCTCGTCCATGACCAACATCAACTCCTTCTTCCCGCTCAGGAAGAAGGGCTGGGCGCTCGGCCTCAACGCGGGCGGCGGCAACATCGGCGTCCCCGTGGTGCAGCTCATCGGGCTGCTGGTCATCGGCACCGCCGGTGCCGCACACCCGCGGATCGTGCTGGCCGTCTACATCCCGCTGATCCTCGTCGCCGCCATCTGCTCGGCGCTCTTCATGGACAACCTGGCGCCCGTCAAGAACGACACCGGCGCCGCCAGGGAAGCCGTCAAGGACGGCCACACCTGGATCATGTCCTTCCTCTACATCGGCACCTTCGGCTCCTTCATCGGCTACAGCTTCGCCTTCGGCCTCGTGCTCCAGACCCAGTTCGGGCGCACCCCGCTGCAGGCGGCCTCGATCACCTTCCTCGGGCCGCTGCTCGGCTCGCTGATCCGCCCGGTCGGCGGCTGGCTCGCGGACAAGTACGGCGGCGCCCGCATCACCCTGTGGAACTTCGCGGCGATGGCCGCCGCCACCGCGATCGTCGTCCTCGCCTCGGTGCGGGAGTCCCTGCCGGTCTTCCTCGTCGGGTTCACCACGCTGTTCGTCCTGACCGGCCTCGGCAACGGCTCGACGTACAAGATGATCCCCGGCATCTACCACGCCAAGGCGCTGGCCATGGGGCTCGGCGGCGAGGCGGCCGCATCGTACGGGCGGCGGCTGTCCGGCGCCAGCATGGGCATCATCGGCGCGGTGGGCGCGCTCGGCGGCCTCGGCATCAACATGGCGTTCCGGCAGTCCTTCATGACGGCGGGCACCGGGACGGGGGCCTTCGTCAGCTTCCTCGCCTTCTACGCGGTGTGCTTCGCGGTCACCTGGTTCGTATACCTCCGCAAGCCGGCCACGACCGGGCAGCAGGTCACGGAGGCGGCGGCCGACCCGAAGCCGCAGCTCAGCTACGCCGAGGTGTGACACACGCGGCCGTAACGCCGTGGAAATCAACGCGAACCGAGCCTGTCACGCACCGTTGGCAGGCTCGGTTCGCCTGATGACGCGGCGGCACCGAGGCCGACACCGAAAGCGACCGAGAGCGACCGGCGGCGACGCGGTCACAGCGACGCACGACACCAACAGGCTCACTCGGGCAGAGCGGAACGAGAGCGATGCACGAACAGAAACAGACGACCCTCCCAGGAGGGACGGCCGTCGGGCCCCTCGCGGGTTTCACCGTCGGTGTCACAGCGGCGCGCCGCGCGGACGAGCTCGGCGCGCTGCTGTGCCGACGCGGCGCCGAGGTGATGCACGCACCCGCCCTGCGGATCGTGCAGCTCGCCGACGACAGCGAGCTGCTGGCCAGAACGAAGGACCTGATCGGCCACGCCCCCGACGTGGTGGTGGCCACCACCGCCATCGGCTTCCGCGGCTGGGTGGAGGCCGCGGACGGCTGGGGGCTGGGCGAGGCACTGCTGGCCCGGCTGCGGAACGTCGAACTCCTGGCGCGGGGACCGAAGGTGAAGGGCGCGATCAGGGCCGCCGGTCTGGTGGAGGCCTGGTCACCCGCCTCCGAGTCGATGGCCGAGGTCCTCGACCGGCTGCTCGCCGAGGGCGTCGACGGCCGGCGCATCGCCATCCAGCTGCACGGGGAGCCACTGCCCGGCTTCATCGAGTCGCTGCGCGCGGCGGGCGGTGAGGTGGTCGGCGTACCCGTCTACCGCTGGATGCCGCCCGAGGACCTGGCGCCCGTCGACCGCCTCCTCGACGCCACGGTCTCTCGGTCGCTGGACGCCGTCACCTTCACCAGCGCGCCCGCCGCCGCCTCCCTGCTGTCCCGCGCCGAGCGGCGCGGCATGCTTCCCGAGTTGCTGGACGCCCTGCGCCACGACGTCCTGCCCGCCTGTGTGGGGCCGGTCACCGCGATGCCGCTGGAGAGCCACGACATCGCCACACTCCAGCCCGAGCGCTTCCGCCTCGGTCCGCTCGTCCAGTTGCTGTGCCTGGAACTGCCCGCCCGGACCCGCAGTCTGCCCATCGCCGGGCGCCGGGTGGAGATCCGCGGCCACGCCGTGGTGCTCGACGGCGACCTGCGGCGCGTCCCGCCTGCCGGGATGGCGCTGCTGCGCGCCCTGGCCCGCAGGCCCGGCTGGGTGGTCAGCCGCGCCGAGTTGCTGCGCGCGCTGCCGGGCGCGGGCCGTGACGAGCACGCCGTCGAGACGGCCATGGCCCGGCTGCGTACGGCACTGGGGGCGCCGAGACTCATCCAGACCGTCGTCAAGCGCGGCTACCGGCTGGCCCTCGACCCGGCCGCCGACATGAAGTACGCGGACAACTGATCAACGGGCGGTGCTCCGCGGCCGGACGGTGCTCCGCGGCCGGACGGTGCTCCGTGGACGGACGGTGATTCATGGTCGGCCGAGGTCCGGCGCCGGGTGAGGTCCGGGACCGAGGCCGGGGCCGGCCGGTGCGCGCGGACGGGTGAGCCGTACGCCCGAACCGGCTGCCCCCCGGCACCGGGGGGTTCCGGTCGGGCGGGGCAGGCGGCACTCTGGGGGAGCGGCCCCGGAGTACCCCCTACGCCCGAAGAAGGTGACCGGCGCATGGCGGCTGGCACGGTCCCGTACGCGTTCCGGTTCGACGCGGGGCGCGTCTGCCTGGATCTCACGGCCACCGGCCCGTACCCGGCCGAACGGCTCGACGGGCCCGAGCGGTTGCGGACCTGGCTGCTGGGAGCGGGGCTGCTGTTGCCCGGCTGCCGGGAAGCGGGCGGCACGGGCGGCACGCACGGCATCGGCGGAACGGACCATGCGAACGGCACGGACGCGGGTCAACAGGCGAACGGTGCGGGCGTGCTGGACATCGACCACACCTGGGTGCTCCGCTTCCGCGAACTCCGCGACCGCGTCACAGCCCTCGTCCGCGCCCAGTTGACTCCGGGCCAGAACGCCGACTCCGCAATGGAACGCGTCAACACTCTCGCCGCCGCGCCTCTCCCCGCCCTGCGCGCCGTGCGTCAAGGGGACGTACTGGTCCGCACGTTGACCGGCCGACCCGGTTGCGAGGCCTTCCTCGCCGTCGTCGCGCGGGACGCCGTCGAGCTGCTCACCGACCCGTCCGCCAGGTCCCGGCTGCGCCAGTGCGAGGGCGACAACTGCACGCGCGTGTACCTCGACACCTCACGCGGCAGGCGCCGGCGCTGGTGTTCCAGCGAACTGTGTGGGAATCGTGAACGAGTTGCGCGGCACCGCCGCCGTGCGGTCGCGGCCGGGAGCTAGTCGTACGCCTGTCATCATGGGGCACTCCTGTTCCAACTAGCCCCCCATGAAAAGATCTTGAAAAAGTTTCTGCGCACGTTGAGAAGATCACCGGACCGCTCCGTAGTGATGGGAGAGAAGCGGGGGGCACGCCGACCGGCGAGCTCCGCCCCCCTGGCCCACCGCCCCAAGAATGGGTCTCGACCTGGAGGTTCGGGTGCGCAAGGATGCCGCCGTGGCCGATGACCGCCCGCAACGGGCTCGACATCGCAGTGAGGCGCAGCGCTCCAATGCGTCCGTCCCGGACGAGGAGTTGATGCGGGCGCTGTACCGCGAACACGCGGGGCCCCTTCTCGCGTACGTCCTCCGGCTGGTCGCAGGCGACCGGCAGCGGGCCGAGGACGTCGTTCAGGAAACCCTCATACGGGCCTGGAAGAACGCCGATCAGCTCAGCAGGGCCACCGGATCGGTGCGCCCCTGGCTGGTCACGGTTGCCCGCCGCATCGTGATCGACGGCCATCGCAGTCGGCAGGCCCGGCCCCAGGAGGTCGAGCCTTCGCCCCTGGAGGTCATGCCCGCGGAGGACGAGATCGACAAGGCGCTGTGGCTGATGACGCTCTCCGACGCCCTCGACGACCTGACGCCCGCGCATCGTGAAGTACTTGTGGAGACGTACTTCAAAGGACGTACGGTCAATGAGGCGGCGGAGATTCTGGGTATACCCAGTGGGACCGTGAGGTCTCGGGTGTTCTACGCGCTTCGCTCGATGAAGCTGGCGCTTGAGGAACGGGGAGTGACGGCATGACTGTGCGGGGGCGGCACCCTGAGAACAGCGTGCACGATGCCGTCGGTGCGTACGCACTGGGGATTCTGGACGACGACGAGGCCACGCAGTTCGAGATCCATCTCGCGACCTGCGACTACTGCGGCAACCAGTTGGAGGAACTGTCCGGTCTCGGGCCGATGCTCGCCACGCTCGCGGACTTCCCGGGCACCGGCGGAACTCCGGAGATCGGCAGGCAACTCGCCGAGAGACCGAGTGAACGCCTCGCCGACCGGCTGGTGGGCGAGGTCGTCAGACACCGGGCGGTCAAGCGCCGACGCGGCCTGTACCTGGTCGCGGCGGCCGCGGCGCTCATCATCGGCGGCCCGACGGTCGCCGTGGTGGCCACCGAGAGCGGGGACTCGGGCAAGAAGGCCCCGATCGCGGGCGGTACGGCGACGCCGAGGAGCGGTGCCAACCCGGCCGAGGAGGCCTTCCGCGCCATGGACGACAAGGTGGAGTCCACCGACTCGGTCACCAAGGTGACGGCCACCGTCGGCATGAAGGACATGGCCTGGGGCACCTCGACGGTCATCGAGCTCAAGAACGTCAAGGGCCCGCTGAAGTGCAGCCTGGTCGCCGTCTCCAAGTCGGGCGAGGAGGAGACGGTCACCTCCTGGTCCGTGCCGAACTGGGGTTACGGGATCGAGGACAGTCCGAACAAGACGGCCCGCAGCCCGCTGTACGTCCAGGGCGGGGCGGCCATGGACCGCAGCGAGATCGATCACTTCGAGGTCCGCACGTTCGACGGTGACCGACTGGTGGACGTGGACGCGTAAGGCGTCGCACGCGGAACGGTGGCGGTGGCGGCCCCGGCACGCGCGGTGCGCGGCGGGAGCCGCCACCGTCCGTCCGGGCGGCCGCCGACCCCGGTCCGGGGGGCCGGACCGGCCAGCCGCCTCCGGCTCCGGACCACCTCCCGGCCCGTGCGGCCCGCGGCTCGCGTTGTTGGGCCACCTCCAACTGCGTCAACCTCGGCTGCGTTCGTACGCCCCTGGTCGAGAAGCGGCTCGCCGCACAGGCGGCGGGCCGTATCCGCTCCGGGACGAGCCGATGGCGTGCGCCGCCTCCTCGATCGCCGGGGCGGAATGGGCCCCGCGCCCGCGGCCCTCGCGCCGGCTTGCGGCTTGTGCCCTGTGTGGTCTGCGGCCTGCTCGGTGCCCGCGGCCCGTGTGGGCGGGGCCCTCGTAGTGCTCAAGGCCCGTGCCCCGTGCCCTCGCGGCCCGCACCCCGCTCGCGGCTCGTGTCCCGGCGGAGCTGTGGCTCCTGCGGTGCTCGCGGTCCGTGTGGTCCGCGGTCCGCATCTGTGCGACGCAGCTGCGCCGCGCCCGTGGCCCGTGGGGTCCGCGGGCCTCGCGCCGCTCGCGGTTGGTGTCCTGCGCGGTTTGCGGCCCGCACCCCGCTCGCGGCTCGTGTCCCGGCGGAGCTGCGGCCCCAACGGTGCTCGCGGTCCGTGTGGTCCGCGGTCCGCATCTGCGCGACGCAGCTGCGCCGCGCCCGTGGCCCGTGGGGTCCGCGGGCCTCGCGCCGCTCGCGGTTGGTGTCCTGCGCGGTTTGCGGCCCGCACCCCGCTCGCGGCTCGCGCCCCGGCGGAGCTGCGGCCCCAACGGTGCTCGCGCCCCCACGGCGCTCGGGGCCTGTGACCGGGACGGTTCACAGCCCCTCGGCGCGCCCGCCGCGTGCGCCCTCCCCGTCACGGGTCGCCGCCGTTCGCCCGAGGCGCGGACACCGGCCCGTCACGGCGCGGTACGAGGCCGCCCGGTCCGGCCCGTCACCGCGTGCAGCGGGGCCGCATGGTCCGGCACGTCACCGCGTGCAGCGGGGCCGCATGGTCCGGCACGTCGGTCTTTCTTCCGTATCGAGGTCACCTTCGCTTAGTGTTGACGGCTGCCCAGCACGTCAGAAGGGGGCCTCGGTGGCCGCGCAGGAAGCCGCTGCTGTCGACACGGGTGATGCCGCCGACAGAGGCGACACCGTCCGTGATCGCGAAATCCGCATGGAACAGGATCACCTGGACCGGGTGTACCGCCGCCTCGAGGAGAAGATCCACGAGGCGGAGTTCCTGATGCACGACGCCGCCCAGCGGGGCCAGGTCGGTACCCCCGGCGCCCTCGCCGAGCGCGACGCGCAGGTCTTCCGGGCCGGCATCCACCTCAACCGGCTGAACAGCGAGTTCGAGGACTTCCTCTTCGGGCGGATCGACCTGCTGTACGGCAAGGACGGTGAGCGGGGACCCGACGGCGCGTACACGTCGATCGAGCCGGCGGACGACGCCGTGCGCCCCGACAACACCGCCGAGATCGGCGAGACCCTGCACATCGGCCGCATCGGCGTCCTCGACTCCGACTTCGCGCCGCTGGTCATCGACTGGCGCGCGCCGGCCGCCGCCCCCTTCTACCGCTCCACGCCCAAGGACCCCGGCCGGGTGGTGCGGCGCCGGGTCATCCGGTCCAGGGGCCGCAGGGTCCTCGGGGTCGAGGACGACCTGATGCGGCCGGAGCTCAGGGCCACGCTGGACGGCGCGGAGCTGCCCGTGATCGGTGACGGCGCGCTGATGGCCGCGCTCGGCCGCGCCCGCAGCCACACCATGCGGGACATCGTCTCCTCCATCCAGGCCGAGCAGGACCTGGTGATCCGGGCGCCCGCCGCGTCCGTCGCCCAGGTCGAGGGCGGCCCCGGCACCGGCAAGACGGCCGTCGCGCTGCACCGCGCGGCCTACCTCCTCTACCAGGACCGCCGCCGCTACGCGGGCGGCATCCTGATCGTCTCCCCGACCCCGCTCCTCGTCTCCTACACCGAGGGAGTGCTGCCCTCGCTCGGGGAGGAGGGCCAGGTCGCCATCCGCGCCCTGGGCTCCCTGGTCGACGGGGCCGAGGCCACGGCGTACGACGAGCCGGAAGTGGCCCGGATCAAGGGCTCCTCCCGCATGCTGAAGGTGCTCCGCAAGGCGGCGCGCGGTGCGCTGGACGTGCCGTCCGGAGCCCGCACCGGCGCCCCGGGCGTCCCCTCCGGGGCCGGCGAGCAGCTGACGCTGGGCGGGGAAGAGGCGGCGGCGAACGGATCCGGCGGCGCCGACCGGCTGCGGGTCGTCGCCTTCGGGCGACGCCTCGAACTCGAAGCGGCGGAGCTGCACCGGATCAGGCAGGCCGCGCTCGGCGGGACCGCCCCCGTCAACCTGCTGCGGCCCCGGGCCCGCAGACTGGTACTGGACGCGCTGTGGGCGAAGTCGGGTGCGCGGAACCGTTACACCGACCCCGAACTGGCCGCCGAGCTGCGGTCCGGCTTCGACGAGGACATCACCACGGAACCCGCCTTCGTCGAGTTCCTGGACGCCTGGTGGCCGGAGCTGACCCCGCGCGGGGTGCTGGCCGCGATGGCCGACGAGCGCCGCCTCGGCCGCTGGGCGCGCCGGGTGCTCAACCCGCGGGAGGTGCGCAGGCTCGCGCGTTCCCTGGGCCGGCTGGGCACGCGGGGCGAGGGCCCGCTGTCGGTGCACGACGTGGCGCTGCTGGACGAGCTTCAGCACATCCTCGGCGTACCGCCGCGCCCCAGGCGCAGGCGTGAGCTGGACCCGCTCGACCAGCTCACCGGGCTGGAGGAGCTGATGCCGCAGCGCGAGGAGAGCCGGCGGGAACGCGCGGAGCGACTGGCGGAGGAACGCAGCGAGTACGCCCATGTGATCGTCGACGAGGCGCAGGACCTCACGCCCATGCAGTGGCGGATGGTCGGCCGCCGCGGCCGGCACGCCACCTGGACGGTCGTCGGCGACCCGGCCCAGTCGTCGTGGTCGGACCCTGACGACGCGGCCGCGGCCCGGGACGAGGCGCTCGGCACCCGCCCGCGCCGCCGCTTCACCCTGACCGTGAACTACCGCAACCCCGCCGAGATCGCCGAGCTGGCCTCGAAGGTGCTGGCGCTGGCCATGCCGGGGACGACACCGCCCGAGGCAGTCCGCTCCACGGGGCTCACGCCGGTCTTCGCCGTCGCGGACGGTGATCTCGGCACGGCGGTGCGGGAGGAGACGGCGCGGCTGCTGGAGCGGGTGGACGGCACCGTGGGTGTGGTCGTCGCGATGCGGCGGCGCGAGCAGGCGGCCCGCTGGCTGGCCGGGCTGGGCGAGCGCGTGGTGCCGCTGGGCAGCCTGGAGGCGAAGGGCCTGGAGTACGACGCGACGGTGGTGGTGTCCCCGGCGGAGATCGCCGACGAGTCGCCGGCGGGGCTGCGGGTGCTGTACGTCGCTCTGACCCGTGCCACCCAGCAGTTGACCGTGGTCTCCGGGGAGCGGGACGAACCGGACGTAGCGGGAGTTCCCGATCTGCTGAGGGACTGAGGCTGCGGGCCGGTCCCGGCGGGGGCGGTGCGAACCCCGCCGCCAGGAATGCGTTCCCCGGACTGTTTGTTAGCCTTGGTACGGCACCGGCTCGATCCAAGCCCCCGGGCCCAACCTTAGTCGCTTCGAGCGACCACTTGCCGCGAGGCGAGCATGGCGGGCCGGTGCCACCTGCGCAGAGGAAGCGGGTCCGCGTCGCGCGGACCCGCTTCCGGTTTTCCCGGCTTCGCCTCGTATGGTGGAAGCCGTTTTCCGCCACAGTGGAGAACAAAACTTCCGAAAATCGGACCGCCTATCACCTACTCGTCGGTAGGTGCGACGATCGGGCAATCGGTAGCCAGACAAGCGCGACAAGCGAACAAGCAAGCGAAGGCAGGAACCCGGCCATGGCAACGGCGCCCAGCGTCTCGTACTCGATGACGGTCCGACTGGAGGTCCCCGCCAGCGGGACCGCGGTCAGCCAGCTCACCACGGCCGTGGAGTCCTCCGGCGGCTCCGTCACCGGCCTCGACGTGACCGCCTCGGGCCACGAGAAGCTGCGGATCGACGTCACCATCGCCGCCACATCCACCGCGCACGCCGACGAGATCGTCGAGAAGCTGAGCGGCATCGAGGGCGTGACCCTCGGCAAGGTCTCCGACCGTACGTTCCTCATGCACCTCGGCGGCAAGATCGAGATGCAGTCCAAGCACCCCATCCGCAACCGCGACGACCTGTCCATGATCTACACGCCGGGCGTCGCCCGCGTCTGCATGGCCATCGCGGAGAACCCCGAGGACGCGCGCCGTCTCACGATCAAGCGCAACTCGGTCGCGGTCGTGACGGACGGCTCCGCGGTGCTCGGCCTGGGCAACATCGGCCCGAAGGCCGCCCTGCCCGTGATGGAGGGCAAGGCGGCCCTCTTCAAGCGCTTCGCCGGCATCGACGCCTGGCCCCTGTGCCTCGACACCCAGGACACCGACGCGATTGTCGAGATCGTCAAGGCCATCGCCCCGGGCTTCGCCGGCATCAACCTCGAGGACATCTCCGCCCCCCGCTGCTTCGAGATCGAGGCACGGCTGCGCGAGGCCCTCGACATCCCCGTCTTCCACGACGACCAGCACGGCACGGCGATCGTCGTCCTCGCCGCCCTCACCAACGCACTTCGCGTGGTGAACAAGGGGATCGGGGACGTGCGGGTCGTCATGTCCGGTGCCGGCGCGGCCGGTACGGCGATTCTGAAACTCCTCATCGCGGCGGGCGTCAAGCACGCGGTCGTCGCCGACATCCACGGCGTCGTGCACGCGGACCGCGAGGACCTCGTCGCCGCCGACCCCGAGTCGCCGTTGTGCTGGATCGCCAACAACACCAACCCCGAAGGCTTCACGGGGACGTTGAAGGAGGCCGTGCGCGGCGCCGACGTCTTCATCGGCGTCTCCGCCCCCAACGTGATCTCGGGCGACGACGTAGCCGCCATGGCGGACGACGCCATTGTGTTCGCGCTCGCGAACCCGGACCCGGAGGTGGACCCGGCCGTGGCCCGACAGACCGCCGCCGTCGTCGCCACGGGACGCTCCGACTTCCCCAACCAGATCAACAACGTGCTGGTCTTCCCCGGCGTCTTCCGCGGCCTGCTGGACGCCCAGTCCCGCACCGTCAGCACGGACATGATGCTCGCCGCCGCCAGCGCCCTCGCCGCGGTCGTCACCGACGACGAGCTCAACGCGAACTACATCGTCCCCAGCGTCTTCAACGACAAGGTCGCCGGGGCGGTCGCGGGCGCGGTGCGCGAGGCCGCGAGAGCGGCGGCCCAGGAAACCACCGCATCGGCCTGAGTTTTGGGGGTAGGAGTCCGGCGCGTCGCCCCACGCGGCGCACCCGGCCCCCCTCTAGGGTGGCGCAGAACATTCGCGTTCCGCTTCCGGGGGTGGACAGAGCGTCACCGCGGCAGGCCCGTGGCGCTTTTCGTGTGACTCCCAGGGGTGCCGGATTGGCTTTCCCGCCGCAGGTGGGGGCAGGATGCGTAATCGGGCGCGAGGGTCTGGCAAGAAGGACCCGGGTCCGGGGACTGTCCGAGGGCCCTGGCAGCATCGGCTTCGATCTCACGCCTCACAGGCAAGAAGAACACGGGAGTAACAAAATGAACCGCAGTGAGCTGGTGGCCGCGCTGGCCGACCGCGCCGAGGTGACCCGCAAGGACGCCGACGCCGTTCTGGCCGCCTTCGCCGAGACCGTCGGCGAGGTCGTCGCCAAGGGCGACGAGAAGGTCACCATCCCCGGCTTCCTGACCTTCGAGCGCACCCACCGTGCCGCTCGCACCGCGCGCAACCCGCAGACCGGCGACCCGATCCAGATTCCGGCCGGCTACAGCGTGAAGGTCTCCGCGGGCTCCAAGCTCAAGGAAGCCGCCAAGGGCAAGTAAGCACGTCTGTGCGAGGGCGGCCACCCCCACCCGGGGCGGCCGCCCTTCGCGCGTCCGGACGCCGTCCCGGGGCGTCGCCGCCGGCGGGGCCTCCGCCCAGTCGCGGCGGACAACCACCCGGCCACGGGCGGGGATCCGGCATGCTGCGGGGGAACGGCGACGGCCCCCGCCCGGGGGCGGGGGCCGTCGCGTTCGCGGTGGTGGGAGCCGTGCGGGCCCGGTCAGACGAGTGCGCCGCCGGGGAGTTCGACCTTCGCGCCCAACTCCACGAGTTTCTCCATGAAGTTCTCGTAGCCGCGGTTGATCAGGTCGATGCCGTGCACCCGGCTCGTGCCCTGGGCCGCGAGGGCCGCGATGAGATACGAGAAGCCGCCGCGCAGGTCGGGGATGACCAGATCGGCGCCCTGGAGCTTCGTCGGGCCCGAAACGACCGCGGAGTGCAGGAAGTTGCGCTGACCGAAGCGGCAGTCGGAGCCGCCCAGGCACTCGCGGTAGAGCTGGATGTGCGCGCCCATCTGATTGAGTGCACTCGTGAATCCGAGCCGCGACTCGTACACCGTCTCGTGCACGATGGACAGCCCCGCGGCCTGGGTCAGCGCGACGACGAGCGGCTGCTGCCAGTCGGTCTGGAAGCCGGGGTGCACGTCCGTCTCCAGGGCGATGGCGTTGAGCGAGCCGCCCGGGTGCCAGAAGCGGATGCCCTCGTCGTCGATCTCGAACGCGCCGCCGACCTTGCGGTAGGTGTTGAGGAAGGTCATCATCGAGCGCTGCTGGGCGCCGCGCACGTAGATGTTGCCCTCGGTGGCCAGCGCCGCGGACGCCCAGGAGGCGGCCTCGAGCCGGTCCGACAGGGCCCGGTGGGTGTAGCCGCCGAGCTTGTCGACACCGGTGATCCGGATGGTCCGGTCGGTGTCCATCGCGATGATCGCGCCCATCTTCTGCAGGACGCAGATGAGGTCCTCGATCTCGGGCTCCACGGCCGCGTTGGAGAGCTCCGTGACGCCTTCCGCGAGCACGGCCGTCAGCAGCACCTGCTCGGTCGCGCCGACGGACGGGTACGGCAGCCGGATCTTCGTGCCGCGCAGCCGCCGCGGCGCCTCGAGGTACTGGCCGTCGGAGCGCTTCTCGATCTTCGCGCCGAACTGCCGCAGCACCTCGAAGTGGAAGTCGATGGGCCGGCCGCCGATGTCGCAGCCGCCCAGGCCGGGGATGAAGGCGTGGCCGAGACGGTGCAGCAGCGGGCCGCAGAACAGGATCGGGATGCGGGAGGAGCCGGCGTGGGCATCGATGTCGGCGACGTTCGCGCTCTCCACGTGCGTGGGGTCGAGGACGAGTTCGCCCGGTTCCTCGCCGGGGCGGACCGTGACGCCGTGCAGCTGCAGCAGTCCGCGGACGACCCGCACATCACGAATGTCGGGGACGTTGCGCAGCCGGCTCGGACCGCTGCCGAGCAGGGCCGCGACCATGGCCTTGGGCACGAGGTTCTTCGCGCCACGGACCCGGATCTCGCCCTCGAGCGGGGTGCCGCCGTGGACTAGCAGTACGTCGTCGGTCATGAGTCTCGCGTTCCAGAAGTCGGGCAGGGGGCCACCAAGAGAGTAATGGGCGACCACCCCCTTCCCGTAAGGGCGAGGAGCGTCTGACACGTCATGAGTTCGCCACAACACGTTCCGCCGCACAGCTGCCGCACAGCGTGACGGCGCACGGCTCCCCGCCGCAAGTCCCCGGCCCGCCCGTCCGCCGTACGTCGGACCGGCCC
>NZ_JAAAXQ010000182.1 GCF_009916105.1 Streptomyces sp. GC420 | reverse complement strand
GAACGGGGGGAGCACGGGGGACGCGCAGGCCCGGTGCGGCTCGAGGGGGATCGAGCCGCACCGGGCCTGCGTGCGTCCGGTGTCCCCGACCCGCCTGCGCCACGCCGCGGCTCCTCACGGGGCCGTTGCGGGGCGGCCTACCGCCGGTCGCCCGTCACCCGGCCCTGCAGCAGGCGCGACAGAGCCGCGTGCACCTCGTCGATGGAGCGCTCGCGCTGGAAGGCCTGCCAGTCGAGGGCCGCCATCAGCACCATGCCGACGAGCGCGGCGGCCGTCAGCGGAATGTCGATCTCCTCGCTGAGTTCGCCTCTTCGGACGGCCTCCCTGAGCACGTTCTCGACCACGGCCACGACCTGCTGCCGCACCACCAGGAGGGTCGACTGCCAGGCACGGTTGGTGCGCCACAGCTCGGCCACGTACAGCTGGGTGAAGGCCGGGTAGCGGTCGATGAAGACCAGGCCCGCCCTGATCATCGCGTCGAGCGCGTCGACCTGGCTGCCGCCGCGTTCCGCCGTCTCGTCCGCGGCGTTCTGCAGCGAGGCGGTGAGCAGTCCCACGCCATGTCGCAGCAACTCCTCGAAGAGCACGGTCTTGCTGGCGAAGTTGTAGTACACCGTGCCCTTCGCGACCCCCGCCCGTTCCGCGATCTCCTCCACCGTGGTGGAGGAGAAACCCTGTTCGGCGATGAGGGTCACCGCGGCCTCGTAGAGCTTCTGCCTGGTCGCCTGACGGCGGGTGCTGCTGCTGTCCATGGCCCTGATTCTCACAGGATTCCGCGCGGTCCTGGCCGCGTGTCCGCTCACAGGCTCAGCTCCGGATGCAGTCGGTCGAACGTCCACACCTGCTTGCGGCGCGCGGACAGGGCGGTCAGGGCCAGGGCGCCCGCCGTGAAGGCGAGCAGCACGGCGCTGCCCTGCCAGACCGGAGCGAGCGAGCCGCCGCTGATGAGCCTGCGCAGCCCCTCGACGACGTAAGTCATCGGCAGGAAGGGGTGGATGGCGTTGAAGAACCCCGGGCTGGTCTGCACGGGATAGGTGCCGCCCGCCGAGGTCAGCTGGAGCATCAGCAGGGCCAGCACCAGGATCCGGCCCGCCGCGCCGAAGCGGGCGTTCAGCCACTGGACGATCGCCGCGAAGCAGCCGGTGACCAGGACCAGGAAGGCCGGCGTCCCCGCCGCCCTGGCCATGTGCAGACCCAGCCCCCAGTGCAGCACACCGAGCAGCGCGGCCGTCTGGACCACGCCCAGGGCGGCGACCGGCAGCCAGCCGGCCAGCGCTATGCGCCAGGCGGAGGACCCGGCGGCGAGGGCGCGCCGGTTGAGCGGCTGGATCAGCATGTACGCCACCATGGCACCCACCCACAGGGAGAGCGGGATGAAGTACGGGGCGAAGCCGGTGCCGTAGTTGGGCGCCTTGTGCAGGGACTGCGAGGCCAGCCGGACCGGGTCGGCCATCACCTCCGTACGGGCGTCGCGGTCCCGCTTGTCGTAGTCGGGGATCTTCGCGGCCCCGTCGTGCAGACCACCGGCCAGGTCGGCGGATCCGTCGACGAGCCGGTACAGGCCGCCGTCCAGGTCGCCGGCGCCCGCCTTCAGGCGGCCCAGCCCGGAGTCGAGGTCCGCCGAGCCGGTCTTGGCCTTCGTCACTCCCGAGTGGACCTGCTCGGCGCCCTTGGCGACCTTCTGGGCGCCGTCGTCGAGTTCGTTGATCTTGGCCACGGCGGATTCGAGGTCCTCGTCGAGGCGGGGTGCGCGGTCGGCGAGAGCCTGCGCCTGCTTCTGCAGGGTCGCGACACGGCGGTCGAGGGTGTCGATGGCACCCTCGTTGTCCTTCACCAGCGCGCTGACGTCCTCCGCGACGGTCGCCGCCTGCGCGGCCTCCGTCTTCGCCGTCCTCAGCTTCTCGCAGCCCGCGTCCGGGACGGCGGTGTCCACGCAGAGCTCCCGGTAGACGGAGTCGAGGGCGTCGGAGGCCTCGCGCAGCCGGGTGGCCGCGGCGGGCGCCCGCTCGGCGACGGTGTCGAGGTTGTCGCGGATCGCGCCCGCCGAGTCGGCGACCAGCTGGGCGGTGTCCCCGATGTGCTTCCCGTTGTCCTTCAGGAACGGGCGCACTCTGTCCGCCGCCCCGTCGACCTTGTCGGCGAGCGTCTCGGTGCCGGCGGCGACCTGCGCAGCGCCGGACTCCAGGTCCGCGGCGCCCTTGTCGAGCTTCTTCAGGCCGCCGGAGAGACTGCCGCTGCCCTCCTTGGCCTCCTCGAGGCCGTCCGCGAGGTCCTTGGAGCCCTTCTTCGCCTTTCCGAGGCCGCCTTCCAGCTTGTCGGCGCCCTTGGCCGCCTTCTCGGTGGCCCCGTGGATGTCGGAGAAGGAGACATAGATCTTGTCGAGGAAGGACCGGGACGTCTTGGTGGAGGCCGCCGATCGCACCTCGGAGAAGACCGTCCGGGAGATCTGGCCGACGATGTAGTTGTTGGCGTCGTTCGTACGCACCTGAAGGGCGCCGGTCTCGGGGGAGTCCCCGGAACTGGACGCGATCCGCTCGCTGAAGTCGGAGGGCATGGTCAGGGACAGGTAGTAGGTGCCGTCCTCCACGCCCTCACGGGCCTCCCGCGCGCTCACCTCGTGCCATTCGAAGGTCTCGCTGTCCAGGAGGTTCTCGGCGATCGTGGAGCCGGCGGCGAGCTTCTCGCCGTCGACCTTTGCACCCTTGTCGGCGTTGACCAGGGCCGCGGGGATACGGTCGAGCCGACTGTAGGGGTCCCAGAACGACCAGAGGTAGAGGGCGCCGTACAGCAGGGGCAGCAGCAGGAGGGCGACGAGCGCGGCGCGCGGCAGCCTTCCCCGGCCGAAACGCCTGAGCTCAAGCGCGGCCAGCCTCGGCGAGTGCATTCTCCGCCCTTCCCTTCGTGGTCGCCTCGGCCCTGTCGGCCCTGTTGTCGGTGTGGGCTCTGTCGGCCCCGCTGTCGGTGTCGGCCGTGCCGGTGTCGCCCGTGCCGGCTTCCGTGCCGTCCGGCCCGGTGGGACCGGTCCCGCAGGCATCGGTGTTCTCGGTCTCCTCGGCGGCCGGCGACGGCGCCGGTCGCACCCGCAGCGCGTCCTCGGCCGCCTCGCTGCACACGGCGAGCACGGTCGTGCCCCCCGCGGTCACCGACCGCAGCATGTCCCAGGCCGCCTCCCGTTCGGCGTCGGACAGCTTGAGGTCGAGGTCGTCCACGGCCAGGAGCCGCGGGGAGCCGATCAGGGCGAGGGCCACCGACAGTCGCAGCGACTCCAGTCGCTCCAGGTCGTGCACCCGGGTACGGGAGCCCTTGGGGAGTGAGCCGACGTCGAGCCCCGCGGTCGTCAGAGCCGTGCCGACGCGTTCCCGGGTCTGCGCGAAACGCTCCTCGCGCGACCTGAACAGCGACCTGACCGGACCGCCGAACCGACGCTGGAGCAGGGCACGTTCGCGCAGGTGCTCGGCGACCGACAGTGAGGGTTCGAGATCGGTGACCCCCGGCACATGGGCGAGGCCGCTGATCCGCCGCACCGCGGCCATGTGCTTGGGCAGTCGCAGCCCGCCGGTCTCCGCGGATCCCTCGGTGGGACGCATCCGCCCGGTGAGGGCCAGCAGCAGACATGTCCGGCCGGACCCCGACTGCCCCTCGACGGCGATCAGGGCCCCGGGCGCCGCCTCGAAACCGATGTCCCGGAATGCCCAGCCGCGCGGGCCGCGCAGCCCGAGGCCGCGGGCGGAGATCCCCGCCCCCTGCGGATCGCTCTCCATGAACCGCCCCCTCAAGTTTTTGAACTGACTGGTCAGTTCAAAAGCTACCACCGACCCCACCGGTGAGGGAAAGCCGCAGTGTCCGGTCCCCGTGGACCTGGCGAGCCCGGCCCTTCCCCCGCTCGGCCGCGTGCTGCGGGGCGCCGATCAACGGGTTCGTACGTGGACGCCCTTCTGCCTTGCGATGCAACTCGGTCAAGGAACCGAGGCGGAACGTGACCAGCGAGTGGAGGGCGCTGAACGCCGAGTGCCGAAGGCCGATCCGGGCCGATCCCGAAGACACGCCCAGGCGACCGGGGCAGTGCCGCGCGCGAACGCTGATATGCGTTCCGGGGTCGAGGTGCCGCACCTGTCCGGCGTGGTCATCATGGTTGTCCGAGGCCCCGTCCGGCATCAGGAGTGCTGGGCGGAGAGGAAGGTGATGACGATGGAGCTGTTCCCACCGATCCCGCTCGCCGAGTGGCGCGACACCAAAGAGACAGTCCATCGCTTTGCGCAGATCGTCGGGAAGGTCCGCCTCGCCGCCGGCGCCCGACGTAACCACTGGTGGAATGTCCCGTTCCATCTAACGGGGCGCGGCATCACCACTCGCCCGATGGGACAGGTCGACGGCAATCCGATCTTCACGATGGACTTCGACTTCGTCGGACATCAGCTGCTTGTCTCCACTCTGGACGGTAGGCAGATTTCCCTCCCGCTCATCGGCCAGTCGGTGGCGTCCTTCCACGATGCGGTCATGGCCTTGCTGGCTGCGCTGGGCGTCCGGGTGCGACTCGACGTACCCAGGCCCTTCGACCTGCCCGACGCCGGCCGGCCGTTCGCCGAGGACACCGAGCACGCGACCTACGATCCCCCGCAGGCCAACCGGTACTGGCGGGTGCTCAGCCAAGTGGCGTCAGTACTGGAAGAATTCGCCGCAGGGTATTCGGGGAAGGTCAGCCCGGTACACCACTTCTGGCACACCTTCGACATCGCCCACAGCCGGTTCTCCGGACGTCACGTCGAGCAGCCTGCGCAGATCGACCCGGTAACCCGGGAGGCGTACTCCCGGGAGGTGATCAGCTTCGGCTTCTGGTTCGGGGACGACACCTTCCCCGAGCCCGCGTTCTACTCCTACACCGCCCCGGAGCCCGCGCACCTGGCCGAGGAGTCGCTCCGGCCCGCAGCGGCACGCTGGATCGCCCGGGGCAACAGCCACCTTGCCGTGCTGCGGTACGACGAAGTCCGTACCGAGACCGACCCGCGTGCTGCCGTACTCGCCTTCTACGAGAGCGCGTACCAGGCCGGCGCCGGGCGCGCCGGCTGGGAGATCGAGCAGATGGCATGCCCTGGCGGGGTGACGGACCCGCAACTGTGAACCCGCGGGCCCGGCGCCGCGTCCGGCTGACGCCCGCACACCGCCGCGGCCCGGCCGTCGGCGTGGTCACGGCGGCACCCCCCGGTCAGGGGTGGGTGCGCGCCGGCACGCCCTGGAGCAGCCCCGTTGCCCGGCCCGCCTCGATGAGGTATCCGTCCGGATCGCGCATGCAGCAGCGCAGCTCCGCACGGCGGTCGATGGGCGGGGTGAGAACTCCGCTCCCTTCGCGACGGCCGCGGCGTGGAAGCGGTGGATGTCGGCCACCCGCACATTCAGGAAGCTGGAGGCGGTGCGGGGGTTCCGGGGGCGCGGCACGACATCCGGCTTGTCGTCGGTGGCCGCCGCCCCGGTTCATGTTGATCCAGCTGTTGGCGACCTTGATGATGCGGGGATTCTCGTCCAGCACCACCTGTCCCCCCAGCACGTCGGCGTAGAACGCCCGGGAGCGCGGCACATCGGAGACGGTGAGAAAGTGCGCGAGCACCAGGTCCTCGGCCGGCGCAGGAAGATCGTCCGGGTTCAGAGCGTGTGATCACCGAGGCGGCGAGCCCAGGACCCGCCCGGTGATCACGGTGAGCCGCAGCTCAGGAAACGGTCCTCTCGCCACCTCCGCTCGGAAAGAACAAGCAGGTAGGAGCGGATTGTCAGTGGCATACCCGACGATGGGCACATACGGCCACAGTGCCGTCACACGACGACAGGAGGTTCGTCATGGCCCGCACTCCCGCAGCCGCCGCCCGCCGCGGCCGCGCCACAGGCCCTGCCCCCTCACTGACCGGTCCCGCGAGCGACGTCCACCCCGTGCTGCGCCGAGCGACTGCGCCGCCCGCGGCCCTCGAACTGCTCGCCCAGGCCCGCCGCGGCATCGAGGAGGCGGCCGTCATGGAAACCGCCAACGAGCGCTACGCCACGGCCCACCTCGCCGCCCTGCGTACCGCCGCCGCCGTGCTCGCCGTCCGGGGGCGCCCGGAGACCAGCCCCCGGCGCAGGCAGCGGATAAGGAGCGCCTGGGAGGTGCTCCCCGAGATAGCACCGGAACTCGCCGAATGGAGCGCCCTGTTCGCCGCGGGCGCGCAGCGCAGGGCCCGTGCCGAGGCGGGCATAGCGGGCGCGGCCGGCTGGCGTGACGCCGACGACCTCGTCCGGGACGCCGGGATGTTCCTGCGCCTGGTCGAACGGATGCTGGCGCTCCAGCCCGCGCTGCCCCAGCCGCGGGCCGAGCGGTGGCCCGTCGAGGGGGAGGAGGCCGAGCGGCCGGACGCCGGATGACGGTGCGTGCGGCCGGAACGAATAGGGTGGGGACGCGTTCACCGTTCGAGTCCCGCCGCACGCGGCGGCACCGCGCCGAGGAGTCAACTGCCGTGTCGGAACCGATGCGCCCCCGCGCCTCCCTTCGTACCGCCGTGGTCTGGGAGGTCCTCAAGGACGCTCTCGACCAGCGGGTCAAGGCGAGCGGGCGGGACGTCCTCGATGTGCTCGACACCGGCGGCGGCACCGGGAAGTTCGCGGTGCCCGTGGCCAGGCTCGGGCATCGCGTCACCGTTGTCGACCCCAGCCCCAACGCGCTGTTCGGCCTCGAGCGCAGGACCGCGGAGGCCGGGGTGGCCGACCGCGTCAAGGGCGTCCAGGGCGATGTCCACGGCCTCTTCGACGTCGTGGAGCGCGGCGGGTACGACGTGGTGCTCTGCCACGGCGTCCTGGAGTACGTCGACGACCCGGCGGAGGACCTCCGCAACGCCGCCGCCGCGCTGCGCGAGTCGGGCACGCTCAGCCTGCTCGTGGCGTGCGTGGGCGGCGCCGTGCTCGCCAGGGCGCTCGCGGGCCACTTCACCGAGGCCCGGCAGGCGCTCACGGACCCGGACGGCCGGTGGGGCGCGGGGGACCCGATGCCGCGCCGCTTCACCGCGGAGCAGCTCACCGAGCTGGTCGGCGGAGCCGGTCTGGAGGTCGGGCCGGTCCACGGCGTACGGATCTTCGCCGACCTGGTCCCGGGAGCCCTGGTGGACACCGAGCCCGGCGCCGTCGAGGCGCTTCTGAAGCTGGAGGAGGCGGCCGCGGAGCTGCCGGCCTTCCACTCGGTCGCCACGCAGCTGCACGTCCTGGGCGAGAAGCGGGGCTGAGCGGGCCCGCACAAGGAGCCCGCGCATGCGCGCTGCGGGCCTGATCAGGGCTGCCCTGGCGGATGGAGTACGCCACAGCACCCCCGTTCGGGCGTGTCGCCCCGTATGATCTAAGGAGACCGTGCGGCATGACGGAACGGCCACCGGGGAATCAACCCCCCGTGACCGTGCCGACATGGCGGCCCGGAATGGCGAATTGGCGTAGAGGGGCGGGTTTCACGGGGGCGATTCCCTGCCTATCCTGAAAGGGTCGCACCCCGGTCGCCCCCCGCGACCGACGAGTAGGAGGACTCCGTGCCGCTCTCGGAGCACGAGCAGCGAATGCTCGAGCAGATGGAGCGAGCGCTGTACGCCGAAGACCCCAAGTTCGCGACAGCGCTTGAGGGAAGCGGGCTGCGTACGTACACCCGGCGACGGGTCTACCAGGCGGTCGCAGGCTTTCTTGTGGGTATCGCGCTCCTCATGGCCGGAATGGTCGCGCAGCAGATCTGGGTCAGCGTGGTGGGTTTCCTCGTCATGCTCGGCTGCGCGGTGCTCGCGGTCACCGGTTGGCGCAAGGCGCCCAAACCGGGTGAGCAGGGTGCAGCGACGACCGGCCCGGCGGCCGGTCGCGGCCCCCGGCAACGTCGGTCCATGATGGACCGCATCGAACAGCGGTGGCAGCGCCGTCGCGACGAGCAGGGTCATTGAAGCGACCTCTCGACCGAACTGAATGAGGGGTGACCGCCGCCCGGCGGTCACCCCTCAGCCATGCCCGCGCTTCTTCCCGCGCTTTCCCGCGCTCTTCCCGTGCCCGTCCCGCCTCGCCACCCGCTCCGGGCCGGCGCCGTACGGCGCCGGCCCTCTGCCGGTCGGCGGGGCTGACCGCAGCGGCCTCGGCAGCGGCCTGCGGCGGCCACCAGAGGTGCGGCGCCGAATCCCCCCGCTCCTCGGTGGGCGGGGGGATCCGGCGAGGCCAGGGACCGGAGTCAGCCGTCGTTCGGGCGGCGGCGGAGAAGCGCCGGCGGCCAGGACGGCATCGCGGCGGACACGCGGGCGGAGAGGCCGGCCCAGCGGTCGGTGAGGACCCACATCACCCGGACAGCGGAGCGAGGGGCGAACAGCGCCCGGATCCGCGTCGTCCGGCTCAGCCCCGCTCCCAGCGCCACCCGCGCGTGGTGGACGTCCTGGGCGAGTCCCGCGGCCGGCTGGGGCCGTGGCGCGTACAGCACCTGCTCCACCGCGGCCGCCACCCGGTGCACGGACTCCGCCATCACCGGGTCGAGATGCCCGATGCGGACGATCCGCGCGGCAGCCTTCCTCGGCGTCAGGGACTCGTCCGGCAGGATGCCGTAGTCCCAGGCGGTGTCCGTCAGCTCGTCCCACGCCGCCAGCGTGCGATCCCCCGGCCCTGTCTCGGCCAGCCGCCCGGAGCGCGTCCTGATCCGCCACAGCATCGGCAGCAGCGGCAGTCCCAGGATCAGCAGGACGGCCACTCCCACCCAGCCGATCAGCGCCCAGTCGGTCCCGTTCCCGGTGGGGCCGGCTCCCGACTGCACGGCGGACGGACAGGCGTCGATCCGCTTCATCTCCGGCGTGCAGCCGTCCGTCGGCGTGGCCGAGGCCTCCGCCTCCGGGGCGGCCGACGCGCTCGACTCGGGTGCCGTCGGAGCGCTGGGCTGCCCGACCGGTGCCTCCTCGCGCGTGTAGTCCGGCGTGGAACCCCGGGTGGGGGTCGGCTCGAACCGGGTCCAGCCCACGCCCTCGAAGTACAGCTCGGGCCAGGCATGGGCGTCCCGCAGCCCGACCGACATGGTGCCGTCCGACCGCGCCGAGCCGGGGGTGAAGCCCACCGCCACCCGGGCCGGAATGCCCAGCGTCCTGGCCATCGCGGCCATGGAGAACGAGAAGTGGACGCAGAAGCCCTGCTTCTGCTTCAGGAAGCGGCTGATCGCCGCCGTCCCGCTGCCCGCCTCCACCTCGGTGTCGTACGTGAAATCGCCCTCCCTGGCGAACCAGTCCTGCAGTTTCACCGCGCGCTCGTAGTTGTCGTCGGCGCCCCTGGTGACCTTCAGCGCCGTGGTCCGCACATCGACCGGCAGCGAGTCCGGGACGTCGGTGTACTCGCGCCGGAGTGAGGGGTCCGGGTCCGGCGCGGCGGCCAGCTGTTCGGCGGTGGGCTCCACGGTCAGGCTGCTGACCGTGTACTCCGCGCCGCGCGTGGTCTGTCCGCTGTCCCCGACGAGGGTCCGCCCGACCGGCTCGAAGCGCCACCGCCCGTCGATGTCCACCCTGGTCGCCGGATACGGCATCGGCAGCCAGTTCTGCGCGTACCAGTCGGCGGCGGAGATGCTGGTCCTCACCTGGCTGGTCCTGACGTCGGCGCTGAGCCCCGGGGTCTGCGGGAAGACCGTGGGCACGTCCTCGATGCGCCGCTCCGAGGGCTTCCACGCGGTGCCGTCGAACTGGTCCAGGGAGACGATCCGCAGGTACATGTCCTGCGTTTGCTCGCTGGTGGTCCTGTACGTGAGGACCTCCCGGTCCTCGGGCTGGTTCAGGCTGTTCTGGAGCGAGACCAGCGGGTTCACCGCGGAGATCGTGCCGCCGCCGGGACCCGACCCGGAGCCGCTGCCCGTGCCGCCCAGCAGTCCGCCGTCCAGGGCGGGCAGCGCCGCGGGCACCACCAGGGCGATGCCCAGCGCCATCACGCCGATGCGCCGGCCGGTGCGGACCGGGGCCAGTGCCGGGCGGCCGCTCTGCAGCCCCGCCGACGAGCGCAGGGGGCCACGGGGAGCCCCGCCGAAGACCCGCCCCCACTGGGAGAGCCGGTCCCGGCCCTCGGCAAGCAGCAGCAGCAGGTATCCCACGGCTGCCAGCACGAACCACAGCCAGCTCGCGCCGTCGGAGAGGCCCGCCGCCACGGAGTACAGCGCGAGCAGCGGAAGCCCGGCCGGCGCCGCGCTGCGGAAGGTGACCGCCAGCGCGTCCACCGCGAGTCCGATCACCAGGACCCCGCCGACGAGCATCAGCCGGATGCCGTCCGTGGCGGGCGCGGGTATCGCGTACCGGCTGACGTCGTCGCCGCCCTCGGCGAGAAGCTGGCCGAACTCGCGGAAGACGTCGGGGCCGGGCAGCAGCCCGGCCGGCGCCTGCTCACGGGCGAAGGCCGTCGTCAGGAGGAGCAGGCCCACCACGGCCTGCGCCAGCACGGTCAGCGGCCTGGCCAGGGGCACCCGCCGGGCCAGCGCCCCGACACCGGCCAGGATCGCCAGCAGGAAGCCGGCCTGCACGATCCAGCCCGTGGGCTCGACCAGTGGCAGCAGGGCGCACGCCGCGAACATCGTCGCCGCGTAGGCGCACAGCGCCAGCCTCGCGTGTCCGCTCATCACCATTCCCCCGTTGCCCGTCCGCCCGCGGCCGCCGCCCCGGTGCGCTGCTGGTCGGCCTGCCGCCACAGGTCCGCCGCCGAGGCCCCGGGCGGGGCGGCCAGCGCCGTCCAGCCGGCCTCGCGCAGCATCCGCAGCCGTTCCTCCAGGAGCTCCGAGGAGCCGCTGCCGCCCCGCGTCCAGGCGTCGCCGTCCAGGAGGAAGGCCACCGCGAAGCCGGTGCGCTGCCGCATCCTGGCGACCACCGCCGCCTGCTCCTCGTCCAGGGCCCCGAGGAACGCGACGAGCAGGCCTTCGTTGCCGCCGCGCAGCACGTCGTAGGCGCGGGACAGGCCCGCGCCGTCGGAGTGGTCGATGACCGCGAGGGTCTCCATCATCAGGCCGGCCGCCTCCGCGGACTCCTGGGTGGCGCCGCCGAGACCGCCGGCGAAGCCTCCCGAGCCCTCGCCCGGCACCGAGTCGCCGGTGTCCGTGAGCAGCCGCACGGAGAAGCCCCGCTCCAGCATGTGCACCGTCACGGAGGCGGAGGCCGAGACCGCCCACTCGAAGGCGGAGTCCGGGCCCGCGCCCCGGTGGGCGATCCGCCGGGTGTCCAGCAGAACCGTGCAGCGGGCCCGCTGGGGCTGCTCCTCGCGGCGCACCATCAGCTCGCCGTACCGCGCCGTGGAGCGCCAGTGGACACGGCGCAGGTCGTCGCCGTACCGGTAGCCGCGCGGGATCACGTCGTCCTCGCCGGCCAGCGCCAGCGAGCGGTGCCGCCCGTCGCCGTACCCCTGGGCCTCTCCGGTCATCCTGACCGGGGGCAGCGGCTCCACCCGGGGGACCACGGTCAGCGTGTCGTAGGCGCTGAAGGACCGGGTGAGCTCGCACATCCCGAAGGGATCGGTCAGACGCAGTTGCAGGGGGCCCAGCGGATAGCGGCCGCGCAGGTCGGAGCGGACCCGGTAGGAGACCTCGCGGCGCCCGCCCGCCTCCACCCGGTCCAGCACGAAGCGGGGCCGGGGGCCGAGCACGTAGGGCACCCGGTCCTGGAGCATCAGCAGGCCGGTGGGCAGCCGGGAGACATTGTCCATCCGCAGGTGGACCCGGGCCTCGGAACCGGCCGGCACCCGGCCGGGCGTGAGCCGCCGGCTGGCCGCCACGCGGTACCGCGTGCGGTACAGCACGGCGACGCAGAGCAGCGGCAGCACGGCGAGCAGCAGCCCGACCCGCAGCAGGTCGCCCTGGCCCAGAACGTACGCGCAGACCGCGGCGGCCACCCCGGCGGCCAGGAAGGACCTGCCGCGGGTGGTCAGCCCGCCCAGCGCCGCCCGCAGCCCGCCCTTGTCGTCCTCGGCGTGCGAGGCGTTCGGCGGCACGTTTCCGGCGGACGTCGAGGACATCACAGCCTCCGGGCGCCCGGAGGCTGGTGGCCGTAGGCCGGGGAGGCGGGAGCGGCGGCACGCCCGGCGGCCGGACCTCCGCCCGCACTGACGGACGGACTGCCGGCCGGGGACGCGGCGGGCACCGGGGTGCGCTGCAGGATGTCGGCGACCACCTGCTCGGGGGTGCGGCGGTTCAGCTGCGCCTGGGCGGTCGGCAGCAGCCGGTGCGCCAGCACCGGCACCGCGAGGGCCTGGATGTCGTCGGGCAGCGCGAAGTCGCGGCCCTGCAGGGCGGCGGAGGCCTTCGCGGCCCGCAGCAGGTGCAGCGTCGCACGCGGCGAGGCGCCGAGTCTGAGGTCCGGGTGGCTGCGGGTGGCGGCCACCAGGTCCACGGCATAGCGCCGCACCGCTTCGGCCACATGCACCGAGCGGACGGCATCGATCAGCTTGACGACGTCATGGGCGTGCGCCACCGGCTGCAGGTCGTCGAGCGGCGAGACACCGCCGTGCACGTCGAGCATCTGCAACTCGGCCTCGGCGCTGGGGTAGCCGATCGAGACCCGGGCCATGAAGCGGTCCCGCTGCGCCTCGGGCAGGGGGTACGTGCCCTCCATCTCCACCGGGTTCTGCGTGGCCACCACCATGAAGGGGCTGGGCAGTTCGTACGTCTGGCCGTCGATGGTGACCTGGCGTTCCTCCATCGACTCCAGCAGCGCGGACTGTGTCTTGGGCGAGGCGCGGTTGATCTCGTCGCCGATCACGATCTGGGCGAAG
This sequence comes from Streptomyces sp. GC420, assembly GCF_009916105.1. Taxonomy (GTDB): domain Bacteria; phylum Actinomycetota; class Actinomycetes; order Streptomycetales; family Streptomycetaceae; genus Streptomyces. Next base: position 3,146 of record NZ_JAAAXQ010000182.1, on the reverse strand, counting down.
ATCGCGCCCGGCTTGAACTCGAAGTCGCGCCGCTGCTGGTCGTAGATGGACACGCCCGTGATGTCGGACGGCAGCAGGTCCGGAGTGAACTGGATGCGGCGCACGGAGCAGTCGATGGACCGCGCGAGTGCCTTCGCCAGCATGGTCTTCCCCACGCCGGGGACATCCTCGATCAGAAGATGTCCCTCGGCGAGCAGTACGGTCAGCGAAAGCCGTACGACCTCAGGCTTGCCCTCGATCACACCTTCCACCGAGCGGCGGACTCGCTCCGCTGTGGTGGTCAGGTCTGTGAGGCTCGCTCGATCGTCATAGGTCGTCACCCGGCCCTCCTCGGCCCGTTCTGTTCACGGGCCGAAGCCCGTCGAACGGCCCGGCCCACCCCGAAATACGGACAGCGCACCCGGAAGGTTCCGGCGGATGTCACAAGGGCATTCTTGTTGCCGTTACCGCTTCGTGTCACTCGCCTGTGGACAACTGGCGGCGCTATGACGGGTTTGCGGCGATTCCTCCAGCGATTTGGGAGGTATCCCGGCGGCCCCGGGGCGGCCTCAGCCTACGGGGTCGATCTCCCGCAGCAGTCCCGTCGTCACGTCGAACACGAATCCGCGTACGTCGTCGGTGTGCAGCAGGAAGGGCGAGGTGCGCACGCGGGCCATCGACTGGCGGACGTCCTGCTCGACGTCCCGGAAGGCCTCCACGGCCCAGACCGGCCGCTGCCCGACCTCCATCTCCAGCTCGTGCCGGAACTCCTCCGTCAGGTTCTCGAGACCGCAGCCGGTGTGGTGGACCAGCATGACGCTGCGGGTACCGAGGGCGCGCTGGCTGATGGTGAGGGAGCGGATCACGTCGTCCGTGACGACACCGCCGGCGTTGCGGATGGTGTGACAGTCGCCGAGCTCCAGGCCCAGCGCGGCGTGCAGGTCGAGGCGGGCGTCCATGCACGCCACGATGGCGACGCGCAGCACCGGGCGGGCGTCCGTCCCCGGGTCGGTGAACTCGGCGGCGTAGGCCCTGTTCGCCTCGACGAAGCGGTCGGTGACCGTGCCACCGGTACGAGCCGCGGACGCGGGCTCTGCGGGCAGGGGCGCGGAAGCGGCAGAAGTCGACATGTCTAAGACGGTAGTGGTCACCGTCCCGGGAGTCCCGCTGTGAGAGAGGACAAAGAACGTCAATGACGCTTGTTGTGACCTAATCCACAGGGGCTATTCGGATACCTCCGTACGAGTGTCATTTCTGCCGGGCGACGCGCAGGCCCGGTTGATTGACCGGGCGAATCGGTGGACTAAAGTGGCGCGAAATTCCCAGCGTGCGCGGGCGCGTACGTACGGCTCGGCCTCCTCCCGCTCAGGTCGGCCGGCGCCCCTTCCCCGGTGCCGGCGGACCGCACGCCCCTCCGGGGCGTCTCCCGGCGTCAGCCGGGGCGGGCGGCGGACCGGGCGGTGCGTGGCACCGCGCCGGACGAGAAGTGGGCAGCATGCGAGGGCGCGACGGAGACACTCCCGGGCAGGTTCCGGGGGAGCCTCCCCACCAGGGCGGCGGGAAACCGGGCGGCGAGACCCGGCACGTCCCCGTAATGCTCCGGCGCTGCCTGGACCTGCTGGCCCCCGCGCTCGAGGCGGATCCCCCCGGGGGCGGCCAACCGGTCGTCGTCGACTGCACCCTCGGCCTCGGCGGCCACAGCGAGGCACTGCTCTCCCGCTTCCCCGCGGTCCGGCTGATCGGCCTCGACCGTGACAAGGAGGCTCTGCGGCTGTCCGCCGAACGCCTCGCCCCCTACGGCGAGCGCGCCACGCTCGTGCACGCGGTCTACGACGATCTGCCCGAGGTCCTCGACCGGCTCGGCATCCGCGAGGTCCAGGGCGTCCTGTTCGACCTCGGCGTCTCCTCGATGCAGCTCGACGAGGCCGACCGCGGCTTCGCGTACGCCCAGGACGCGCCCCTCGACATGCGCATGGACCAGTCGGCCGGCATGAGCGCCGCCGAGGTCCTCAACACCTACCCGCCCGGCGAGCTGGTGCGGATCCTGCGCGCCTACGGCGAGGAGAAGCAGGCCAGACGCATCGTCGAGGCCGTCGTCCGGGAGCGGCAGAAGGAGCCGTTCACGCACAGCGCCCGGCTGGTCGAGGTGATCCGCGAGGCGCTGCCGCAGGCTGCCAAGCGAACCGGGGGCAACCCGGCCAAGCGCACCTTCCAGGCCCTGCGTATCGAGGTCAACGGCGAACTGGCGGTCCTGGAGCGGGCCGTCCCCGCCGCCGTCGCCCGCCTCGCCGTGGGCGGCCGGATCGCCGTCCTGTCGTACCACTCGCTCGAGGACCGGCTGGTCAAGCAGGTCTTCGCGGCAGGTGCCACCGCCACCGCGCCGCCGGGCCTCCCGGTCGTCCCCGAGCGCTACCAGCCCAGGCTGAAACTCCTCACCCGGGGTGCCGAACTCCCCACGGAGGAGGAGGTCGCCGAGAACCGGCGGGCCGCCCCCGCCCGGCTGCGGGGGGCGCAGCGCATCCGTGCGGAGGTCGTGGAGGACTGATGGCAGCGAAGGCCGGCACGACGCTGAAGGGCAGGGCCGCGCGGCTGTCGCGGCTGCTGCCCGCGACGGGACCGGCCACGGCCGCCCGCACCCCGTTCGTCCTGCTGGTCGTGGTGCTCCTCGGCGGCGGCCTGATCTCGTTGCTGCTGCTGAACACCTCCCTCAACCGGGGCTCCTTCCAGCTGGACGAGCTGCAGAAGGAGACCAGGGAGCTGACGGAGGAGGAACAGAGCCTCCAGCAGGAGGTGGACGCCTACTCGGCGCCCGAGGCGCTGGAGCGCCGCGCCCGCGAACTCGGAATGGTCCCGGGCGGCAGTCCCGCCTTCCTCGGACCCGACGGGACGGTACGGGGCCGGCCCAGCGCGGCACCGCCCGCGCCCACCTCGCAGGCCGTCGCACCGCTGACGCTGCCCGCACCGCTCCCCGCACCCTCGCCCACCGGAGCCGGCACCGGCACAGTCCCCGGCACCGGTACCGGCACAGTCCCCGGCACCGGTACCGGCACAGTCCCCGGCACCGAGCCGGGGCCGGGCCCCGGCACCGAGCCGGGGCCGGGCCCCGCCACGTCCTTCGCCGAACCGACGACCCCGCGCAGGTGACGCCGTGAGCCCCAAGGAACCCC
>NZ_JAAAXQ010000181.1 GCF_009916105.1 Streptomyces sp. GC420 | reverse complement strand
GGTGGGGACTGTGGTGCGTGCCGCGCGGCTGGGGGGCTGCGCGGCGTGGTCGCCACGGGGCGCGGCGCCACCGGTCGTCCTGCGGGTCACGGCGTCTCGGCGGTCCGGTCCTCGACGAGCCGGGCGAAGTCCTGCTCGTTGCGTTCCGCCCGGCGCACGTACAGCCAGGCCAGCACCACCAGCGGCGGGTAGACGGCGAACCCGAGGAGCACCCAGACGAGCATCCGGTTCTGCGGCATCGCGGCGAAGACCAGCGGCAGCGGGCCGACGAACAGGGCGAGTGCGGCGAAGGTGAGCAGCCCCGTCCGCAACTGGCTGCGCATCAGCGAGCGCACATAGGTGTGCCCCAGGGTCGTCTGCTCGTCGATCTCGGTGCGGGGACGGTACCGGGACGGCCTGCGCGGCTGCCGGGACACCCCGGTGACGACCTCCCTGCGGGGCGGCGGCTCCTGCGGCAATGAGCGCCACCCTTCAGTCATTGGTCCGGCGCATGAGCAGGTCCCGCAGTTCACGGGTGTGCCGGCGGCTCACCTGGAGTTCCGCGGAGCCGACGCGGACACTGGCGTTGCCGGCCGCGAGCCGCAGTTCACCGATGTGGCGGAGCGCCACGAGGTGGCGGCGATGGATGCGTACGAAGCCGCGGGAGCGCCAGCGGTCCTCGAGGGTGGACAGCGGTATGCGGACGAGATGGCTGCCCTCTGCGGTGTACAGCCGGGCATAGTCGCCCTGTGCCTCCACATGGGTGATGTCGTCCACGGCGATCATGCGCGTGACGCCGCCGAGTTCGACGGGTATGTGGTCGTCGGCGGTCTCCTCGACCGGTGCGGGCAGCGGAACCTGCGGGTCGCGGGCGGTTCTGGCCTGCTCGGCGACCCGGCGCACCGCCTCGGCGAGCCGTTCCCTGCGGACCGGCTTGAGGACGTAGTCGACGGCCTTGAGGTCGAAGGCCTGCACGGCGAAGCCCTCGTGGGCGGTGACGAAGACGATCTGCGGGGGCTTGGCGAAGCCGGCGAGCAGCCGCGCCATGTCCAGCCCGTTGAGTCCCGCCATGTGGATGTCGAGGAAGACGACGTCGATGCCCTCGTCGCCGTCCGGGCCGCTGTCCAGGGCGCGGCCGATCCTGCGCAGCGCCTCCGTGGCGTCCAGCGCGCCTTCCGCGCTCCGCACCCGGGGGTCGGCACGCAGCAGGTAGAGGAGTTCCTCGAGGGCTGGTTCCTCGTCGTCTACGGCGAGCACACGGAGCATGGTGGTGGAGTGTAGGTGCACATGGGGGGTCTGCACATATGTTGTACGGCGTGACGTCTCGGGGGTGTACGGCAGGGCTTGTTCGGTATACAGCGTCATGGCTCACCGGGTCGTTCGCGCAGGTCGTCCTCCGAGAGTAACGCGAGCAGCCACGGTGCCTCGGCGAACTCCACGTAGGCCGCCCCGCACCGGACGCAGCCGCGCAGATGCGCGGCCACCTGCCGGTCCTCCTCCGCGGACAGCGCACCCAGGACGTAGGCCCCGAGCATCAGCTCCACGTGGCCAGTGGGTGGTGGGAACTGCGGTTGGTCCTGTGCGGTCACCTGCTCCGTCCTTCCGCCACTTAGTGCACGGACGGAGACAGGTGCCGCGTTCAACCGACGAACGACCTTCGATTATTCGGGTGGATCAGTCGATGCCCTGAAGGATGTGAGGCTCCGCGAGGTCGTCCTCGTATCCGGCGAGCCTGATGGGCGCCGACCTGGCCCAGACCTCGAGGCTGCCCAGTTCAGCGGGCCCCGTCCTGCCGGCCGTCAGCTCGCCGTCGAGGCGGCTATGGTGCTCGTCGAGTGTGGTCTTCTCTGGTGTCACCGCGAACTCCTTATGTCGCGTAACCCCGGACGGGCCGGCGGCGGTGCTCCGCATGACGCCGGCCGCCCGGTGGGGCTGATTGCACAGGCGGTCCGGTCGCGGTGGCGCCGCTCTTCGCAGGGGGTCCGGCCCAGGTCTGGGCGTGTCCCCGGGACAGGCGAGGGGCTTTGGTAGAACCCGAGCCGGCTGTCCGTTGCTGACAGAGTACCCACATGAGCGGCCCCGCGCTCGATGGGGCGAAGAACTTGTCGTTACTGTCACATTCGCCCGCTGTTACCGCACTGTCTTCGCGCACCTTCATCCGGTCCTGATCTGCTCGGCCGCATGAATTCGCCGCGCAGCGTCGAAGAGCTGATGTCACTGCTGTACACGAGCCACGATGCGCCGGACCGGCAGAGGAACGCTGAAGGAACGGTGGAGCCGGGCTCGGGCCGGCACGTCCCCGTGACGCTCCGGGCACGGGAGGCGACCCCACGCGCACTGCGGACCGCACATCTGCTGCGCCGCTCCCGCCCGGCCGACAAGGAGCTCCAGATCGCCGGACTGCTCCGGGCGATCGTCCCGCCGCCGGAGGGCGCGGCACTCGGAGAGCTGCTCGGGGAGCGGGTCGCCGCCCTGGTGCGGCTGACGGGAGAGGACGCTCAGCTGCTGCGCGAGGCCGAGGAGGAGAGCGGAGGGCTGGAGCTGGACGCCGGAGTGCTCGAGGACTGGCGACCGGTCCTCGAACTGGTGGCGGCCGCGCACCGCGCACCGGCGGATCACTGAGGCCCGCCGCCCGTACGGGCTCCGTCCGGAGGGGCACCGCGCCGCCGGGCACCCGCCCGCGGGATACCGCTCCCTCCGGACGCGGTCTCACCAGTTGCCGGGCTCGTAGTCCTTCAGGAAGCAGCCGTAGAGATCCTCGCCGGCCTCGCCGCGCACGATCGGGTCGTATACGCGGGCCGCGCCGTCGACGAGGTCGAGCGGTGCGTGGAACCCCGCCTCGGCCAGGCGCATCTTGTCGGGGTGCGGCCGTTCGTCAGTGATCCAGCCGGTGTCGACGGCCGTCATCAGGATGCCGTCCGACTCGAACATTTCCTGGGCGCTGGTGCGGGTCAGCATGTTCAGCGCGGCCTTGGCCATATTGGTGTGCGGGTGGCCGGCACCCTTGTAGCCGCGGCCGAAGACGCCCTCCATGGCGGAGACGTTCACGACGTACTTGCGCCGCGCGGCGGCCGCCGCCATCACCGGACGGAGCCTGCTGATCAGGATGAAGGGCGCCGTGGAGTTGCACAGCTGCACTTCGAGCAGCTCGACCGGCTCGACCTCCGAGACCGTCTGGACCCAGCTGTTGGTCGGATCCAGGTCGGGCACGAGACCGCCCGCGTCGATGGCGGTGCCGGCCTCGATGCGGGCGAGGGAGGCCGAGCCGGTGACGAGGGCCAGCTCGGTCACGTCGCGGGCCGAGAGGCCGTTGTTCCGCGGGGAGGGCAGGGCAGCGACCGCTCCGCTGCCGAAGGTGCCGATCACCTCGGCGGTGGGCAGCTCGCCCGCGGGCAGCGGCGCCGACTCTGCGGCCACCAGCTCGCTGTAGGCCGTGGGTGAACGGCGTACGGTCTGCGCCGCGTTGTTGATCAGGATGTCCAGCGGGCCCTCGGCAGCGACCGAGTCGGCGAGCGCGACGACCTGCGCCGGGTCCCGCAGGTCGATGCCGACGATCTTCAGCCGGTGGATCCACTCGCCGCTGTCCGGCATCGCCTTGAAACGGCGGATCGCGTCGTTGGGGAAACGTGTGGTGATCGTCGTGTGGGCGCCGTCGCGCAGCAGCCGCAGCGCGATGTACATGCCGATCTTCGCCCGGCCGCCGGTGAGCAGCGCGCGCCGGCCGGTCAGGTCCGTACGGGCGTCCCTGCGGGCCCGGTTCTCCGTCGCGCACTTCTGGCACAGCTGGTGGTAGAAGGCGTCGACCTCGACGTACCGGGACTTGCAGATGTAGCAGGACCTCGGGCGCTGCAGGATGCCTGCGATCTCGCCGCCCGCGGACGAGGAGGGCAGCAGTCCCTGCGTCTCGTCGTCGATGCGCTCGGCGGAGCCGGTGGCGGTGGCCTCGGTGACCGCCCGGTCGTGGGCGGTCTTGGCCGCGCGGCGCTCCTGGCGGCGGCGCTGCTTCACGGTCCGGTACACGCCCGCGGTGGCCCTGCGGACCGTGATCGCATCGGGGTGGTCGATCTCCAGCCGGTCGAGCTCCTCGAGCACGCTCAGGCAGACAGCGAGGCGCTCCGGGTCGATGCCGGGGCCGAACTCCTGGTCCCCGGCGCCGGCCGCCGGCTCCACCCCGGTCCCCGTCCCGGGCTCCGCCCCGGACTCCGTCCCGGTCCCGGGTGCCGCCAGGTCCATGACCCGGTCCTGGCCGTCCTGTGTCACCGTCATCGCCGCCGCTGTCCTCGTATCGCTCGCATGCCGCACCTTCCGAATGCGGAACTCTACGTACGTACGGGCGAGCTGGACAAACGAGGTGACCGGGCGGACACGCGGCGTCAGGAAACGCGCTGCCCCTTGCCGAGGGCGATGATGCCGCTCCGTGAGACGGAATAGAGCTCGCGGTCGCGTCCGGGGTTGACGCCGATGGTCGCGCCGGGCGGCACGTCCACGTTCTTGTCGAGGATCGCGTTCCTGACGACGGCCCCGCGTCCGATCCTGACGTTGTCGTGGAGCACGGAGCCCTGGACGACGGCGCCCTCCTCCACGACCACCCCGGGCGAGAGCACCGAGCGGGAGACCTGTCCGCGGATCAGGCAGCCCGGGCTGATGATCGACTCGCCGGCGATGCCTCCCCCGTTGAACCGGGCGGGCGAGAGGTGGCTGCTGGGGTGCGTGTAGATGGGCCAGTCGCGGTTGTAGAGGTTGAAGGCGGGCTTCTCGGAGATCAGGTCCATGTGGGCGTCGTAGTACGCGTCGAGCGTGCCCACGTCGCGCCAGTACCCCTGGTCGCGGGCGGTCTCGCCGGGCACGTGGTTGTTCCCGAAGTCGTACAGCCGCGCCTCGCCGCGTTCGGAGAGCATCGGCAGGATCGAGCCGCCCATGTCGTGCGTGGAGTCGTCGTCGTCCGCGTCCTCGTGGAGGGCCTCGACCAGCGCCTTGGTCGTGAAGATGTAATTGCCCATCGAGGCGAAGACGTTACCGGGATCGTCCGCGAGTCCCGGCGGGTCGGTGGGCTTCTCCAGGAACCGTTCCACGGTCAGCCCGTCGGAGCCCGGGGTGATGACACCGAAGGACGAGGACTCCTCGCGCGGGACCCTGATCCCGGCGACGGTCACACCGGCGCCGCTGTCGATGTGCTGGGCGAGCATCTGGCGCGGATCCATGCGGTAGACGTGGTCGGCGCCGAAGACCGCGATGTAGTCGGGCTGCTCGTCGTACACGAGGTTGAGGGACTGCAGGATCGCGTCCGCGCTGCCGGAGAACCAGCGGGGGCCGAGGCGCTGCTGGGCGGGTACGGGCGTGACGTAGTTGCCCAGCAGGCTGGACATGCGCCAGGTCGTGGTGACGTGGCGGTCCAGGGAGTGCGACTTGTACTGCGTGAGCACGCAGATCCGCAGGATGCCGCCGTTGACCAGGTTGGACAGTACGAAGTCCACCAGCCGGTACGTCCCGCCGAACACGACCGCCGGCTTGGCGCGGTCGGCCGTCAGCGGCATCAGCCGCTTGCCCTCTCCGCCCGCCAGTACGATCCCCAGCACAGAAGGTCCACCGCGCATAGCCGCCCCTTTCCCGAACGTCTGCGGCCTTTCGCCGCCGGTCCCGCCTCGAGCCCTGCCTACCCTGCCCTGCCCGACGGCTTCCGCCTGTTACGGGTGCCGTCGTCCGCCTGTTACGGGCGCCCCGGTTCGAGGACGCTCTCGTACACCTCGACGGTCCGCCGTGCGACGGCGTTCCAGCCGAACTCACCGACGGCACGCCGCCGCCCCGCCGCGCCCATCCGGGCCGCCGTCGCCGGCTCCGCGACGAGCCGGTTCATCGCCGCCGCGAGCCCTGCCTCGAAGGCGGCCGGATCCGATTCCCGGTAGGGGACGAGCAGGCCGCCGACGCCGTCCTCGACGACCTCGGGGATGCCGCCGACCGCGGAGGCGACCACCGGAGTGCCGCAGGCCATGGCCTCCAGGTTGACGATGCCGAGAGGCTCGTAGACGGAGGGGCACACGAAGAGCGCGGCGTGCGTGAGAAGTTGTACGACATCGGGGCGGGGCAGCATCTCGCGGATCCAGAACACCCCTGTGCGGTCGCGGCCGAGTTCACCGACCAGTTCCTCGAATTCCCGGCCGATCTCGGGGGTGTCCGGAGCGCCGGCGCAGAGCACGAGCTGGGCGGAGGGGTCCAGGGAGCGGGCGGCCCGCAGCAGGTGGGGCACGCCCTTCTGGCGGGTGATCCGGCCGACGAAGAGCACGTAGGGACGGTCCTGGTCGACGCCGAGACGCTCCAGGACGTCCCGGCCGGGCTGGGGGCGGTACAGCAGGGTGTCGATGCCGTTGTGGACGACGTGTACACGGTCGGGGTCGAGGGCCGGGTAGCAGCGCAGGACGTCGTCGCGCATGGAGCCGGAGACGGCGACGACGGCGTCGGCGGCCTCGACCGCGGTGCGCTCGGCCCAGCTCGACAGCGCGTATCCGCCGCCGAGCTGCTCGGCCTTCCAGGGCCGCAGCGGCTCGAGGGAGTGCGCGGTCATCACGTGCGGTACGCCGTACAGGAGTTTGGCGAGGTGGCCCGCGAGATTTGCGTACCAGGTGTGGGAGTGCACGAGGTCGCGGCCTTCGAGGGCCGCGGTCATCGACAGGTCGGCGGAGAAGGTGCGCAGGGCGTCGTTGGCACCGTCGAGGGAGGGGGCGGGGCGGTGGCGCAGCACGCCGTCCTCGGTGCCGGGGGCGCCGGGCGCGTCCGGGGCGGCCCCGGCCCAGCAGTGCACCTCCAGGTCGGTGAGCCGCCTCAGTTCCCGGGCGAGGAACTCCACGTGCACGCCGGCGCCGCCGTAGACATCCGGTGGGTACTCCCGGGTGATGAGCCCGACCTTCATGCGGTCCCCGTTCCTCGTGCGCCCGACGATGGTCACTTACATACCCAGCGGGCGGAAGACCCCATCCGCATCCCGCGCCGGATCTTCCGATGGCCGCACGGCAGGGTGAGGAAAGGTTCCGCCGGGTGGCGCGGCCCCCGGGGCCGGAGACCGGGCGTCGCCGGTGGCGGGGGCGGTTCCCTCGGGTGGCGGAGACGGTTCCCGCGGGAACCCCTAGGGGATATGCATGATCGCCGCCCCGCCTGCGTACGGCACACCCGCCCGGAGGGGGACTTCCGGAGGAGGCCCGTACTACTACGGCAGTAGACGCGAATGCCTGCTCAAGGACGACGACGCGGACGGGCTCGCACGCCATCGTAGATGGTATGGACTACGACGTATCGTCACGGGCGGACGCAAGGGGCACGAAATGAGTGCCCTCGCGCTCTCCGTGCTGCTCTCGCTGATCTCCGCGGTCGCCTACGCGGCCGGGGCGATCGTGCAGGAGCGGGTGGCGACGACCACGCCCGACGGCTCCTGCGCGCCCTTCCGGCGCGGGGGCTGGTGGACGGCGGTGGCACTGAACGGCACCGGCGCGGTGCTGCACGTCGTGGCTCTCGCCTACGGCCCGCTCAGCCTGGTGCAGCCGCTGGGCGCGCTGACCATAGTCTTCGCCCTCCCGATGGCCGCTCTCTTCGTGCGCCGCCGCGCGGGTGCCACCGCGTGGCGCGGCGCGATCATGGCGACGGCGGGTCTGGCCGGACTGCTGTCACTGATCGGCGGCGCCGGCACGGCGACGCCGGGCGACGCGGAGCGCACGGTGCTGGCGCTGGTCACCTTCGGTGCGTGCGCCGTGCTGCTGCTCGCGGCGCGGCGCGCGCACCGGCCGGTGACCCGCAGCGTGATCCTCGCGGGTGCGGCCGGTATCGCCTTCGGGGTCGCGTCCGTCTTCACCAAGATGGTCGCCGAGGACTGGGACCCGGCGGCGCCCCTCGCCGAGGTGCCCAGCCTCCTGGTCGTCGCGGCGACAGGTCTGGGCGGGCTGCTGATCTCCCAGGCCGCCTACCGGGGGGCGGGGCTGGCCGCGCCGCTCGCGGTGGTGACGGTCGTCAATCCGGTGGGCGCGGCAGTCGTCGGTACCGCCCTGTTCGGGGAGACCTTCCGGTTCGGCCTGACCGGCACGGTGCTGGCGCTGGGGAGCGGGATCGTCGCGGCGGGCGGCCTGGTGCTGCTGACCGTCGAGCGGACGGCACGGGGGGAGGAGGCCCGAGCGGCGGCCTCCCCGGCAGAGGTCCCCGTCCCGGCAAGGGTCCCCGTCCCGGCCACTGTCCCGGCGGTGGAGACGATCACGCGGGAGCACGGCCCCGACGGTGCCGCCTTGGCCGTGGGGCCCGGTTACCCCGTGTTCACCGCGGCCGCGGCCGGGCCGATACCGCGGCCGACCGCGCGGGTGCCCGTGCCGGCGCCGCCGGCGGAACAGGAGCCGTGCCCGGCGGGCCGGGCGGGCTGAGCGCGAACCCGGTCCGTCCGTGAGTTCGAGGCGGCGATCACTCTTTGGTGCCTGGCTGCGGCCCTTCCCTGAGGCGGGCGGCACCGCTGTCGAAGCCTCAGCGAGAAGCTGTGTCACATCCCATTCCGCTGGTCACAGCGTCATGAACCGCGAAATGACCGCTGCTTGCCGCATGGTTCACACAGATGAGCGGGCGTCCGACCGGCAGCGGGGTGACGAGTACTGTGGGACGCGTCTCCGGCCAGTCCGGTCGGAGGCGTAGCAGCAATGCTTGATCGGGGCACTCAGATCGTCAGCCCAGAGGGCACGGCGAACTGATCGAGCCGGGGTTGCCCAAGGGTGGTGCGCAGGCCCCACGGCGTGCTCGCCTCCCGCGTGTCTTGGTGAGGTCGTTGAGCGGGGGTGAGCCATGGCGGATGCGCACGTGGATGGAAGCGGCACCGATGGGGACGACGAGATCGGCCGGAGGGATCCGGACGACGTGAATTCCGGGCCGCACAAGGACGGCAACCACATCTCGGGCGGCCACTTCGGCAACGTCGTCATGGCGGGTGCGGTGCACGGCGACGTGAACTTCAATCACGGTGGCGGCGATACCTCGAGCGACTTGGCGGACCCGGTCATCGCCTCCGTCCGGCTGACGCCGGGCGGGACGCTCGCGGATCTGGTGGTGGACGCCGATCCGCCGAGGGTGATGGTGCCCAGCGGCACAGTCCACATCATCACCCTGGAGGCCAGGACGAGCCGGGCGGTGGTCCTCCACGCTGCGCGGCCAGTCGTCCTGGCCCGTAGGCCGCCGCGCCCCGCCTGTCTCAGCGTCCGAATCGGGGCGAAGATCGAACCCCGCCGTTTCACGACCGACTTCGATGCCCAGCCGCCACGGCTGCAGGCCCAGGGCGCGGACTTCCCGTTCTCCATCAGTGCCACCGACGTGGAGCAGTTCTGGTTCGAGCCCATTGCCCGGGCACACGAGATCTCCTGGCAGTTGGAACTCGACTGGACCTGCGCGGGCCGCCGCGGCACCACGGTCATCAACAACAACGGAGAGCCGTTCGAGGTGTATCCCGTGGCCGCGCTCTACGACGGCCGTGAGTACTCGGCTCTGAACTCGGGCTGCGGGTTGTTCCACGAACGGGGCTGCCCGTCCCTCCTTCTCGAAGAGTCGGGGGCACCCACATCCCTGTGGGATTCCGCTTCCTCCTCGCTTCCGTCCTATCCTGCGCCCGCCTCGCTCGGCGGGCCGTTGGCCACCGACGCCACGACCGCGCCGCCGAGCCGTCCCGAGGACGATGGCCTGGAGGATCTCAGACGTCGCGCCCTCGCCTTGGACACCGGGCTCTTGGTCAGCGACCCCGAGCTTCCGGCCTCCTGGCCCGAGTACCGCACGCTCGCCTCGCTCGTCCGGATCCTCTTCAACCGCCCGGACTTCCGCAGTCACGAGCCGGAGGCGTTCCGTGCACTGCTCATCCGCGTGTTGCGCTACCTGTACGTGTCCGGCCAGTACCAGCCCGGCGCGGCCATCGGTCGCACGGCCCACTCGGACTGGACCAGGGCGCTTGGCGAGGACCACCCGGACACGCTGGCCGTGGCAAACAGGCTCGCCGGGTGCCTGGTCGGCCTCAGGAAATACGGGGAGGCGCGGGACCTGTTCGCGGACCTCCTGCCCCGGTGCGGGCGGACGCTGGGGGAGGACCACCCCCAGACCCTGAAAGTCGCGGGCAACCTTTGTGCGTGCCTCACCGCGCTCGGCGAGCATCAGGAGGCCCGGGAACAGTGCGAGGACGTCCTGCGACGGAGCCGGGAGGCGCTCGGCCCCGACAATCCCGACACACTGCGCGCGGCCTCCAATCTCATGGGCATCCTCCAGCGTCTCGACAACCATCAGGCTGCGCGGGCCGTCGCGGAGGACACGCTGCCGCGATACCGGCGAACGCTGGGCGACGATCATCCCGACACGCTGTACGCGGCAAGAGCCCTCGTCGCCATCTTCCGCGAGTTGGGAGAAGACGATCGCGCGGAGTCCCTGGAAAAGGATCTACGCCTGACTCCTGGGTAGGGTCGGGGGCTTGGAAATGAGAAGCGCGGCCGCCGCGTCGGTCCCCGACCCACTGGGCATGCGGGGCGCGGTCCGGCTCACACCGTCAAGGCGCCGACCGAGGCCGCCACCGCGATGCCGGTCAGTCCTGCGGCGGTGAGCCTGTGCCGGGGGCGGACGAAGGGGCATGCGTGGTGAAGGTGAGCCCGGAGAAGTTCCCGCCCAGCACAGTTGGCCCGTGAAAACTGCCGCCGCTGATCACGTTGTTCACCCCGCCGTCGCCGACGCGCACCAACTTCGCCTGCTCATGCCACTGCTCCAGACTGGAGTGGAAGCCGCTGTCGATTGCGGCCCGCACCGCCAGGGCAGTACTCAGGGCCTGCGCCCGCAATTGATCGGTGGGTGACTCCTCCAACCGGCTCAGCTCTGCCTCCCCCGAACTCGTCGCCGAGCCGTCCGAGGCATCCTCACTGCGCTGGAACGGGCGCCGCACCAGTGCACTCAGCACCGCCCATACCTGCCGCCCGGCCTCGCCACCGGCGCCACCCGCCAATGCCGTCAACAACCCCACAGATACAGGATCCACCGCATGCTCCCTGGGTTTGCACACTCATTTCCTGGCAGGAGAACACGCTACGAGAAGCGGCGGTTCTCTCGAGGGCCGATGAGCATCTGCCACCCCATTGGCCAACCGACCGGCACTTCGCGTCTCCCAGGACTCCGTGGGCCGTCGTCACTTCGCAAGGTGGCGGCGTGGGCGAGGGCGGGATGCCCCGACTGCGGCTGGTGGCAGCAGCTCCGGCGGTACCCGGCTCCACATGCCTGCCCGGGGCATGCCGGACGGCACGGGCGAGGAAGGCTTCGTCGCCGGGGCTCTCCCTTCCGCCGGCGGACACCGCATGCCGGCCGGCAACCGTGAATGTAGGCATCGATGCGGTCAGATACTGTCCTCATTGCGGGGAGCCCGTGGTGCGGGGCGTCGGCAGCGAGTGCCGCTCCGTACGACCGCCCGCCGGTGGCCGGCGGCCGGGCGCCGCGCCGGCGAACGGACGGCGCCCGCCTCTTCCGCGACAGTCCGACCAGTCGGTACGTTCGCTTGCAGACGCCGGGCCGACCGGTCCGGCGGAGCCGAACGCGTCAGGGGTGTCCCCATGCCCGAGCTGCACCAGGTCCAGGTCCACGGCCACTGCGATCCGCGGTTCTCCGCGGTGCGCACGGCCTTCGAGGAGAACTTCCGCCGACGCGGCGAGCTGGGCGCCGCGGTGACCGTACTCCTCGGTGGCGAAGCGGTGGTGGACCTGTGGGGCGGATGGGCCGACCGGGGCCGGACCAGGCCCTGGGAGCGGGACACCGTGGTCAACGTCTGGTCGACGACGAAGGGACCGACGGCGCTGTGCGCGCATCTCCTCTCCGACCGCGGCCTGCTCGACCTGGACGCCCCGGTCGCCGAGTACTGGCCGGAGTTCGCCGCAGCCGGCAAGGAGAACGTCCTGGTCCGGCAGTTGCTGTCGCACCGCGCGGGCCTGGCGGGGCTCCGCGAGCCGCACACGGCCGCCGAGCTGTACGACTGGAAGCTCACCACGGACCGGCTCGCCGCCACGGAGCCCTGGTGGGAGCCCGGCACGGTCTCCGGATACCACGCGATCACCTACGGCTTCCTGGTCGGCGAGGTGATCCGGCGGGTCTCAGGGCGGATGCCCGCGGCCTTCCTGCGTGAGGAGATCACCGGACCGTTCGGCATCGACTTCGGCCTCGGCCTGCCGGAGCACGAGGCGGGCCGCGCGGCCGAGTTGGTGCACGCACCGGTCGCCGACCCCAGCGAGCGGGTGACGCTGTCCGCCGCGCTGCCGCCGGTCGCCCTCGCCGCACTGGCCAACCCCGGCGTGGCGGCCAGGGACGCCAACTCCCCCGAGTGGCGGGCAGCCGATCTGCCCGCGGTCAACGGGCACGGCACGGCCCGCGCGGTGGCGGAGCTGTACGGCCTGTTCGCCGACGGGAGGCTGCTCTCCCCCGCCGCGTCCGAGCGGGTCCGCGAGGGCGAGGGCCCCTGCCGCGACCTGGTACTCGGCCCCGCTCTCGGCGCGGACATGGAAGTCGCGCTCGGGGTGTGGCTGAGCGGCCCCCGAGGCTCGTACGGTCCCAACCCGCGGGCCTACGGCCACGACGGCTTCGGCGGGTCCTGCGGGCTCACCGACCCGGAGGCGGGCATCGCCATGGGGTACGTCATGAACAGCATGGGTCCGCGCGTCGCCGACGACCCGCGCAAGATGGCGCTGGTCGAGGCGGTCTACAGCGCGCTGTAGACCGCCTCCGCGAAGGCGCGCGGGCGGCGCGGGGTGCGTCAGATGCGGACGCCGTGGGCCCTGAGGTACGCCAGCGGGTCGATGTCGCTGCCGTATCCGGGGCCGGTGCGCACCTCGAAGTGGAGGTGCGGCCCCGTGCTGTTGCCCGTGGAGCCTGAACGGCCTATCTGCTGGCCCGCGTTGACCTTCTGGCCACCCCGCACGGTGAGCGAGGACAGATGGGCGTACTGGCTGTACCTGCCGTCGCCGTGCCGGATCACGACCTGGTAGCCGTAGGCGTCGGCCCAGCCCGCCGAGACGACCTGGCCGGCGCCGACCGCCTTCACCGACGTGCCGGTGGGGACGGGGAAGTCGACGCCGGTGTGGTAGCCGCTGGACCAGGAGGAACCCGCCTTGCGGTACGGCGTGCTCGGCCCGGCGGCGACCGGCGCCGTCATCGTGGTCGAGGTGGCGCGCTCGGTCGTCGCAGGCTTGCTCGCGGGCTTCGTCCGGGGCTTGGCCTGGGGCTCAGTCCGCGGCTTGGTCTTCGGCCTGGCCTTCTCCCCGGTTTTCGGCCCGGTGGCCGGCCGGGCCTTCGTCCCCGGCGCGGTCGCCGTGCCCTCACCGAGCACCAGCCGCTGGCCGGGCAGGATCAGGTCGGGGTCGTCGCCGATGACTGACCGGTTCCCGGCGTAGAGGGCCTGCCAGCCACCCCTGACGTCCTCGGCCGCCGCGATACCGGACAGCGAGTCGCCGCGCGCGACCGTGTACCGCTCGCCGGCCGGGCGCTCCCCGGGCTTCTTCGTCTCCTGGTCCGCGTCGCGGGAGGCGGCTGGGGTCGCCGTCTTCCGGGTCCCCTCGCGGCTCGCCCGGTCGTCCCGGGTGCCGTCGGGCCTGATGTCCGGGGCGTCGCCGCCCCGGGCGAGTCCCGCGCGGACCGAGCAGACCGGCCAGGCCGTCGGCCCCTGCCCGTCGAGGACTCTCTCCGCCACCGCGATCTGCTGGTCCTTGGCGGCGAGATCCGCACGGGCGGCGTAGGCCGTTCCGCCGTACGCCTCCCAGGTGCTCTGCTTGAACTGGAGCCCGCCGTAGTAGCCGTTGCCGGTGTTGATGTCCCAGTCGTTGCCCGACTCGCAGGCCGCCACCTTCTCCCAGACATCCACCGGCGCGGCGCCCGCCGACTGTGCCGCGATCAGCGGCAGCGCCATCCCGGCACCGCTCGCGGTGACGGTCAGTGATGCGCGGTTTAACCGGCTCGGCTGGTACTTGCGGTGCCGTCCCCGTACGCCCACGGGATTCCCCCTTACGACGCGTAATCAGCCGACAACGTAGACGCTGGATCCGGAATATGACAAGGGGGTCCACGGGGCGCACGGGGCGCATGCGCGCCGGCCTCGGACAACGGCCGGTGAAGGCGTTGGATCTTTCGTGTACCTCCGTGCGGGGAATCTTCTGCCGTCCCGGACACTTGGCGACAGACTGAGAGCCGCCGGCCGAGTTCCGTTCCGGCGGTCCGCCGAATTTCCAGGAGCATGAGGATGAGCAGTTCAGCGCAGTCGGCCCGGATCGGGGTCACCGGACTCGCGGTCATGGGGCGCAATCTCGCCCGCAACTTCGCGCGCAACGGGTTCACCGTCGCGGTGCACAACCGCACCGTCGCCAAGACGCGTGCGCTTGTGGAGGAGTTCGGCGACGAGGGCACCTTCGTGCCCGCCGAGACGGCGAAGGAGTTCGTCGACGCGCTGGAGCGCCCGCGGCGGCTCGTCATCATGGTGAAGGCCGGTGAGCCGACCGATGCCGTCATCGAGGAGTTCGCGCCGCTGCTGGAGCCGGGCGACGTCATCATCGACGGCGGCAACGCGCACTTCGCGGACACCCGGCGCCGGGAGAAGGAGCTGCGTGAGAAGGGCATCCACTTCGTCGGCGTCGGCATCTCCGGCGGCGAGGAGGGCGCACTGCTCGGGCCGAGCATCATGCCGGGCGGCTCCGCGGAGTCGTACGAGTCGCTGGGGCCGCTGCTGGAGAAGATCTCCGCGAAGGCCGCGGACGGCAGCCCCTGCACCACCCACATCGGCCCGGACGGCGCCGGGCACTTCGTGAAGATGGTGCACAACGGCATCGAGTACGCCGACATGCAGCTGATCGCCGAGGCCTACCACCTGCTCCGCGCGGTGGCGGGCTACAGCCCGGAGAAGATCGCGGAGACCTTCCGCACCTGGAACACCGGGCGGCTCGACTCGTACCTGATCGAGATCACGGCGGAGGTGCTGGCCCACAAGGACGCGGCGACCGGGAAGCCGTTCGTCGACATCGTCCAGGACCGCGCCGAGCAGAAGGGCACCGGCCGCTGGACGGTGCAGATCGCGCTGGACCTCGGTGTTCCGGTCTCCGGGATCGCGGAGGCGGTCTTCGCGCGTTCGCTGTCGGGGCACGCCGGACTGCGTGAGGCGTCGAAGGGCCTGGCCGGGCCGGCGGCCTCGCCGCTCGGCGAGAAGGAGGCGGAGGCCTTCGCGGCCCAGGTGGAGCAGGCGCTGTACGCGTCGAAGATCGTGTCCTACACGCAGGGCTTCCACCAGATCCAGGCGGGCAGCGAGGCCTACGGCTGGGACATCGACCCGGGCGCGGTCGCGTCGATCTGGCGGGGCGGCTGCATCATCCGCGCGGCGTTCCTCGACCGGATCCGCGCGGCGTTCGACGCCCGCGCCGACCTTCCGAGCCTGCTGTCGGACGAGCAGTTCGCGCGGGAGATCGAGGGAGCGCAGGACGACTGGCGCGCGGTGCTCGTCGCGGCCGTCCAGCAGGGCGTTCCCACCCCCGGTTTCTCCGCCGCGCTGGCGTACTACGACGCGCTGCGCGCCGACCGGCTCCCGGCGGCCCTGACGCAGGGCCAGCGCGACTTCTTCGGCGCGCACACCTACCGGCGCACGGACCGCGAGGGTTCGTTCCACACGCTCTGGGGCGGGGACCGCTCCGAGGTCGAGGCGTAGCCCCTCCCGGTCCTCCCGCCCCGCGGCCGGTCAGTCCTTCCCGGCGCGTCGTACACCCGCGGCGGGCCCGGTTCTTCCGGGCCCGCCGCGGGTGTTTCAGTACCTTTCAGTGCCGCGGGCCGTCGGGCGGTCCGCCGGGCGCGGGGTGCCCGGCGGACGTGCCGGACCCGGGCGGCCGGCGCAAGGGCCCCGGGAACGGGTCGGGATCGGGCACCGGGTCGGGACCCGGGGGCCTCGGAATCGGGGCGGGGG
>NZ_JAAAXQ010000180.1 GCF_009916105.1 Streptomyces sp. GC420 | reverse complement strand
GGGTTGGCCGCCGGGCCGGAGCGGGCGGAGCTCCAGGTGTCGGGTGCGCCGAGGTCGAGGCTGTTGGTGGCACGCGGGGCGACAGGCGCCGTGACGTACGTGGGCAGCGGCACCGGCACGGGGTCCCAGCTGCTGCCCTGGGCGGGGCCGCGTTCGCGCTCGCGCTGCTGGTCGAGCCACTCGGCGTGGTCGGTCTGCTCGACGAGGGCGCGGCGGTCCGCGGCTTGCGGGGAGAGCTCGGGGGCCGTCTCGGGCTCGGGGGCCGTCTCGACGGGCTCCGGTTCCTCCTGGGCGGACGCGCGGGGTGCACGGGACGCGTGCGGGGCGCGGGACTCGCGCAGGCGCTGGGCCGCGGCCTCCGCGCGCTGCCGGTCCATGGTGAAGGCGAAGCGGCGGCGCTCTTGGGCCCGCAGGTGCGCGATGTACGCGCTGAGCAGTACGGCGGGCACACCGGGCGCCCAGAGGAAGGCGAGGCCGCCGACCGCCGCGACGATCGCGCCGAGCGTGAAGGCGAGGAAGAGCACCGTGGTGGTGCGCCGGCGGCGCGCGAGCACCTTCGAGCGCCGGGCGTGTTCCAGGGCCGCGGGTGACGGCTGCCGCTTCCCGGCGGGGCGCTTCTCCGGGCGTTTCGCCGAACGATTCTCCGGGCGCTTCTCCGGCTCGCGCCGACGTGCCGCCGCCGAACCCGGCCCTTCGTGCTCCCCCCGCTCCCCGCGGTCCGGCGAACCTTCCTGCCCACCGGCTCCGCTCGGCGGCCTGACGTCCGTCCGGGTCATGGCCATGGCGAAGGCCCGGACGTCGACCATGTCGGTCTCCGCGTCCGGGTCGGCGGCGGGCGGCCCGGCCTCCATGGCACCGCGTTCTCGCAGCTCCTTGGCGTAGCGCCGCTCCATGCCCGCCCGTCCGGAAAGCAGCCGGATGGCGGTGCTGAAGCGTTCCGTGGGACGCGCTTCGTTGAGCTCGTCCTGCCTACGGAGCCACATCGGCACCAAGTAGGCGGCCCAGGCTCCGACAATGACTGCGTAGATGAGGCCGCTACCGTTCACGAGTCACACGGTAGAGGGGACGGGGTGAGCCCATCTGCCAATTGCGCCGGTGTGTCGCACGATCTGGCTGATATCTCGAAATTTTTTTGCGATTGATGGGATCAGCAGCTCGCCTTTATGGGCAGTTTCCGGTCGGGTCTCGATCAATTTCGAACATACATTTTATTTCTGCGGGGTTCCGGGTCGTGCCTGGCGCCAGCGGTTGAGGAGGCCTTCAGGCACCTCCTCGGCCGTCATTGCGAAGACGAGATGGTCGCGCCACGCACCGTCGATGTGGAGGTAGCGGGGCCGCAGCCCTTCGTCCCTGAATCCCAATTTCTCCACGACCCGCCGGCTCGGCCCGTTCTCGGGGCGAATGCACACCTCCAGCCGGTGCAGCCCCACCGCCCGGAAGCAGTGGTCGACGGCGAGGGACACCGCCGTCGGCATCACCCCGCGGCCGGCGACGGCCTGATCGACCCAGTAGCCGACATGGCCCGAGCACATCGATCCCCACGTGATGCCGGCGACCGTCAACTGGCCGACCAACTGGCCCCGGTACTCGATGACGAACGGCAGCATGCGCCCGGCGTGCGCCTCTGCGCGCAGATGGCGGACCATCTGCCGGTAGGTGGGCCGCTGGGCCATCGGGCCACCGGGCGGGGGCGGCGGAATGGTCGCCTCCCAGGGGCGCAGCCATTCGCGGTTGCGCCGGTTGACCTCACGCCACGCCCGCTGGTCGCGCATCCTGATCGGCCGCAGGACGACATCGCCGTCCCTGAGCTCCACGGGCCAGATCCTTGTCGGAATCATCCTCACTCACCGGCTCAGGCAGTGGGGCGGGCGTGATCGCCGCCCCGGAGCTGGTCGACCGCATGGACGAGCAGGTCTCCGAGGACCGCGAGCCCGTCCCTCACCCCGCCGGTCGAACCCGGCAGATTGACGATCAGAGTACGGCCCGCGACACCGGCGAGGCCCCGGGAAAGCGCCGCGGTGGGCACCTTCTCCCGGCCGAACGCCCGGATCGCCTCCGGAATGCCCGGGATCTCGTGGTCGAGGACGCGCCGTGTCATCTCCGGGGTGCGGTCGGTGGGCGAGATGCCGGTGCCGCCCGTCGTCAGGACCACGTCGTACGCGGCTTCGACGGCCGCGCGCAGCGCCGCCTCGACCGGCTCGCCGTCCGGCACGACCTGCGGCCCCTCGACCGCGAAGCCCAGGGCGCGCAGGCCCTCCGCCAGGATGGGGCCGCCCCTGTCCTCGTAGACCCCGGCCGCCGCCCGGTTGGATGCGGTGACCACGAGGGCCCTCCCGGCCGCGCGCCCGCCGTCGGCCGCGCGCGCACTCCCGGTCGTGTGCCCGCTCCCGGTCGTGTGCGCGGGGCCCTTCCCGCCGGCGCTTGCGCCCCCGCTTCCGGCGGTGCTCATGACCGGCTCCCGTCACGGCTCCAGTCACCCGATTTGCCGCCGGTCTTCTCCTCCACCCGCACATCCGTGATGACGGCGGCCTTGTCGACGGCCTTGACCATGTCGACCACGGTGAGCGCGGCGACCGAGACGGCGGTCAGGGCCTCCATCTCGACGCCGGTGCGGTCCGTTGTCTTCACGGTGGCCGTGATCTCCACCGCGTCGTCCGCGACCGACAGATCGAGTTCGACCCCGGAGACGGCGAGCGGGTGGCACAGCGGGATCAGCTCAGGGGTCCGCTTGGCCCCCATGATCCCGGCGATACGCGCCGTGGCGAGGGCGTCCCCCTTGGGGACGCCCTCGCCGCGCAGCAGTTCCACGACCCGCGGCGAGACGAGGACCCGGCCGCTGGCACGGGCGGTGCGCGCGGTCACGGCCTTCCCGGACACATCGACCATGCGAGCGGCACCCGCCTCGTCGATGTGTGTCAGCCGCGTCGGTCGGTCCTGCGTATTCATGATGTGGCGCTCCCGGTCCTGCAGGCCCGTGGGGACCTGTGTGGGCAGACACGGTACCTGTACCCGAAAGGCTTCAGCGGAGCAGGATCACGTCGATCTCGGTGCCGGGCTCGACGGTGGTGGTGTCCTCCGGTACGACGATCAGGGCGTCGGCCCGGGCCAGTGCCGCGACCAGGTGCGAGCCGGCGCCGCCGACCGGGGCGGCGATGCCGGCGGCCTCGTCGTACGTCCCGCGCAGGAACTGGCGCTTCCCCGCCGGGGAGGACAGCGGCTTGTCCGCGTGCAGCCGGGCGCGCACGGTGGGGCGGTGCAGGTCCCGCAGCCCCATCAGGGCTCGGATCACGGGCCGGACGAACAGCTCGAAGGAGACGTACGAGGAGACGGGGTTGCCCGGGAGCGCGAGGAGCGGGGTGTGGTCGGGGCCGATGGAGCCGAAGCCCTGCGGCTTGCCCGGCTGCATGGCGAGCCTGCGGAAGTCGACGCCGCTGCCGGGCTCGTCCTCGTCGCCGACGTGCGACAGGGCCTCCTTGACGACGTCGTACGCGCCGACGCTGACCCCGCCGGTGGTGACCAGGAGGTCGGCCCGGATCAGCTGGTCCTCGATGGTGGCCCGGAGCGTCTCGGCGTCGTCGGTGACGGCGCCGACCCGGTAGGCGAGGGCGCCCGCGTCCCGGGCGGCGGCGGTCAGCGCGAAGCTGTTGGAGTCGTAGATCTGCCCGGGGCCGAGCTCCCCGCCCGGCTGGACGAGTTCGCTGCCGGTGGACAGGACGACGACGCGGGGCCGCGGCCTGGCCTTCACGGCGGCGCGCCCGATGGCGGCAAGCAGCCCGATCTGCGGCGGCCCCAGTACCGTGCCGGCCCGCAGGGCCAGGTCCCCGGCCTGGACGTCGCTGCCCTTGGCGCGGACGTGCGCCCGGGGCTCGACGGGGCGGTGGACGCGGACCTCGCCGCCGGCGCCCTCCGGGGCGCTGCTGTACGGCGTCATCGCGTCCGCGGGGCCCGCGCCGGTGCCGCCGTCCGTCCACTCGACGGGGACGACGGCCTCGGCGCCCGGCGGGAGCGGGGCGCCCGTCATGATCCGGGCGGCCTCGCCGGGTCCGACCGTCAGTTCGCCCCCGCTGCCCGCCGCGACGTCGCCGACGACGGTCAGGACGGCGGGGAAGCCGGGGCCGGCCCCCGCGACGTCGGCGACCCGGACGGCGTACCCGTCCATGGAGCTGTTGTCGAAGGGCGGCAGCGCCACGGGCACCGTGACGTCCTCCACGAGGACGCAGCCCTGGGCGTCCGGGAGCTGGAGCTCGATCGGCTCCAGCGGTCTGATGGCGGCGAGAATGTCCTCCAGGTGCTCGGTCACCGACCAGACGTGGTGCTCCTGGCCGGTGCCCTGGGCTGCGGTGCCGGTGTCGGTCAAGGTTGCTGCATCTCCTCGGTGACGTAACTGCGAAGCCAGGACCGGAACTCCGGACCCAGGTCTTCACGTTCGCACGCGAGTCGGACAATGGCACGCAGGTAGTCGCCCCGGTCGCCGGTGTCATACCGACGGCCCTTGAAGACGACGCCGTGCACCGGGCCGCCGACCTTCTCGTCCGAGGCCAGTTTCTGCAGCGCGTCGGTGAGCTGGATCTCGCCGCCGCGGCCCGGCTCGGTCTTGCGGAGTATCTCGAAGACGGCGGGGTCGAGGACGTAACGGCCGATGATGGCGAGGTTGCTCGGCGCCTCGGAGGCGGACGGCTTCTCGACGAGATCGGTGACCTTGACGACGTCGCCGTCCTCGGTGGGCTTCACGGCGGCGCAGCCGTAGAGGTGGATCTGCGCCGGATCGACCTCCATGAGGGCGATGACGCTGCCGCCCCGCTTCTCCTGGATCTCGACCATGCGCCGCAGCAGCGGGTCGCGGGGGTCGATCAGGTCGTCGCCGAGCAGCACGGCGAAGGGCTCGTGGCCGACATGCGGGGCGGCGCACAGCACGGCATGGCCGAGTCCCCTGGGGTCGCCCTGGCGCACGTAGTGCATGGTGGCCAGGTCGCTCGACTCCTGCACCTTGGCGAGACGGTCGGCGTCGCCCTTCTTCGTCAGCGCCGACTCGAGCTCGTAGTTGCGGTCGAAGTGGTCCTCCAGGGGCCGCTTGTTCCGGCCCGTCACCATGAGGACGTCGTCGAGACCGGCGGCGACGGCCTCCTCGACCACGTACTGGATCGCGGGCTTGTCGACCACCGGCAGCATCTCCTTGGGAGTGGCCTTCGTCGCCGGGAGGAACCGGGTGCCGAGGCCTGCTGCGGGGATGACAGCCTTGCTGATCCTGGGGTGTGACTCAGTCATGCGGAGAACAATATCCATTCGCTTTGGGCGGATGATGAGCCTCCGGTTATTTTGCGCTCATCTGAGAAACTTTTAGGGATTCGTGCGTCGAGGATGAAGGACTGTGAGCAAGTCATGAGCGGTACGGCGGGCGCGGACGGCACCAGGGACACGGGCCTCGCCGGCAGCAAGGGACATACCGGTGAAGGCGGTCATCCTGGCAAGAGAATGTTGCGGCAGGAACTCCTCGACATGAGACGCCGGTTGACTTTGGATGACGCACAGGAGGCCGCGACGGTTCTCGCGGGCCACGCCCTGGAGCTTCCCGAGCTCAGGAAGGCCGGGACGGTGGCGGCGTACGTCTCCGTCGGACGCGAGCCCGGGACGCGGGTGCTGCTCGACACACTGCGCGCACGGGGCGTACGGGTGCTGCTGCCGGTACTGCTCCCGGACAACGACCTCGACTGGGCCGTCTACGAGGGCCATCCGCACCTGGTGAGGGCGGGTCGCGGGCTGCTGGAGCCCGACGGGCCGCGGCTCGGACCCGACGCGGTCCTCACCGCCGACGCCGTCCTGCTGCCCGGCCTCGCCGTGGACACCCTGGGCTACCGGCTGGGCCGCGGCGGCGGCTCCTACGACCGCGTGCTGGCCCGCCTGGCGCACGCGGGCGCCGAACCGCCCCTGGTGGTCCTGCTGTACGACAACGAGTTCCTGGACGAAGTACCGATGGAGGCCCACGACCACCCGGTGCGGGCGGCGGTGACCCCTGCGGGCGTGCACCGGTTCGTCTGAGGCACGCCGGGGGAGTCACCGCCCCCGGCAACCGGCCGCCCGGGACGGCCCGGGGGCGGCAGCGGCCACCCGCGGGTACGGAAACGCCCGTGGGAACGGAAGCGCCCGCCCGGCCACGGTGGTGGCGGGGCGGGCGGGTGTTCCGCGGAGGCGTTCGCGCGCGGAGCCCGTCAGGGGCGCAGGGCCAACTTGTCCTCCGTGGCGTTCTCCACGGCCTCCTTGGAGAAGGCCCAGGACAGGAGTTCACCCTTGGCCCACTTGTCGGTCTGGTCCGCGTAGTGGGCGCTGTAGGCGTGGCCGGAGGCACCCGTGAGATTGATCCACTGGGACTTGTCGAGGTCGCCGAGGTTGACGATCATCCGCATGGACGGGACCCAGACCACTTCGTAGCCGCCGGCCGCGTTCCAGCCGGTCGCGTCGACCGCGGCCTCGCCGCCGCCGAGCTTCCAGGGGCCGCGGTTGAGGAGCCACTGCATGAATCCGGGCCCCGCGGTGCCTATCGTCTGGTTCTTGAGGGTGAGCGTGTGCAGCCGGCCCCAGCTCCAGGTGTCGACGTCCTTGCCGAGCTCGGCGGTCAGCTCCCAGCGGGCGTCGGCCATGGCGCGGCCGAGCAGGTCGTCACGCGTCTCGGTGGCCTTCTCGGTGCGCGTCTTCGGCGACTGCCACCACTCGCTGTCCTCGTCCTTCAGCAGCCCGCGCACCACCTCGAACCAGCGGTCGCCGCCGTCCGGCTGCGCCTGGTCGGCCTCGCGCTCGCCGCACTCGCGCACGGTGCGCGACAGTTCGTCGGCCGGGCCGGAGTTGTTGGCGGGCTTGACGTAGAGGCACTCGCCCTCGACCCGCAGCTCCCTGGGCATCTTGTTGCCGAAGGCGAGCTTCAGGACGTTGCGCCACACGGCGTTGAAGTAGGCGGCGGCCGCGGAGTCCGAGTCCTGGGTGTAGTCCCAGCCCTCGAGGAGCTTCTGGGCCTCCCTGACCTGCTTGTCCGAGACGTCGATCTTCAACAGGTGGGGCGTCAGCAGGCGGGCGATCTCGCTGCTGTTGTCCATCTGCATCGTGCGCATGTCGTCCGTGGAGATCTTGCCGCCGTCCTTGATCTTCGACTCGATCAGGTCGTCGATGCGCTGGCTGCGCGCGCCGTAGCCCCAGTCCTGGGTCAGCAGCTGCGGGTACTTCTCCTTGTCGATGACGGCCTGGTTGGCGGCGACGATGTAGCCGCGCTTCGGGTCGTACTCGTACGGCAGCGCGCCCTGCTCGATCCAGCCGGTCCACTCGTACTTCGAGTCCCAGCCCGGCACCGGCATGGTGCCGTCCTGGCCCTCGGCGCGCACCGGGATCTTGCCCGGGGCCTGGTAGCCGATGTGGCCCTCGGTGTCGGCGTAGAGGAGGTTCTGGGAGGGGACCTCGAAGTTCTCGGCGGCCTTGCGGAAGTCTCCGAAGTCGGCGGCGCGGTTGAGGGCGAAGATCGCCTCCATCGACCTGCCGGGGATCAGCGCGGTCCACTTCAGCGAGACGGCGTAGCCGTCCGCGCGGTCGGGGGCGGAGCTGGTGACCGGGGCCTCCTTGCCGACGTCCTCCAGTTCCTCGCTGCGGTCGGAGACTATGGGACGGCCCTCGGCGGTCTGCCGGACCACGATCTTCTTGTCGGAGCCGCCGGCGACCTTGATGGTCTCCGTGCGCGCCTTGAAGGGGACTTCCTTGCCGTCGTACTGGTAACCGGTGGTGCTGACCTTCTCGAGGTAGAGGTCGGTGACATCGGCGCCCAGGTTGGTCAGGCCCCAGGCGATGTCCTGGTTGTGGCCGATTATGACGCCGGGCATCCCGGAGAAGGTGTAGCCCGAGACGTCGTACTTGCACTTCTCGGACACCTCCACGCAGTGCAGGCCCATCTGGTACCAGATGGAGGGCAACTGGGGTGCGAGGTGCGGGTCGTTGGCCAGCAGGGGCTTGCCGGTCGTCGTGTGCTTGCCCGAGACGACCCAGGAGTTGGAGCCGATGCCGTTGCCGCTGGGGCCGAACAGGGCGGGGACGGCGTCGAGGGATTCGGAGAGCTCGCCCAGCCGGCTCTGCAGGCCCTCGGTGGCCTGCTGCCCGCCGGCCGCGCTCTCGGTGCCCGTGGTGCCCTCGGTGCCGGTGCCGGTCGCGCCCTCGGTGCCCGTACCCGTGCCCGTGCCGTTCTGCGCGCCGGCCGTTCCGGAGGTCCCGTTCGTGCCCGAGGTCCCGGACGTGCCGCCCGAGGTGCTCGCGGTGCCCTTGGCGTCGTACTCCCCGGTGGCCGCGCTGTAGGCGCCCTCCTGCACGATCGGCTTGTTCCGGTCGTACGGGTACGAGGGGTAGAGCTCGGCGATCTGCTCGGGGCTGAACCGCGTCGTCATCAGGGAGCGGTCGATCTCGTCCTGCATGTTGCCGCGCAGGTCCCAGGCCATGGCCTTGAGCCAGGCCACCGAGTCGACCGGGGTCCACTTCTCCGGCTCGTAGTCGTTGGTGAAGCTCAGGGCGGCGTACTCGACGGAGAGTTCCTCGCCCTGGTGGTCGGCCAGGTAGGCGTTGACGCCCGCGGAGTAGGCCTGGAGGTACTTCTTGGTCTCGGCCGACAGCTTGGTGTCGTACTCCTCCTGCGCGATCCGGTGCCAGCCCAGCGTGCGCAGGAAGGCGTCGGTGTCGACCTGGCTCTCCCCGAACATCTCCGAGAGCCGCCCCGCCGTCACGTGCCGGCGGACGTCCATCTCGTAGAAGCGGTCCTGGGCGTGCACATAGCCCTGGGCGCGGAACAGGTCCTCGTCACTGCTGGCATAGATCTGCGGAATGCCGTAATCGTCCCGTTTGACCTCGACGGTTCCGGACAGACCGTCCAGCTTGAGGGAACCCGTCGTCTGCGGGAAGGAGGCACGCACGGCGCTGACGCCCCACCACGTGCCGTACCCGACGCCCGCCAGGAGCACCAGAACGAGAACGATCACGAGCAAGCGGGCACGTCGCCCCTTCTTCTTGCCAGAAGAGACGGTGTTGTTGGCGGGCATCGCTGTCCTTCGAGGGGCAGGGTGGTCCTGGAGTGCTGGGAGCAACCATAGGCGCAGAGGCTGACACGTCCTCACGCGGTCCTCATGCTCGCTCCGCAAGGGGGCCTCGAAGCGTAAAGGAACCGTCAAAGATTAGGTAAGGTAATGAAGTAACCGTCCGAAAGAATTACGCCCGGGAAGGGGACCGCCGCTGACCGTCCACACCCTCAACCAACTGCTGCTCGTCTGCGCCCTGGTCCTGCTCGTCGCCGTCGCGGCTGTCCGGATCTCCTCCCGCAGCGGGCTACCCAGCCTGCTCATCTACCTCGGCATCGGGGTCGCCATCGGGCAGGACGGCATCGGCGGCGTGGAGTTCGACAACGCCGAACTCGTCCAGGTCCTCGGCTATGCCGCGCTCGTGGTGATCCTCGCCGAGGGCGGACTCGGCACGAAGTGGAGCGAGATCAGGCCCGCGCTGCCGCTGGCGGCCGTCCTGTCGACGGTGGGCGTCGCGGTCAGTGTGGGCATCACGGCGGCGGGCGCGCACTATCTGGTGGGTCTCGAGTGGCGGCAGTCCCTCATCATCGGAGCCGTCGTCTCCTCGACGGACGCGGCGGCGGTCTTCTCCGTACTGCGCAAGGTGCCGCTGCCGCCCCGGCTAACCGGCGTCCTGGAGGCGGAGTCCGGCTTCAACGACGCCCCCGTGGTGATCATGGTGGTGGCCCTGTCCCAGTCGGGACCCGTGGAGCACTGGTACCTCCTCATCGCGGAGATCGCCCTGGAGCTCGCGATCGGAGCCGCCACCGGGCTCGCGGTCGGCTGGCTCGGCGCGCTCGCCCTGCGGCACGTCGCCCTCCCTGCCTCCGGCCTGTACCCGATCGCCGTGATCGCGATCTCCGTGGTCGCCTACGCGGCGGGCGCGCTCGCGCACGGCTCGGGCTTCCTCGCCGTCTACCTGGCCTCGCTCGTCCTCGGCAACGCGCGGCTGCCGCACTGGCCGGCCTCCAAGGGCTTCGCGGAAGGGCTGGGCTGGCTCGCGCAGATCGGCATGTTCGTCCTGCTCGGCCTGCTCGTCACCCCCCATGAACTGGGCGACGACATCTGGCCCGCGGTCATGGTGGGGCTCGTGCTGACGATGGTGGCGCGGCCGGTGTCCGTAGTGGTGAGCACAGCGCCCTTCCGTACGCCCTGGAGGGAGCGGAGCCTGGTCTCCTGGGCGGGACTGCGCGGCGCCGTACCGATCGTGCTCGCCACCATCCCGATGGTCCACGAGATCTCCGAGAGCCGCAGGATCTTCAACATCGTCTTCGTCCTCGTCATCGTCTACACGCTGGTGCAGGGCCCGACGCTGCCCTGGGTGGCCCGCAAGCTGCGGCTGGGGGACGACTCCGAGGCGTCCGACCTGGGCATCGAATCGGCGCCCCTGGAGCGGCTGCGCGGGCACCTGCTTTCCGTGGCGATCCCGGTGGGGTCGCGGATGCACGGCGTGGAGGTCGCGGAACTGCGGCTGCCCACCGGGGCCGCGGTCACCCTGGTCGTGCGCGACGGCAAGAGCTTCGTACCGTCGCCGGCGACCATGCTGCGGCGCGGGGACGAGCTGCTGGTCGTGGCCACGGACCCGGTACGGGACGCCACCGAGCGGCGGCTGCGGGCCGTCGGGCAGGGCGGGAAGCTCGCCGGATGGCTTGGAACCAACGGGAACGGCCACTCCCGATGACAGGAATCACAGGGAGTCACGGCCAGTTCCCTGTATCGTAAAGGCGGGCTGTCTCGCTGTGCGCCACCGTTCGCCACGGTGTGCCAGTCTGGGACCGGCCGGCCGCCACGGTCGACCTGTTCGCCCCGGCGTGCCCGGCGTGCCCGGCCCGCTCGATTGGATACACCCGCTCGACCCGATACACCTGCTCGACCCGATCGACCTGATCGGCCAACTCTGCCTGATGCAGAGCTGGCGCGACCGCACGGCGGCCGCGGCGCCCCACGGGAGGGGCGGCCCGGTATCTACCGCAGGTCCTGCGCAAGAGGACAGCTCTCGGCGCGCCCCGCACGACGCGGTGCCCGCTACCAGGCGGCAGAAAGGCAAGGACCGTGGTGTCCACGGTCTCCAGCACCCGCCCCGGTTACCGGCAGCTCCTGCGCACTCCCGGGGCCCTCTCGTTCGTCCTGGCCGGCTTCGCCGCACGCCAGCCCTTCGCCATGCTGACGATCTCCATCGTCCTGCTCGTCCAGCACACCACCGGTTCCTACGGCAGTGCGGGAGCCGTCGCCGCCGTGACCGGTGTCTCGATGGCCCTGTTCGCCCCACGGAGCGGCAGGCTCGCCGACCGCTTCGGCCAGCGGGCCGTCCTGCTGCCCGGCGTCGCCGTGCACGCGGCGGCCGTCTCGGCGCTCGCTCTCCTGGCACTCGCCGACGCGCCGCTGTGGGCGCTGTTCGCGGCCGCCGTCCCGGCCGGCGCCTCCGTGCCGCAGGCCGGCGCCATGGTGCGGGCCCGCTGGGCGGCGAAGCTGGACGGCTCGCCCCTGATGGCCACCGCGGCGGCCTTCGAGTCGGTGACGGACGAGTTCACGTTCGTCATCGGCCCGGTGCTGGCCACCGCGCTGTCCACCGGCGTGCACCCCGCCGCCGGGCTGGTGGCGGAGGCCGCGCTGTCGGTGGTGGGCGGCCTGCTGTTCGCCGCCCAGCGGCACAGCCAGCCCGCCGTCCCGGAATCCGCGGCCGTGGCCGGAGGCGGGGCGCGGACCTCCGCACTGTCCGTGCCCGGCGTGCGGGTGCTCGCCGTCGCCTTCCTGGGGATCGGCGCCGTCTTCGGCGGCATGCAGGTCTCGCTCACCGCCATCACGGAGTCCGTCGGGCAGCCCGGTGCGAACGGTGTCCTGTACGGCGTCTTCGCGGCCGGCAACATGCTGGCGGGCGTCGCCTACGGTGCCGTCGCGTGGAAGGGCGGGCCCAGGCGCCGGCTCGTCCTCGGGTACGCGGCACTGGCGCTGGCCACCTCGGCGCTGTGGGCGGTGCACTCGCTACCCCTGCTGGGCGCCCTCGGGCTGCTCGTCGGCCTGACCATCGCCCCCGCGCTGATCACTGGCTACACGCTGGTCGAGACCCTGGTGCCCGCCGCCGCACGCACCGAGGCCTTCACCTGGCTGACCGGTGCCGTCGCACTTGGCCAGGCGGTCGCCGTGACGGTCGCGGGACAGCTCGCGGACGCGTTCGGCGCGAGCGCCGGCTTCCTTGTCCCGCCTGCCGGAACGGGCCTGGCGCTGCTGGTCCTGGTGGCCGTGCGCGGCGCCCTGGTGCCGGACGTCCGGGCTCGGATCGCGGCGCGCGGCACGCGTGGCGTCGGTCACCGCCAGCCGGTCGCGGTGGACTGAACGGCGGGAATACGTCAGTATGGATCGTCGTTAGCACTCATCGAGTGAGAGTGCCAGGAGGAGCAAGTGCCGACGTACCAGTACCAGTGCACCGAGTGCGGCGAGGGCCTCGAGGTGGTGCAGAAGTTCACCGATGACGCCCTGACCGAGTGCCCCAACTGCTCGGGACGCCTCAAGAAGGTGTTCTCGGCGGTCGGCATCGTCTTCAAGGGCTCCGGCTTCTACCGCACCGACAGCCGCGGTTCGTCGTCCAGCAGCACCCCGGCGAAGAGCACGAACGGTTCGTCGGCGTCGTCGTCCGACTCGTCGTCCTCGTCGACGGCGTCGTCCTCGGGCTCGGCGTCCTCCTCCGGCTCGACGAGCAGCAGCGCCGCGAGCACCCCGGCCGCCTGACTCACGCGAGCCGCCCGCGCCGCTTGAGTCGCCCGTGCCGTCTGGGCGGCCTGAGCCGCCTGACTACCAGCCTTGCGCCGAGGTCCTGCCGTTTCGCACGGCAGGACCTCGGCGACTTTTCGTACGGCTACTGTTGCCCGCATGACGGACGCAGAGATCGGCGTGATCGGTGGCTCGGGCTTCTACTCCTTCCTGGAGAACGTCGCCGAGGTCACCGTCGACACCCCCTACGGTCAGCCCAGTGACTCGCTCTTCATCGGCGAGATAGCCGGACGCAAGGTCGCCTTCCTGCCCCGCCACGGCCGCAAGCACCACCTTCCGCCGCACCGCATCAACTACCGCGCCAACATCTGGGCGCTCCGCTCGGTCGGTGTGCGCCAGGTGCTGGGGCCGTGCGCGGTGGGCGGGCTGCGCGAGGAGTACGGGCCGGGGACACTGCTCGTCCCGGACCAACTGGTGGACCGTACGAAGGCCCGGGTCCAGACCTACTTCGACGGGGTGCCGCTGCCCGGGGGCGCCTCACAGGCCGAAGGCTCCGGGGAAGTCGTCGTGCCGAACGTCGTGCACACCACGTTCGCCGACCCCTACTGCCCGGTGGGGCGGGAGGCGGCGCTGGTGGCTGCGCGCGGGCACGGCTGGGAGGCGGTCGACGGCGGCACGCTGGTCGTGGTGGAGGGGCCGCGCTTCTCCACCCGCGCCGAGTCCCGCTGGCACGCGGCGATGGGCTGGTCGGTCGTCGGCATGACCGGGCACCCCGAGGCCGTCCTCGCCCGTGAGCTGGGACTCTGCTATACGACGATGACCCTGGTCACCGACCTTGACGCAGGTGCGGAGACGGGTGAGGGAGTTTCCCACACGGAGGTCCTCAGGGTGTTCGGGGAGAACGTGGCGCGGCTGCGCGAGGTGCTGTTCGACGCGGTGGCGAAGCTGCCGGCGAACGAGTCACGGGACTGCCTGTGCACGCATGCACACGACGGCTGGGACCTGGGGTTCGACCTGCCGTAGCTGTTGTAGCTGCCGTGCCGCAAGGCGGGGACAAGGGGAGCACCGTCCCTCGTCGGTGTGAGCAAGTTGTCCACAACCGGGTGGTCCGTCCACAGGCGGCAACCGGAATCCGGGCGGACGGGGATCGTGGACCACGTCCAGCCGGATCGCCGGATCTCCCGTACCTGGGTGGTGTGCCATGTCCCCGTCCCCGTCCGCCTCGTCCTTCCCTTTCTCTCCTTCGTCTCCCTCTCCTTCGTCGTCCTCGTCCCCGTTCCCTGCGGCTGGTCCGTATGCCGAGCGGCACTCGCCTGCCGCATGTGTGGTGCCGGGGTTCCCGCCGGTGCGGGTCGGGGGCGGCCGGCAGTGGCTGAGGCGGGCGCTGCGGCGCCGGCGGCGGGTCATGGCGGCCGGGCTCGCCATGTCCGCGGCCACGCTGGCGGCCACCGGCTCCTGGAAGGCAGGGGCGACAGCGCCGCCGGGGTACGGAGGCACGGAGAAACCGCCCGCCGCGGCACGGCCGCCGACGGAGCGGCGCACCGTGTCCGCCCTCGTGCGGATCGCGGACGCCGAGGCGGTCCGCCTGCTGCGTGCGGGCGACCGCGTGGACGTGGTCGCGGCCGCGGAGGACTCCGAGGCACGCGTGATCGCGTCGGGTGCCCGCGTGGCCCGGGTGCCGGGGCCGACCGGCGCCAATGAGGACGGCGGTGCCGCCAGAACGGGCGCCGTGGGGGTGGGCGGCGGGGCGCTGGTGGTGCTGTCCGTGCCCCGGGACACGGCCACCGCCCTGGCCGGGGCGGGCGCCGCCGGACCGCTCGCGGTGACGGTGTGGTCGCCGCCCTCCCCGCCCTGAGACCCGGAGGCGGGCACGGGCACGCTCCGTGTCCGTGAGCCCGGGCGGGGCCTGGCGGAAACGCACGGAGCCCGGTGGCACTGGACAGGCGTGCCCACCGCTGGCGTACGTTCCCCCGGTGAGCAATGAGAAGCAAAGCGTACTGGCGGGCTTCAAGGCCTTCCTGATGCGCGGCAACGTGATCGACCTCGCCGTGGCCGTGGTCATCGGAGCCGCTTTCACCAACATCGTGAACTCCGTGGTGAAGGGCGTGATCAACCCACTGGTCGGGGCCTTCGGCACCAAGGACCTCGACGGGTACACGTACTGCCTCAAGGAACCCTGCCGCCGGAACGAGGCCGGCGAGGTGACGAGCGGCATACCCATCCTGTGGGGCTCCGTGGCCAGTGCCGCCCTCACCTTCCTGATCACTGCAGCCATCGTGTACTTCCTGATGGTGCTGCCGATGTCGAAGTACCTCGCCAGGAGGGCCGCGCGGGAGAAGGCCAGGGAAGGCGCGCGGGAGACGCTGGAGGTGACCGAGCTGGAGGTGCTGAAGGAGATAAGAGACCTGCTGGTCGCGCAACGCGGCGGCGGCACGGGCGAGGACGGGCCGGGCGCGAGCGGAACGGGGCGGGCCTGAGCGGCCGCCTCTGACCGTCCCGGCCCGACGATGCCCGGCCAGGCCGCTCGGGCCACACACGAACCGCCCGGTGCTCAGGGCTCGGTTCAGAGGTGGTGGGGCGGCTTCTCGTCGAGGAACCGGGCCAGGTCCGCGGCGCTGTCACCGCCCGAAGGGCGTTCTCCCCAGCCGCGGTCCGTGTCGTCCGAGGACTGCTGGTCCAGCGGGTCGCCGAAGTCCAGCGCCGGGCGCGGACGAGGTTCTGGGGCAGTGCTCATGGCTCAAGGGTACGGGGAACGCGGAGACGGCCGGGCGGCGCGCGGCTCCGTCTGGTGTGCTGGTGCCATGACGTCGACCTCGTCACCGTCCACGTCCACCGCGTCGTCCACGGCATACACATACGGGCGGAGGGCCTCGTGATCACCGATGTGGCCGGACTGAGGGTCGGGCACGCGCAGCGCACGGACGGCTTGGCGCTGACCGGTACGACGGTGGTGCTCGCTCCCGAGGGCGGAGCCGTCGCGGCCGTCGACGTGCGCGGCGGCGGGCCGGGCACCCGGGAGACCGACGCGCTGGACCCGCGGAACCTGGTGGAGCGCATCGATGCGGTGGTGCTCACCGGGGGCAGTGCGTACGGACTGGAGTCGGCGTCCGGAGTGATGGCCTGGCTCGAGGAGCGGGGCCGGGGTGTGCGGG
>NZ_JAAAXQ010000017.1 GCF_009916105.1 Streptomyces sp. GC420 | reverse complement strand
AGTCGACCGCGCCCACCGAGTAGGGCGTGTCGTGGATGTTGGACGGGTGCAGCCCCGCCTCGCCGCCGTCCGCGCGCGCCCAGCGCGGCTTCGGGCCGACCAGCCGCACGCCCGCCGCAGGGTCACGGCCCGCCCGTCGGCCCCGGACGCGGAAGCCGCTGGGTCCGCACCCTCCGAGCCGGAGCAGGCCTCCGGCCGGTCCCCCGGGCCGGACCCGGTCCCCGACGAAGCACCCGCACCGCACCGCCGCGGGGCACAGGGCCAGGAACCCGCACCCGGGTGGCGGACGGACCACAACGGGACCCCGGCGCCCACGCCCGGCGCGAGCCGCGCGAACCGCCCCGCGCCCGGCGAGGAGGGCCGGGCCGCCGGGCCGGACGGCGACGGCGGGGCGGACACCGGCCGAGAGCTCCCGCCCGAGCAGGAGACGGCAGCCACCCGGCAGGCGGACGACACCCGGACCCCGGCGCCCGCGCCCACGCCCGGCGCGGAGGCCCGGGGCGCAGGGCCGGAGCCGGGTGCGGGTGCGGTGCGCGGTGGAGCACCCGAGGTGGGGCGCGGCCAGGAGGCCGGCCCCGGCCGGGGAGGCGCTGTGCGGCAGGCGGGGGACGGGCTGGTGGTGACCGGGGAGGAGATCGCGGCGGGTGAGGTGGGCGACCTCACCCGGGTGCGGGTATTCGCCAGGACCAGCCCGCCGCAGAAGCTCGACATCGTGCAGGCGTGGCGCAGCCACGGCGGAGTGACGGCCATGACCGGCGACGGCGTCAACGACGGCCCCGCGCTGCGGCAGGCCGACATCGGCGTCGCCATGGGCAGCCGCGGCACCGAGGTCGCGCGCCAGGCCGCGGACCTGGTGCTGGCCGACGACGACCTCGGCACGGTCGTCGCGGCGGTGGAGGAGGGACGGCGCATCTACGACAACATCCGCCGCTTCCTCCTGTACGGCCTCGCGGGCGGCGCGGCCGAGATCGCCGTCATGCTGCTCGGCCCGCTCATGGGTCTTGCACTGCCGCTGCGGGCCGGGCAGATCCTGTGGATCAACCTGCTCACCCATGGCCTCACCGGCGTCGCCATGGGCGCGGAACCCGCCTCGCCGCAGGCCATGAACCGCCCGCCCCGGCCTCCGCAGGAACACGTGCTGGGTGCGGGGCTGTGGAACCGCGTGCTCGCGCTCGGTGCCCTCGTCACCGCCGTCAGCCTCGTCGCGGGCGTCTGGGCCGACCGGCGCGGCGGCCCCTGGCAGAGCATCCTGTTCCTGTCGCTGCTCGCCGCGCAGCTGGGAATCTGCCTGGGCCTCCGGGAGCGCCTGTGGTCGCGGGAGAACCCGTATCTGCCCGCCGCCGTCGCCGCCTCCGCGGTTCTGGGCCTCGCGGCGGTCTACGTACCGGCGCTGCGCACCATGCTGGACACCGAGCCGCTGAGCGGGAGGGAGCTGCTGCCCGCGCTGCTCGCGGCCCTGATCGGGCTGGTGGCGGGCCGCATCGCGCTCCGCACCGCCCGGCGCGGCAGGCACCCCGCCCGCACGTGAAGGGCGGGGGGACGGTCCGGACGGCTGCCCCAGGGCCCGCGTCGTCAGGGCCGGTCGAGCCGGAGCCGTTCCGCCTTCGGCAGGCCCGCCACCACCAGGTCGTACGAGTCCTCGATCAGCTCGCGCACCGTCCGGTCGGGCAGGCTGCCGTCCAGGGTCACCGTGTTCCAGTGCCGCTTGTTGAGGTGCCAGCCGGGTTCGACGGCGGCGTGAGCGGTCCGCAGCCGGACGGCCTCCTCCGGGTCGCACTTCAGGGAGACCTTCAGCGGTTCGCCGCCCAGGTCGCTCAGCGCGAACATCTTCCCGGCCACCTTGAAGACGGAGAACTCGGGGCCGAAGGGGAAGTCCTCCACCGCGGCGGCGAAGCCGAGGCAGAAGGACCTGAGCTCCTGTGGTGTCACGTTTCCGCGCCGCCCTCCGCGGCCGAGTCCGCGGTCACCTGGACCGGCTCCACCAGCACGGTGACGATCTTGTTGCGCCGCCCTGCGGGGGACTCGGCGGTCAGCCGCAGCGAGCGCTCGTCCGGCAGGTCCACGACGGCGGAGGCACCGGCGATCGGCACCCGGCCGAGGGCCTTCGCCAGCAGGCCGCCCACGGTCTCCACGTCCTCGTCGTCGAGTTCGTCGAGGCCGTACAGCTCGCCCAGGTCGCCGATGTCGAGACGGGCGGTGACGCGGTAGGAGCCGTTGCCGAGGTCTTCGACCGGCGGCAGTTCCTCCCGGTCGTACTCGTCCGTGATCTCGCCGACGATCTCCTCGAGGATGTCCTCGATGGTGACGATGCCGGCCGTGCCGCCGTACTCGTCGACGACGACCGCGACGTGGTTGCGTGCCTGCTGCATCTCGCGCAGCAGGTCGCCCGCGTTCTTCGTGTCGGGAACGAAGACGGCGGGGCGCATCACCGTGGAGACCAGGTCGTTCTCGGAGTCGCGGTTGATGTGGGTGCGCCGGGCGAGGTCCTTCAGGTACACCATGCCGACGATGTCGTCCTCGTTCTCGCCGGTCACCGGGATGCGGGAGAAACCGGAGCGCAGGGCGAGGGTGAGTGCCTGGTGGACGGTCTTGTAGCGCTCGATGGAGACGAGGTCGGTGCGGGGCACCATGACCTCCCTGACGAGCGTGTCGCCCAGCTCGAAGACGGAGTGCACCATGCGGCGCTCCTCGTCCTCGATGAGGGACTCGCGCTCCGCGAGGTCCACCATGGCCCGCAGCTCCGCCTCGCTCGCGAACGGGCCCTTGCGGAAGCCCTTGCCGGGGGTCAGGGCGTTGCCGATGAGGATCAGCAGCTGCGGGATCGGGCCCATGATCCGGGCCAGCGGCAGCAGGACGTACGCCGATGCCGTCGCCGTGTTCAGCGGGTGCTGGCGGCCGATGGTGCGAGGGGAGACGCCGACGGCCACATAGCTGACGAGGACCATCACGCCGATGGCGATGGCCAGCGCCTCCCAGGTGGCGTCGAACTCCTGGAGGCAGACGTACGTGACGAGGGAACCGGCGGCCATCTCGCAGGCCACCCGCACCAGCAGCGCCACGTTCAGGTAGCGCGTCGGGTCGCCGGCCACGAGGGCCAGCTTGACGGCGCCGCGCCGGCCCGAGCGGACCGCCTCCTCGGCGCGGAAGCTGCTGACCCGCGCGATGCCCGCCTCGGCGCAGGCCGCCAGCCAGGCGACGACGACCAGCAGGACCGCTCCGGTGATCAGTTGACCGGTCACCGGGTCACCGGGTGGTGGGGGCGGGGGACGGCCCGGTCACGCCGTGCTCGGCGCGCCAGTCGTCGATGATCGCCGCCTGGAGGCCGAACATCTCGGCCTTCTCGTCGGGCTCCTCGTGGTCGTAGCCGAGGAGGTGGAGCACTCCATGGACGGTGAGGAGCTGGAGTTCCTCGTCCATGGAATGCCCCGTGGGAGCGTCCAGGCCCTGCTTCCGCGCGACCTCGGGGCAGAGCACGATGTCGCCGAGCAGCCCCGGCGGGGGCTCCTCGTCGTCCTTGCCCGGCGGACGCAGCTCGTCCATGGGGAAGGACATGACGTCCGTGGGGCCGGGGAGGTCCATCCACTGCATGTGCAGCTGCTCCATGGCCGCCTCGTCCACGACGATCACCGAGAGCTCGGAGAGCGGGTGGATCCGCATACGTGCGAGGGCGAAGCGGGCGACGTCGAGGATGGCCTCTTCGTCGACCTCGGTGCCGGACTCGTTGTTGACGTCGATCGACATGTGCTGTTGGGCTCTACTTCCCGTGCCGGCCGTTCCCGCTGTCCCGCTGGTCCTGCTTGTCACGGCCACCGTTGACGTTGTCGTACTTCTCGTACGCGTCGACGATACGGCCGACCAGCTTGTGCCGGACGACATCGGTGGACGTCAGACGCGAGAAGTGCACGTCCTCGACGCCCTCCAGGATGTCCTGCACCTGGCGCAGACCGCTCTTGGTGCCGCCGGGCAGGTCGATCTGTGTGACGTCGCCCGTGATGACGATCTTCGAGTCGAAGCCGAGCCTCGTCAGGAACATCTTCATCTGCTCGGCGCTGGTGTTCTGGGCCTCGTCCAGAATGATGAACGCGTCATTCAGTGTGCGGCCGCGCATGTACGCCAGCGGGGCGACCTCGATCGTGCCCGCGGCCATCAGCCGGGGGATCGAGTCCGGGTCCAGCATGTCGTGCAGGGCGTCGTAGAGCGGACGCAGGTAGGGGTCGATCTTCTCGTAGAG
This sequence comes from Streptomyces sp. GC420, assembly GCF_009916105.1. Classification (GTDB taxonomy): domain Bacteria; phylum Actinomycetota; class Actinomycetes; order Streptomycetales; family Streptomycetaceae; genus Streptomyces. Next base: position 37,469 of record NZ_JAAAXQ010000017.1, on the reverse strand, counting down.
CGTGCCGGGCAGGAAGCCGAGGCGCTCCCCGGCCTCCACCGCGGGCCTGGTCAGGATGATCCGGTTGACCTGCTTGGACTGCAGGGCCTGGACCGCCTTGGCCATGGCGAGATACGTCTTGCCCGTACCGGCGGGACCGATGCCGAAGACGATCGTGTGCTTGTCGATCGCGTCGACGTACCGCTTCTGGTTGAGGGTCTTGGGCCGGATCGTGCGGCCGCGGCTGGAGAGGATGTTCTGGGTGAGGACCTCGGAGGGCGTCTCGACACCCGTGCCCGAGGTCTCCTCTCTCAGCATGGCGATCGAGCGTTCCACTGCGTCCTCCGTCATCGGCTGTCCGGTGCGGAGCACCAGCATCATCTCGTCGAACAGGCGCTGGACCAGAGCGACTTCCTTCGCATCCCCCGCCGCACTGATCTGATTGCCTCGCACATGAATGTCGGTGGAAGGGAACGCCTTCTCGATCACGCGCAGCAGGGCGTCGCCGGATCCCAGGACCGTCACCATCGGATGCTTGGCGGGAACGGTGAAGTGGGCTCGGGCCTGCCCCGGCGCCGGGGTCTGTGCTGTGGGTGTCTGAGTCATGGGCCGGCTCTGTGGCCTGCGCATACCTCCGTGTGCAGGGTTCTCGCTGCTCGACAACCTCGTACGTCAAGAGTACGACCTGCCGCCGACAGGGCCGAGGGCTTTTTCCTCCTCCGCCACATCCGTACCCGGGCCGTGGCCCCTCTCAATCAGGAGCCGCTGCGGAAGCCGATGGTCGGGACGGCCCTGCGCAGCGGCCACGGGTGGGCCGCCTCGGGCACCAGGTCCTGCAGGAACGCGTATCTGCGCAGCGCCTCCGGGTCCTGCGCGGGGTGCGTGCGGACCTGCTCCCACCAGGCGGCGACCTCCGACCAGCCGGGCGCGGACAGCGAGCCGCCGAACTCCTGCACCGACAGGGCGGCCGTCAGTCCGCCGAAGGCCAGCCGGTCGGCCAGCGGCCACCCGGCGAGGGTGCCGGCGACGAACCCGGCGACGAAGACGTCGCCCGCCCCGGTCGGGTCCAGCGCCTCCACCTTGATGGCGGGCACCTCCGCCGACTCTCCGGTCGCGGCGTCCACGGCGTACGCGCCCTCGGCGCCCAGGGTGACGACGGCGAGCGGCACCAGTTCGGCGAGCCGGTGCGCGGCGGCGCGCGGGCAGGTGGTGCGGGTGTAGCGCATGGCCTCCTCCGCGTTGGGCAGGAACGCCTCGCAGTACCGCAGGTCGGCGAGGTCGGCCGGGTCCCAGCGGCCGGTGTCGTCCCATCCGACGTCGGCGAAGATCCGGGTTCCCTTACGGGCCGCCTGGGCGACCCATTCGGCCTGCCTGCCCGGCGTCAGCGCGGCCACGGCGGCCCTGGCGGAGGGCGGGCAGTCCGGCGCGGGCTCCTGCGGCGGTGCCTCGTGGCCGTGGGAGACCATGGTGCGCTCGCCCTCGTAGGCCATGGAGACGGTGACCGGCGAGTGCCAGCCGGGGACGGTCCGCGACAACGACAGGTCGATGCCCTCGCCCTGGGCGAGGGCGTCCCAGCAGTACTCCCCGTAGTGGTCGTCCCCGAAGGCCGCGGCCAGCGAGGTGCGCAGGCCCAGCCGGGCCAGCGCGGTGGCCATGTTCGCGACCCCTCCGGGACTCGATCCCATGCCGCGCGCCCAGGACTCGGTGCCGCGCACGGGTGCGGAGTCGAGGCCGGTGAAGATGATGTCGAGGAACACCGTCCCGGTCAGGTACACGTCGTAGACGGGGTCCTTGGGCGAGCGCAGCCGCGCCAGCGGATCCACAGCGGTGTGCGGGTGCTGTCCGTTCTTCCGGTTGAGGGTGCTCTCGGCGGCCACGTGTGCTCCGGGGTGTGCGGTGCTCGGTGACGCCCAGTGTGCCCGATGCGTTCCGGTCCGCGGCCGGATCCGCGCGGAAGGCGTCCACGGCCACGGCCCCGGCGGCGCGGCGCGGCCCTACCAGCGCGGCACGGGCGGGGCCGTCCACGACGGGTCGGCGAGCCGCATCGCCGCGGCGTCGTCGCGGTCACGCATCGGGCCGTGCGCGGCCTCGTCGAGCCAGCGCGCGTGGAGCGCGGCGAGCCGGTCGCGGTCGAGTTCCACGCCGAGTCCCGGAGCGTCGGAGACCGCGATGCGGCCCGCGCGGAACCGGAGCCGTTCGGTGAGGACGTCCTCGGTCTGCCAGGGATAGTGGCTGTCGCAGGCGTGGTCCAGGCCGGGAACGGTGGCCGCGACGTGGGTCATCGCGGCGAGGCTGATGCCGAGGTGGGTGTTGGAGTGCATGGACAGTCCGACGCCGAAGGTGCGGCAGACCGCGGCGAGCTCCTGGGTCCTGCGCAGTCCGCCCCAGTAGTGGTGGTCGGAGAGGACGATCTGCACGGCGTCCGAGGCGAAGGCCTCCGGGATCTCGGAGAACGTCGTCACGCACATGTTGGTGGCCAGCGGGATGTCCGTGCCGGCGGAGACCCGGGCCATCCGGGCCGTGGTGGAGGCCGGGTCCTCCAGGTACTCCAGGACGCCCTCCAGCCGCCCGGCGACGTACAGCGAGGTCTCCACCGACCAGGCGCCGTTGGGGTCGAGGCGCAGCGGCCGGCCGGGGAAGGCCTCGGCGAGGGCGAGGACGGCGGCGATCTCCGCGTCGGGTTCGAAGACGCCGCCCTTGAGCTTGAAGGAGGCGAAGCCGTGCTCGCGGGCGAGGCGCGCGGCCTGGCGGACGATGCCGGCCGGGTCGAGGGCGGCGTCCCAGCCGTCGTCCTCGCCCCGGCCGCCGGGGTGTCCGGCCCAGCGGTAGAAGAGGTACGCGCTGTAGTCGACCGCGTCCCTGACCCTGCCGCCGAGCAGCGCGTGCACGGGCAGTCCCCGCGCCTTGCCGAGGGCGTCCAGGCATGCCACCTCGAAGGCGGAGACGACGGACAGGCGGAGCTTCTCGGCGGTCCGGACGCCGCGCAGTCCGCCGGCGTCCACGACGTCGGCGTCGGCGTCGGCGTCGGCGTCGGCGTCGGCGTCGGCGTCGGGGGAGTCTCCGCACACGCGGGCGGCAAGATCCGGCAGCACGTTCAGATCGGTGACCCGATGGCCCGGCAGCGCCTGGGCGAGGGGACGGGCGAGCCGCAGGTACGCGGTGTCGCCGTAGGTCTCTCCGACGCCGGTGACGCCACCGGCGGTGACGACCTCGACGATCAGCCGGGGCGTGTACGGCTGGTGCACGCCCTGGGTGTTGAGCAGCGGCGGGTCGGCCACGAGGACCGGGGTGAGCCGCACGTCGGTGACCGTGAGGTCCTTCGGGTTCATCGGTGCGCTCCTACGGGGTCGGTTCCGTCGGTTCCGGGACGTGCGGGTCGTGCACACCACAAGGCGCTGTCCAGATATGAGAATGGACAGTAAGTACGTGAACGGAGGTCGGTCAAGGGCGCCCGCCGTACGCCGACGCCCGGTGCCGCTTGGAGGGGCGCGCACCGCCGCCCGCGCGGTGGCGCGGGCCCGCGGCCGATGCCGTTCAGCTCCGCAGTGCCGACTGTCGGCCTGCCGGCCGCCCTGCGTTCACGCGTGGCCGACAGGGTATTCCGTCCCGTCCGGAGCGCAGCCCGACAACGACCGAGACCGCGAGGAAACCATGTCCCTCGGCAAGCTCTACTCCCAGCTGGGCGATGTCGTACTCCCGGCCGCCGTCCCCTACTCCCAGGTCAGTTCCTGGGAGCTGCGCTTCCTCTATCTGCTGGGACGCAGCCGGCTGACCGGTGAGGGTCAGCTGATCGAGCTGGGGTCGGGGGGCGGCGGATCGACGTACGCCCTCGCGCTCGGCCTGAGCGAGAACCCGGGCTTCGACCGGAGCGGCGGCCGGCTGCACGCGTACGACTTCTTCCGGGTGGGCAAGGGCACGTTCGCCTCGCCGAAGTTCTTCAAGGGCGGTGCCGCGCCGCAGGACAGCGATTCCTTCCTCGGCGACTTCAGGGACAAGCTCGCGCCGTTCATCGACTTCATCGAGGTCCACCCCGGCGACATCTGGCAGACCTCCGACGAGAACGACCGCAGCCCCATCGAGTTCCTGCACGTCGACATCGCCAAGACGGCGCGGGTGTGGCGCTGTGTGGCCGAGCGCTTCCTGCCCCGGCTGGAGCCCGGCTCCCTGGTGCTGCACCAGGACTTCGCCGGTCCCCGGCTGCCCTGGCTGCACTACAGCACCGGCGCGCTGCTGCCCTACATCGAGATCGCGGGGCCGCCCATCCGCTCCACCCTCGCCTTCGAGGTGGTCCGGCCGATCCCTGCGAAGGTGCTGACCGCCCTCGCCGAGGACTCCTTCGGCACACACGAGAAGCTCAGACTCATCTCGGCCGTCCAGGAGGTCGTCGACCGCGACCACACCGGCGGGATCCCCTTCGGGTCGGTGCTCGAACTGGCCAAGGCGTACGCCGTCCACTACGAGGGCGACCACCGCAGGGCCTGGCGGATCGCCGAGCCGCTGAAGTCCGACGACTATCTGAGCGCCACCCGCGCCGACCACTTCGAGCAGTTGGAGCGCGCCCTGACGAAGACCGGGCCGGACACCCGGCGGCCCCGGCAGCCGCGGCGGTCCCTGCTGCGCCGGCTGGCCGGGCGGCTCGGGCGGCGTTCCTAGCCGCCCGCGCCGCCCGGATCCGACCTCCGCACCCGGGTGGTCGGCCCCGCACGGCCGGACCGCGTCAGCCGGACCCGGGTCAGCCGAACCGGTAGGACTCGACCTCGGCGAGGCAGCGCGCCCTGCGCTCCTCGTCGTCGTCGAGGAACGCCGCGAGGAAGGAGTTGCGGGCCAGCTCGCGCAGCTGTTCCGGACCCAGCCCCAGCGTCCGTCCGACCGCGTCGAAGTTGTCACCCACGTACCCGCCGAAGTACGCGGGGTCGTCCGAGTTCACCGTGCACAGCAGCCCGGCGGCCATCATGTGCGGCAGCGGGTGCTCCTTCAGCGTGCCCACGGCGCGCAGCCGCACGTTCGACAGCGGGCACAGCGTCAGCGGCACCCGCTCCCGCGCCAGCCGCCGCACCAGCTCCGGGTCCTCCACGCAGCGCAGGCCGTGGTCGACGCGCTCCACGCCCAGCAGGTCCAGGGCCTGCCCGATGTACTCCGGCGGCCCCTCCTCCCCCGCGTGCGCGACCCGGCGCAGCCCCAGCCGTGCCGCCTCCTCGTACACCTCGCGGAACTTCGACGGCGGGTTGCCGGCCTCCGCCGAGTCCAGGCCGATGCCGGTGATCAGGTGCAGGTACGGCCGGGCGGCCTCCAGGGTCTCCATCGCCGACGCCGCGGGCTCGTCCCGCAGGAAGCACATGATCAGCCGGGTGGAGATGCCGTGCCGCTCCGGGGCGCGGTCCAGTGCCCTCGCCAGACCCTCGATCACCGTGCCGATGCCGAGGCCGCGCGCCGTGTGCGCCTGCGGGTCGAAGAAGATCTCCGCGTGGCGCACGCCCTGTGCGGCGGCCCGCGCCAGGTATGCCTCGGCGAGTTCCTCGAAGTCCGCCTCGGTGCGCAGGACGGCCATGAGAGCGTAGTAGAGGTCCAGGAATGACCGCAGGTCCTCGAACTCGTACGCCTTGCGCAGGTCGTCGGTGCCGGCGTACGGCAGATCGACGCCGTTGCGCGCGGCAAGGGAGAGGGCGAGCTCGGGCTCCAGGGTGCCTTCGATGTGCAGGTGGAGTTCGGCCTTGGGAATGGGCATTACCGGATGGTACGCCGGGCGGTGCCGCGTCCCCGGGGATCAGTGCCGCTTGGGCACGGGAACCCGCAACAGGTCGTGGGCGACGGTCAGCTCGCCCTCGAACCCGGCGGCGCGCGCCTGCCGCTCCCAGGCGTCCGGCTCGGTGTACCGCTGCGAGAAGTGGGTGAGGACGAGGTGCCGCACGCCGGATTCGGCGGCGATCCCTGCGGCCTGACCCGCCGTGAGATGGCCGTACTCCTCGGCGAGCGCGGCGTCCTCGTCCAGGAACGTGGCCTCGATGACCAGCATGTCGCAGCCCTCGGCGAGCGCGTACGCCCCGTCACAGAGGCGGGTGTCCATGACGAAGGCGAATCTCTGCCCGCGCCGGTGCTCGCTGACCTCGTCGAGTGTCACGCCGTTCACGGTGCCCTCGCGCTGGAGCCGCCCCACGTCCGGCCCCCGGATGCCGCGGGCGGCGAGCCTCTCGGGCAGCATGCGGCGCCCGTCGGGCTCGACCAGCCGGTAGCCGTACGACTCGACGGGATGGGACAGCCGCCGCGCCTCGAGCACGTACGACGGCTCCTCGGCGAGGGGGCCGTCGGCGTCCACCGGAGCCTCGGTGAGGTCGACGGACTCGCGGTACGCCGTGGCGTACCGGAGCCGGTCGAAGAAGCGCTGCCCCGAGCGCGGGTAGTGCGCCGTCACCGGGTGCGGGACCCGGTCCAGGTTGATGCGCTGGATCACCCCGGCCAGGCCGAGGGAGTGGTCACCGTGGAAGTGCGTGACGCAGATCCGGTTGATGTCGTGCGCGGCGACCCCGGCGCGCAGCATCTGGCGCTGGGTGCCCTCACCGGGGTCGAAGAGGATGCCCTCGGCGTCCCAGCGCAGCAGGTACCCGTTGTGGTTGCGGTGGCGGGTCGGCACCTGGCTCGCCGTGCCGAGCACCACCAGTTCGCGTACGGACACGGTGTGGTCCCGGGCCTATCCGGGAGGCCATTCGAGGCCGCGGCCCCCGAGGACGTGGGCGTGGGTGTGGAAGACGGTCTGCCCCGCGCCGGGACCGGTGTTGAGGACGATGCGGAAGCCCGTGTCCGCGATCTTCTCCTGCGCCGCGACCTCGGCGCACGCACGCAGGACGTCGGCGGCGATCTGCGGCTCGGCGGCGGCGAGGGTGCCCGCGTCCGGGTAGTGGACCTTCGGGATCACCAGGACGTGGACGGGAGCCTGGGGGTTTATGTCGCGGAAGGCGTACGTCGTCTCGGTCTCCCGTACGACGTCGGCCGGCACCTCCCCCGAGACGATCTTGCAGAACAGGCAGTCCGCCTGTGCCTCACCGGCCATGGTCCGGGCCTCCTCGGTACGCCGATCATGTGCGTCAGTACAGCGGCATGCTACTTGGCCGTACCGGCGGGCGAGGCGGTGACGGTCACGGTGACGGTTGCCGCGGGGCCCGGCGCGGGCGGCCGGGCGGACGGGGTGGCCGGGCCGGGGGCCGGAGCGCGGATGGTCGAAGACGCCGAGCAGTTGCCGAGGAGGGTGGCGCGGAAGAGCGTGTCCCCGTCCACCTTGGCGGTCATGTCACCCCTGACGCACCGTCCGCCGACCTCGTCGGTGACCTTCCCCGCGAGGGTGATGTCCTTGCCGTCCCTGGTCTCCCCCTCGCAGTCGACGCTCGCCACGTCCTGTGCGGACCGGCTCGGTGCGGGCGTCCTCGCGGCGGCGGTACCGCCGCCCGCGCCACTGCCGTTCGATGCGTCGGCGTTCGGGGAACCACCGGTCCCGGCGCTGCTGCCACTGCCTGTGCCACTGCCCGTGCCGCTGCCCGTGCCGCCGCTGGTGCCGACCGTCGCCGAGCAGCTGAGCCACTGGACTTCGACACCCTGGCTCTCCAGGGCCCGGGTCCCGGTCGTGTCGGTGGTGAGTGCCACCCCCATGGAGGTCAGCCCGCCGCCCGTGGCGGCCGGATCACACGCCACGAGACCCACTGCCACCACTCCGGCGAACCCGGCTGCGGCCAGGGCACGCCCGTATCGTTTCGTTGCGCCCATGGGAGCGAGCCTGCCACGCGCCGGGCGGGCCGTGGTAGTCGGCTTGCGGACAGACGGAGGTGACGCTGCGTCAGAACCGCCCGTCGGGACGAGCGACCGTCAGGAGCCGCGGCCGACAGGACCGGCAGCCGTCAGGACCAGCGGCCGGTCCGCCCCAGCAGCAGGGCCACGGCCGCCGTGCCCGCCGTGGAGGTGCGCAGCACGGTGGGGCCCAAGTGGCAGGTCAGCGCGCCCGCCTCGGTGAAGAGTGCGACCTCCTCGGGCGAGACGCCTCCCTCCGGGCCGACGACGAGCACGATCGAGCCCCGCGCGGGAAGGTCCACCGTGGCCAGGGGGACGGTTCCGTACTCGAAGTCCTCGTGCAGGACGGCCGCGAAGTCGGCTTGGGCCAGAAGGCCCGCGACCTGCTTGCCCGTCATGGCCTCCGCGACCTCCGGGAAGCGGACCCTGCGTGACTGCTTGCCGGCCTCACGGGCCGTGCTGCGCCACTTGGCGAGCGCCTTGGCGCCCCGGTCGCCGCGCCACTGGGTGATGCAGCGGGAGGCCGCCCAGGGCACGATCGCGTCGACACCGGTCTCCGTCATCATCTCCACGGCGAGTTCGCCGCGGTCGCCCTTGGGAAGGGCCTGGACGACGGTGATGCGGGGCTCGGACGGCGGCTCCTCCGCCACCGAGTCCATCCGCACGACGAGCCGGTCCTTGCCCTCCGTGTCCGTCACCACGCACTCCGCCCAGCGGCCGGTGCCGTCGGTCAGGACGACGTCCTCGCCGGGCCGCAGCCGCTTCACGGAGACGGCGTGCCGCCCTTCGGGTCCTTCGAGCACATACCGGCCGCCCGGGCCCGCGTCGAAGTGGTCGACCACGAACACCGGTGCCGTCATGACTGCTTCCTCGCGCTCTCCAGTTCGGCGGTCAGCACCTCGACCAGCTGCCCCGCAGGCAGCTCCCGGGCCATGCGGTGGCCCTGGCCCGCCCACAGGGCCATGCCCTGGGCGTCACCGGCCGCGGCCGCCGCCCTGCGCAGCCCGGAGGTGAGGTGGTGGACCTGGGGGTAGGCGGCCGGGGCGTACGGACCGTGCTCCCGGACGAAGCGGTTGACGAGGGCACGCGCCGGTCGTCCGGAGAAGGCCCGGGTCAGTTCGGTGCGCACGAACATCGGGTTGGTCAGGGCCTGTTTGTGCAGGACGTTGGCGCCCGACTCGGGGCAGACCAGGAAGGCCGTGCCCAGCTGTCCCGCCTCCGCGCCGGCGGCCCGGACCGCCGCGATCTGCGAACCCCGCATCAGGCCTCCGGCGGCGATGATCGGCAGCTGCACGGTCTCGCGGACCTGCGCGACGAGCGAGAGCAGCCCCAGTCCCGCGCCCGGGCCGTCCGCCTCGGGGCCGTCGCGGTGGGTGCCCTGGTGACCGCCGGCCTCCGCGCCCTGGGCGCACACGGCGTCCGCGCCCGCCCACTGGGCGGCCTGGGCCTCCTCGGGGGTGGTGACGGTGACCACGGTGGTCGTGCCGACCCTGGCGAAGGCGTCCAGCACGTCGCGGGTGGGGCAGCCGAAGGTGAACGAGACCAGCGGAACCGGGTCTTCCAGGAGGATGGCCAGCTTCGCCTCGTACCCGTCGTCGCTGCCGGCGTTCGGGTCGCCGAGCGGGGTGTCGTACCAGGCGGACTCGCCGGCCAGGTGACCGGCGTAGACGTCCACGGCGGCGGGGTCGGCGTGGTCGGGCTGCGGCATGAAGAGGTTCACGCCGAAGGGGCGCGAGGTCGCCCCTCGCAACTGCTTGATCTCCTGGTACATGCCGTCGGCGGTCTTGTACCCGGCGGCGAGGAACCCGAGGCCGCCGGCCTCGGACACGGCCGCGGCGAGCTGCGGGCACGCGGCGCCGCCCGCCATGGGGGCCTGCACGATCGGGAACCGGCAGAGATCGGTCAGTGCGGAGGACATGCACGCATCGTGCCACGTCCCCCGCACGGCCCCGAATCGGCCCTCGGGGCGTCGGGGCAGCCGTTCGGCCTCACGGCCGGCCGGCCCGGCCGACACCGGTCACCGGCCGTTGAACGCATCCTTCAACCGCGAGAACAGCCCCTGCTGCCCCGGCTGGAACTGGCCCATCGGCCGTTCCTCGCCCCTCAGCACCGCGAGCTGGCGCAGGAGTTCCTCCTGCTGCGGGTCGAGCTTGGTCGGGGTCTGCACCTCGACGTGCACGATGAGGTCGCCGCGGCCGCCGCCGCGGAGGTGGGTGACGCCGCGCTGGTGCAGCGGGACCGACTGGCCGGACTGCGTGCCGGGCCGGATGTCGATCTCCTCCATGCCGTCCAGGGTCTCCAGCGGAACCTTCGTCCCGAGGGCTGCGGCGGTCATCGGGATGGTGACCGTGCAGTGGAGGTCGTCGCCGCGGCGCTGGAACACCGCGTGCGGCAGTTCGTGGATCTCGACGTAGAGGTCACCGGCGGGGCCGCCGCCGGGGCCGACCTCACCCTCGCCCGCGAGCTGGATGCGCGTGCCGTTGTCCACACCCGCCGGAATCTTGACGGTGAGCGTCCTGCGGGACCTGACCCGGCCGTCGCCCGCGCACTCCGGGCAGGGGGTCGGCACGACCGTGCCGAAGCCCTGGCACTGCGGGCAGGGCCTGGAGGTCATGACCTGGCCCAGGAAGGACCGGGTGACCTGGGAGACCTCACCGCGGCCGCGGCACATGTCGCAGGTCTGCGCGGAGGTGCCGGGCGCCGCGCCCTCGCCGCTGCACGTCGCGCAGACGACGGCGGTGTCGACCTGGATGTCCTTGGTCGTGCCGAAGGCCGCCTCGTCCAGCTCCACCTCGATCCGGATCATCGCGTCCTGGCCGCGGCGCGTGCGCGACCGGGGGCCACGCTGGGACGCCGTGCCGAAGAAGGCGTCCATGATGTCGGAGAAGTTGCCGAAGCCGCCGGCTCCGAAGCCGCCCGCGCCACCGCCGCCGCTGGACGACAGCGGGTCGCCGCCGAGGTCGTAGACCTGCTTCTTCTGCGGGTCCGAGAGGACTTCGTAAGCGGCGTTGATCTCCTTGAACCGCTCCTGCGTCTTCGGATCGGGGTTCACATCCGGGTGCAGCTCGCGCGCGAGCCGGCGGAACGCCTTCTTGATCTCGTCCTGCGAGGCATCACGCCGCACGCCGAGGACCGCGTAGTAGTCCGTGGCCACTTACGACTCCGCCAGGATCTGTCCGACGTAACGTGCCACTGCGCGTACCGCTCCCATCGTTCCGGGGTAGTCCATGCGGGTCGGTCCGACCACGCCGAGTTTGGCGACTGCCTCGTCGCCAGAACCGTAGCCGACCGCGACGACGGATGTGGAGTTGAGCCCCTCATGGGCGTTCTCATGCCCGATACGCACGGTCATGCCTGGGTCCTTGGCCTCGCCGAGCAGCTTGAGGAGCACGACATGCTCCTCCAGCGCCTCGAGCACCGGCCGGATCGTGAGGGGGAAGTCGTGGCCGAAGCGGGTCAGATTGGCGGTGCCGCCGATCATCAGGCGCTCCTCGGTCTCCTCGACCAGGGTCTCCATGAGCGTGGCCAGCACGACCTGCACGGAGGCGCGGTCCTCCGCCTCGAAGGACTCGGGCAGGTCCTGCACCAGCTGCGGGACGTCGGCGAAGCGCCGCCCCACCACCCGGCTGTTGAGCCGGGCCCGCAGATCGGCCACCGAGGTGTCGCCGACCGGGGCCGGGCAGTCGACCATGCGCTGCTCGACCCGTCCGGTGTCGGTGATCAGGACGAGCATCAGCCGTGCGGGTGCCAGTGACAGCAGCTCGACGTGCCGCACCGTGGAGCGCGTCAGCGACGGGTACTGCACGACGGCGACCTGCCGGGTCAGCTGCGCCAGCAGCCGCACCGTGCGCCCCACCACGTCGTCGAGGTCGACGGCGCCGTCCAGGAAGTTCTGGATGGCGCGCCGCTCGGGCGACGACAGCGGCTTCACGCCCGCCAGCTTGTCCACGAACAGGCGGTAGCCCTTGTCGGTGGGGATCCGGCCCGCGCTCGTGTGGGGCTGCGCGATGTACCCCTCGTCCTCCAGGACCGCCATGTCGTTACGGACGGTCGCCGGCGAGACGCCCAGCCTGTGCCGCTCGGTGAGCGCCTTCGAGCCGACCGGCTCCTCGGTGCCCACGTAGTCCTGGACGATGGCGCGCAGCACTTCGAGCCTGCGTTCACTGAGCATCGCGCACACCTCCAGCTGTCTTTCCCGGTCCCGGCCTGGCACTCGATGCGCGCGAGTGCCAGCTTCCCCCGAGCCAGTGTACGGCCGGGTAGTACACACCTAGCAAGAGCGGCCCGTCACGGTACCGCGCGACGACGTGCGCTCCTCGACTAGCGTCCCGGTATGGACATCGATTGGGAAGGCCAGGGATGGGAGCGGCTGGGCCCCGGAACCGGCCGGCGCCGGCTGCCCGGCTGGGACTGCACAGTGGGCCTTGTCACAGGCGACTCGGGCGCCCTTCTGGTCGACTGCGGCTCCACCATCCACGAGGGCGCCGAGGTGCGCGAACAGGCACAGCGGCTGCTCGGCGGACGCCGGGTCACCCACCTGGCGCTGACGCATCCCCACTTCGACCACGTCTTCGGCGGAGCCGCCTTCGCGGGTACGGAGGTCTACGCCGCCGTGGGCGCGGACGCGCTCATGGCGCGTTCCAAGGACGAGATGTGCGAGGACGCGGTGCGTCACGGTGTGCCGCCCGGCCCCGCGGCCGAGGCGGCCGACTACCTCGTCACACCGCACCACCTCGTCAGCGGCGAGTGGACCCTGGACCTCGGGGACCGGCAGGTCCTGCTGGCCAATGTGGGCCCCGGCCACACCGCCCACGACCTCGCCGTGCTCGTTCCCGGTGCCCCCGGCGGTACCGAGATCGTCTTCTGCGGGGACCTGGTGGAGGAGTCCGGCGAGCCGCAGGCGGGCCGCGACGCCATTCCCTCCCAGTGGCCTGCCGCCCTGGACCGGCTGCTGGCGCTGGGCGGCGAGGACGCGCTGTACGTGCCGGGGCACGGGGCCACGGTCGACGCCGGGTTCGTACGCGCCCAGCGCCGCTCCCTGGCGGCGCGCTTCGGTGTGTCGCCGTCGTGATCGTCCTACTGTCGGTCGGGTGCGCCATTACAGCCCCGATCTGACACCGCCGTGGAAGAAGCAGGCCCCCGCCCCCGAGGTGGTGGCCGAGCCCGACCTTGTCGTCGAGGAGGTGACGACGGGCTTCTGCGGGGCGGTCATCCGTACGGAGAAGACCGCCCAGGGCCCGACCGTCACCCTGGAGGACCGCTTCGGCAAGCACCGCGTCTTCCCCATGGAGCCCCGCGGCTTCCTCCTCGAAGGCCGCCCCGTCACCCTCGTACGCCCCAGGGCGGCCGGCCCGCTGCCGCCGGCCCGCACCGCGTCGGGGTCGGTCGCGGTCCCGGGCGCCCGCGCCCGGGTGGCCCGCGCCGGCCGCATCTACGTGGAGGGGCGCCACGACGCGGAGCTCGTGGAGCGGGTCTGGGGTGACGACCTGCGGATCGAGGGCGTCGTCGTCGAGTACCTGGAGGGCATCGACGACCTTCCCGCGATCGTCGCCGAGTTCGCGCCCGCCGCCGACGCCCGCCTCGGCGTCCTGGTCGATCATCTCGTCCCGGGCTCCAAGGAGTCCCGTATCGCCGCACAGGTCACCGACCCGCACGTGCTGATCGTCGGCCATCCCTTCGTCGACGTCTGGCAGGCGGTGAAGCCGGCCGCCCTGGGCATCCCCGCCTGGCCGTCGGTGCCGCGCGGCCGGGACTGGAAGACGGGCGTGTGCGAGGCACTGGGCTGGCCGGCCGACACGGGGGCGGCCTGGCAGCACATCCTGTCCAGGGTGCGGTCGTACAAGGATCTGGAGCCGGAGCTGCTGGGCAGGGTCGAGGAGCTGATCGATCACGTGACCATGACGGAGGACACCCCGCGCCGCTGACGGAAACCCCGGGCCGGTCCCGGGGGCCCGTTCCGTTCACGGGAACGGTTCCGTCGCAGGGGGCTTCCGTCCAGTGGCCCGTCGGGCCGGTCCCCGGTATCCCGGCCCCGCGGCCCGTCAGTCCACCAGGTCCCGCACCACCGCGTCGGCCAGCAGCCGCCCCCTCAGCGTCAGCACGGCACGCCCGGCGGCGTAGGGACCGGCCTCCAGCAGCCCGTCCGCGAGGGCGCGGCGGGAGGCCGCGAGGCCGGCGGGCCGCAGGACGTCCAGCGGGCAGCCCTCCCGCAGCCGCAGCTCCAGCAGCACGCGCTCCACCCGCCGGTCCTCGTCGCCGAGCACTTCGCGCCCGGCCCCCGGCGTGCGCCCCTGCGCGAGGGCCGCCGCGTACGCGCCCGGGTGCTTGACGTTCCACCAGCGCACGCCGCCGACATGGCTGTGCGCTCCGGGCCCGGCACCCCACCAGTCGGCGCCGCGCCAGTACAACTCGTTGTGCAGGCACCTGGCGGCCTCGCCGGTGGCCCAGTTGGAGACCTCGTACCACTCGAAGCCGGCGCCGCCGAGCATCTCCTCGGCGATGAGGTACCGGTCGGCGTGCACGTCGTCGTCGGTCATCGGCACCTCGCCGCGCCGGATCCGCCGGGCGAGCCGTGTGCCCTCCTCGACGATCAGCGCGTACGCCGACACATGGTCGGGCCCGGCGCCGAGCGCCGCGTCCAGCGAGGCCCGCCAGTCCTCGTCGGACTCCCCCGGGGTCCCGTAGATCAGGTCCAGGTTCACATGATCGAACCCTGCCGCCCGCGCCTCCCCGACACAGGCCTCGGGCCGCCCGGGGGTGTGTGTGCGGTCCAGGACCTTCAGCACGTGCTGCCGGGCGCTCTGCATCCCGAAGGAGATCCGGTTGAAGCCACCGGCCCGCAGCTGTTCGAGGTAGGCCGGGTCCACGGACTCCGGGTTGGCCTCGGTGGTGATCTCCGCGCCGTCCGCGAGCCCGAATTCCTGCCGGACGGCGTCGAGCATCCGCACCAGGTGCCCTGCGTCCAGCAGGGTCGGCGTACCGCCTCCGACGAAGACGGTGTCGACGCTGCGGGGATCGTCTCCGAGCACCTTCCGCGCGAGGCGGATCTCGTCGGCGAGCGTCTCGGCGTAGTTGTCCCGGGAGGCGAGGACACCGCCGGAACCGCGCAGCTCGGTGGCGGTGTACGTGTTGAAGTCGCAGTAGCCGCAGCGCGTGGCGCAGTACGGCACATGCAGATAGAACCCGAGGGGTCGCCCGGCGGCGCCCTCCAGGGCGGACGCGGGCAGCGCCCCGCTCTCGGGCAGGGGCTCACCATCGGGCAGTACGGAAGGCATGCCCCCCATTGTCCCAGGCGCCGGAAACCCCCGGCCCCGCCACGCTCCGGGGCCGTGGGTGGGGCCGGGGCCCGCCGGCTCGTGCGGGTCAGCGGGCCTGGAGGACCAGGAGGGCGAGGTCGTCGTCGGGCGGAAGGGGGGAGTAGTCGTGGACGAGGGTTCTGATCCGCTCGGCGACGCCCCGGGCACCGAGGCCCGCGCAGCCGGACAGCGCGGCGGAGAGCCCGTCGCCGTCGTCGAACTGGCGCTGGCCGTCCCCGCTGCGCCGCTCGGTGACGCCGTCGGTGACGCAGAGCAGGGTGTCACCGGGCTTCAGCAGAAAGGTCTCGCTGCTGTACGGGGCGCCGTCGACGACGCCCAGCAGCAGCTGCGGCTGCGCGACGGGCCGCACGGACCCGTCGGGGCGCAGCAGCAGCGGCAGCGGGTGCCCGGCGCTGGAGAGCGTGCAGCGCACCCCCTCGCGCTCCGGCACCAGCTCGCCGTACAGCACGGACAGGAAGCGCGACGGGTCGCCCGCGCCCGCGGACACCGATGCCTCCGCCGCCTCCGTGGCATCGTCCAGGAGCAGCCTGTTGAGCCGGTCGAGGACCTCGGCGGCCTGGTAGCCCTCGCGTGCGAGGAGCCGCAGCCAGGGCCTGGCGAGGCCCGTGACGACGGCGGCCTCGGGCCCGTTGCCGCAGACGTCGCCGAGGGCGAAGCACCAGCGGCCGTCGCCTGCCGGGAAGACGTCGTAGAAGTCTCCTCCCGCGACGCCCTGTCCCCTGGGCTCGTACACCAGGGCGCTCTCCACCCCCGGGATCTCGGCGACCGCGCTGGGCAGCAGCCCCTGCTGGAGCACCCGGCTGATGGTGACCTGCCTGGCGTACTGGCGGGCTGCGCCGATCGCCAGGGCGACACGGCGGGCGAAGTCCTCGACGAGGCCGGTGACCTCGTCCGGCAGCCGCGGTTCCACGGTACGGCCGAGCAGCAGCACGCCCAGGGTGCGGCCGCCGGCGAGCAGTGGGTAGGCGACGGCCGTTCCGTCACCCTCGCCCGCGGGGGCGAAGGACGGCGGCCGCACGGGAACGGGCTGGGGCGTCCCGTCGCCCGGGACGGCCGGCGGGTCCTTCTCCAGGGCGGCGCGGAGCTCGTCGATGAGGTTCTCGCTGCGGTGCCAGACGCGGGCGAGCCGGGACGGGCCGGCCGGGCGGGAGGTGCCGGGGTGTCGGCCGGTGCCGTTCTCGTCGCCCAGCCAGACGGCGCACCAGTCGGCGAGGCGCGGCACGAGGAGCTGGCAGGCGAGGGCGGCGACCATGTCCTCGTCGAGCTGGCCGGTGAGGAGGTCGGAGGCCTCGGCGAGGAAGGTGAGGGCGCCCCGGCTGATCCAGTCGCGCTCCTCGCCCCACCCGCGCCCGGCGCCCCGTCCCTCCTCCTGGCCGGGACCCTCCGCCCGGCGGTGCTCCCCGCCGGGCGCGGACTCCTGTCCGTGTCCGTCCCCGTGTCCGTCCCGGAGCCCGTGCCCGTGCCCCGTGCGTGCGGGAGACTCCACGGCCTCGGGGGCGTAAGGCGGCCGGGCGGGCGCGAGGATGTCGGCGACGCTCAGGCCGAGCGGGTCGAAGGCCGAAGCGGGGTCGGGCACCCCGACGGACAGCCGGGCCCAGACCGCCTTGCGGTTGCCGCGGTAGGTGATGCCCCACGACTCGGAGAGCGCGGCGACCAGGCCGAGGCCGCGCCCGTACTCGCGCAGGCCCGGGGCCTCCTCGAAGGGGGCCGAGGCCTCCCGCCTCACAGCCCTGGCGGGATGGTGGTCGCCGACCTCGACGCGCAGCGCGGCGGGCTCGCCGTCGTACGCCTCCTCGATCCGGCACAGCACGTCGACCGCCGTCCCGGCGTGCACGACGGCGTTGGTGACGAGCTCGCTGACGAGGAGGACGGCGTCCTCGGCGAGCCGCTCGTCGATCCGCTCGGTGCCCGGGAGTCCCACGGCGGTCCAGCCGGAGAGCGCGCCCCGTACGAAGCGGCGGGCGGCGGCGGGTGCCATCGGACTGTCCGGCAGGCTGGTGCGCGCGGCACAGCGGCCCTCGGCCGGTGTCAGGGCGTGCGGCAGCACCTGCGGGAGAGGGCGAGACCTCGGTAAAGACCTCACTGTGCGGCTCCAGGAGAGAGTGTGCAGTGAGCAGTTCGGACAATGCACCGCTTGTGTCCCTCACAGGGTGACAGACTGAGCCCGCCCATGTGCACGGAGTCACCGAAGTGGGCCACCATGAACAGAACCAGTGCCATTCAGCCAACTTCTGACGACAGCGGGACAACACTGTGAGGCCGACCGTATGAGCACCGGGGTCGCTGCCGATGAACCGGCGCGCATATTGATCGTGGACGACATGGAGGACAACCTCGCCGCCCTGGAGGCGGTTCTCGCCTCCCTCAACGAGCCGCTGGTACGCGCGCGTTCCGGCGGTGAGGCCGTCGCGGCCCTGCTGCGGCAGCGGTTCGCCGTCGTCCTGCTGGACGTGCACATGCCGGGCATGGACGGTTTCGAGACCGCGACCCGCATCAAGCGCCTCGACGGGGCCAGGGACGTGCCGATCATCTTCCTGACAGGGAAGGACAACGACAGTGCGTTCGCCTTCCGGGGCTACTCCACGGGCGCGGCGGACTTCATCGGCAAGCCCTTCGACCCGTGGGTGCTGCGCGCCAAGGTGAACGTCTTCCTCGACCTGCACCGCAAGACGCGCCAGCTGGAGCTTCTGCTGGCGCGGGAGCAGGCGCAGTTCGCCGAACTCGCGGACCGGGTCCTGGCCGTCGAGACGGCGCTGTCCCGCGGCGGCGACGCGGCCTCCGCCGAGCTGTGCGACCGCGTCTCGCGCCTGGAGGAGTCCCTGCGCGGACTGCGGCCGGGGCTCACGCGCTAAGGCCCGGCGTGTGCGGCCGGCTCGCGCCGGCCGCACACCGTGTCAGTTGGCGGCGTTGGCGCCGAAGACCGGGTAGCCGTCGGTGGAGACGCCGACCGACGTGGTCGACAGCGCCCGCGAGCCGGTCGTGGTGATCTTCGTGCCTCCGGACGGCAGGTAGGTCAGCGACCCGTTGAAGTCGTTCTCGCCCTGCGCGCCGACGAGCAGGTCCGACTTGCCGTCGCCGGTGACGTCGGTCAGCTTGACCTCGGCGCCGAAGTAGTCCTCCTTCTCGTCGCCGCCGGGGACACCGGCCGTCGACTGGGCGAAGTACTGCGAACCCGACGAGGTGTTGAGGCCCGAGGCGGAGCCGTACAGGACGGTGACCGCGCCGGTGTCGACCACGCCGCCCAGGTTCTCTCCCGGCGCGGAGATCGCCAGGTCCTGGTAGCCGTCGCCGTTGATGTCGCCCAGGGACAGTTCGCTGCCGAACCAGTCGCCGCGCTCCGAGCCTCCGGGCACGTTGCCTGTGTCCTGGGTGACGGCGACCGCGGTGTCCGGGCCGCTCTCGGAGCCGTAGACGATGTGGGCCTTGCCGCCGGTGGAGGACTCGGGGACCGAGGGGCTGCCGTCGTTGGACGGGTCCCAGGACTGGCCGGTGACGATGTCGCCGTAGCCGTCGCCGTTCACGTCGCCGATGGCGGTGATGACGCCGCGCTTGATCTCCTGCGCGTACGAGACGTCCAGGCCGGAGGCGGCCGTGCCGGGCACGTAGTAGTTCGTGTTCCAGCCGTACTCGCTGTCGGTCTCGTAGCCGTCGACGACGAGGTCGGTGATGTCGTCGCCGTTGACGTCGCCCGCGGTGAGGTTGATCGGGCCGGTCAGACCACCGGACTGGATCGGGGGCTTGACGGTGTACCGGGCTCCGTAGCCGCCCGAGCGCGTGATGCCCTTCTTGAAGACGTAAATGGTGCTGGACGAGGTGCCGACCGCCAGGTCCTCCTTGCCGTCGCCGTCGAAGTCGCCCGCGGCGAGGGTGTCGCCCCAGCGGTCGTGGGAGGAGACGGCGGGGTCCTTGAGGGTCGTCCCGCCCTTGAGGCCGGTCGACGAGCCCCACAGGATGATGACGGTGCCGCCGTCGGTGTCTCCGGAGACGTCCTCGTACGCCGCGGAGACCGCGAGGTCGTCGTAGCCGTCGCCGTCGAAGTCGCCGTAGGCGCTGATCCAGCCGAAGTGGTCACCGGTCTCGGCGCCGCCCGGGACACCGGTCGTGTTCTGGCTGAAGGTGGTGCGGGACGTGGACTTCACGCCGCTCGCGGAGCCGTACAGGGCGACGATCTGGCCGGCTTCCTTCTTGCCGCCGACGGTGGCGTTGCCCGCGGAGAACGCGGCGTCGCCGTATCCGTCGTTGTTGAAGTCGGCCTCGTGGTGGTGGACGGAGTCCGCGGCCGTCGCCGTCGCGGACGAGAAGGTGAGCAGCCCACCCGTCATCGCGGCAGCGGTGGCCGTCGCGAGGACGAGACGCCGGTGTTTGTGCATGCGGGGTTCTCCTGCTGCGTGCGGGGGACGCCTGGCAGGCGTCCCGCGGTCGTCGGGGGTCCGCCGGCCCCGTTCCGCCCGGGGTTGCCCCGGGGTTTGCCCTGGGTTCGCCCGTGCGTCATCGGGGCACGGCGATCATCAGACACGCGGAGCGGGCAAAGGGTTGTACCTGGGTCCTGAGGTCCCGGCGGTCTTTTTGCGATGCCCGTGATGCCTGTGGTGCCCGGTGCGTGTGGTGCCCGGTGCCTGCGGTGCCCGGTGCCTGCGGTGCCGTCCTCCGTTCCCGCTGGCGTCCCCGGGCGCACGGGAAGGGGCGGGAGGTCCGCGACCTCCCGCCCCTCACCCGCCGCCGGCTGTCGGCTACGCCTCCCGCGTGCCCGCGTACATGTCCTCGATGAGGTCCTTGTACTCGCGCTCCACCACCGGGCGCTTCAGTTTCAGGCTCGGCGTCAGCTCGCCGTGCTCGACGTCGAGATCACGCGGCAGCAGCCGGAACTTCTTGATGGTCTGCCAGCGCTGGAGCCCTTCGTTGAGGCGCCTGACGTATCCGTCGATGAGCTCCACCGTCTCCGGGGCGGCCACCACGTCGGCGTACGACTTGCCCTTCATGCCGTGCTCCGCCGCCCAGCCCAGGATGGCGGGCTCGTCGAGGGCGATGAGCGCGGTGCAGAAGTTCCGGTCGGCGCCGTGGACCAGGATGTTGGAGACGAAGGGGCAGACGGCCTTGAACTGGCCCTCGACCTCGGCCGGTGCGATGTACTTGCCGCCGGAGGTCTTGATGAGGTCCTTCTTGCGGTCGGTGATCCGCAGGTAGCCGTCGTCCGACAGTTCGCCGATGTCACCGGTGTGGAACCAGCCGTCGGGCTCCAGGACCTCCGCGGTCTTGTCGGGCAGGCCGTGGTAGCCCTGCATGACGCCGGGGCCCCGCAGCAGGATCTCGCCGTCGTCGGCGATCCGTACCTCGCAGCCGGGCACCGGCTTGCCGACGGTGCCGGTGCGGTAGGCCTCACCGGGGTTGACGAACGAGGCCGCGCTGGACTCCGTCAGACCGTAGCCCTCCAGGATGTGGACCCCGGCGCCGGAGAAGAAGTAGCCGATGTCGGGCGCGAGGGCGGCGGAGCCGGAGACACAGGCGCGCAGCCGGCCGCCGAAGGCCTCGCGGAGCTTCGCGTACACGAGCCTGTCGGCGACCGCGTGCTTGGCGGCCAGTCCGAAGGGCACGGAACGCGCGCCGGTGCGCCGGAAGTTGTCCTGGGAGACCTTGGCGTACTCCCGGGCGACCTCGGCGGCCCACAGGAAGATCTTGTACTTGGCGCCGCCGCCCGCCCGCGCCTTGGCGGCGACCCCGTTGTAGACCTTCTCGAAGATGCGCGGCACCGCGGCCATGTAGGTGGGCTGGACGACCGGCAGGTTCTCGATGATCTTGTCGACGCGGCCGTCGACCGCGGTGACGTGCCCCACCTCGATCTGCCCGGAGGTCAGCACCTTGCCGAAGACGTGCGCGAGCGGCAGCCACAGGTACTGCACGTCGTCCTTGGTGATGAGGCCGGTGGCCGGGATGGCCTTGGCCATGTACGCCCAGGCGTCGTGGGCGAGGCGGACGCCCTTGGGGCGGCCCGTCGTGCCCGAGGTGTAGATCAGCGTCGCCAGCTGGTCCTTCGTGATCGCGGAGACTCGCTCCTTGACCGCCTGCGGGTGCTTCTCCAGGTAGGCCGCGCCGCGGGCCTCGAGCTCGGCGAGGGAGAGCACCCATCCCTCGGGCTCCCCCTCCTCGGGCTCGACACCGTCCGCGTCGATGACGACGACGTGCCGGAGACCCGGCAGCTCGGCGCGCTTCTCACGGGCCTTGGCGAGCTGGGCCGCGTCCTCCGCGATGAGGACCCGGCTGTCCGAGTCCGAGAGGATGAACGCCGACTCCTCGGCATTCGTGCTCGGGTAGATGGTGGTCGTGGCGGCGCCCGCGCACATCACCCCGAGGTCGCACAGGATCCATTCCACGCGCGTGCCGGAGGCCAGCGCGACCCGCTCCTCGGCCTGTACGCCCAGGTCGGCGAGGCCGGCGGCGATGGCGTACACGCGCTCCGCCGCCTGCGCCCAGCTGAGCGACTTCCAGTCGTCGGGCCCCTGCCCGGAGGCCGCCGGCACGGGGTACCGGTAGGCCTCGGCGTCGGGAGTCTCCGCCACGCGCTCAAGGAACAGGGTCGCCACGGAGGGCGGCCGGTTCTCGATCAAGGTCTGTGTGTCGCTCACGACATCCTCCGGGCCCGCGACATTGCAGTGCATTGCGAGGGGCAGTTGTTTAACTGGCGAGTAACCTTCGAGCAGTGGTCAGAGTAGAGGGCGAAGGCCCTGTGCGTAAGAGGCTGGAACCTCTCGCTTGAGGCACGCTAGCCGTGCCGCTCACCACACCGGTGGGAGGTTTCGGCGGGCGTTACGCGAACAGACACGAACGGACCCGCGGCGCGCATCGGCGCCGCGGGTCCGCTGGTACGTCGTCCGGGTTGTTCCGGGGGCTCAGGGATACTCCTGAGGCCCCCCGGACGGGTGGCTACTTCTTCTTCGCCGCCCCGGACTCGTCGCTCGACAGCACCGCGATGAAGGCCTCCTGCGGAACCTCGACGCTGCCGACCATCTTCATCCGCTTCTTGCCCTCCTTCTGCTTCTCCAGCAGCTTCCGCTTGCGGGAGATGTCGCCGCCGTAGCACTTGGCGAGAACGTCCTTGCGGATGGCGCGGATGGTCTCGCGGGCGATGACCCGGGAGCCGATGGCGGCCTGGACGGGCACTTCGAAGGCCTGCCGCGGGATGAGCTCCTTGAGCTTGGCGACCAGCCGCACGCCGTACGCGTAGGCCTGGTCGCGGTGCGTGATCGCGGAGAAGGCGTCGACCTTGTCACCGTGCAGCAGGATGTCGACCTTGACGAGCTGGGCGGTCTGCTCGCCGGTGGGCTCGTAGTCGAGGGACGCGTAGCCGCGGGTCTTGGACTTCAGCTGGTCGAAGAAGTCGAAGACGATCTCGGCGAGCGGCAGGGTGTAGCGGATCTCGACGCGGTCCTCGGAGAGGTAGTCCATGCCGAGCATGACGCCGCGCCGGTTCTGGCACAGCTCCATGATCGAGCCGATGAACTCGGAGGGTGCGAGGATGGTCGCCCTGACCACCGGCTCGTACACCTCGCTGATCTTGCCCTCGGGGAACTCGCTCGGGTTGGTGACCGTGTGCTCGCTGGCGTCCTCCATGATCACGCGGTAGACCACGTTGGGGGCGGTGGCGATCAGGTCGAGGCCGAACTCGCGCTCGAGCCGCTCGCGGATCACGTCCAGGTGGAGCAGGCCGAGGAAGCCGACGCGGAAGCCGAAGCCGAGGGCGGCGGAGGTCTCCGGCTCGTAGACCAGGGCCGCGTCGTTGAGCTGGAGCTTGTCGAGGGCGTCGCGCAGCTCGGGGTAGTCCGAGCCGTCCAGCGGGTAGAGGCCGGAGAACACCATGGGCTTGGGGTCCTTGTACCCGCCCAGCGCCTCGGTGGCGCCCTTGGACAGGGTGGTGATCGTGTCACCGACCTTGGACTGGCGGACGTCCTTCACACCGGTGATGAGGTAACCCACCTCGCCGACGCCGAGGCCGTCGGCCGCAAGCATCTCCGGCGAGTTGGTGCCGATCTCCAGCAGCTCGTGCGTGGCACCGGTGGACATCATCCGGATGCGCTCGCGCTTGTTGAGCTGGCCGTCGACGACACGGACGTACGTCACGACGCCGCGGTAGGAGTCGTAGACCGAGTCGAAGATCATGGCGCGGGCCGGGGCGTCCTTGACGCCGACCGGGGCCGGAACCCTCTCCACCACCCGGTCGAGCAGCGCCTCGACGCCCAGACCGGTCTTGGCGGAGACCTTGAGGACGTCCTCCGGGTCGCACCCGATGAGGTTGGCGAGCTCCTCCGAGAACTTCTCCGGCTGGGCCGCCGGCAGGTCGATCTTGTTGAGGACCGGGACGATGGTGAGGTCGTTCTCCATCGCCAGGTAGAGGTTGGCGAGGGTCTGGGCCTCGATGCCCTGGGCGGCGTCGACCAGCAGGATGGTGCCCTCGCAGGCCGCGAGGGAACGCGACACCTCATAGGTGAAGTCCACGTGGCCCGGGGTGTCGATCATGTTCAGAATGTGGGTGGTGCCCACATCCGGGCCTGTCCGGGGCGCCCAGGGCAGCCGTACGGCCTGGGACTTGATGGTGATGCCGCGCTCGCGTTCGATGTCCATGCGGTCGAGGTACTGGGCGCGCATCTGCCGCTGCTCGACCACGCCCGTCAGCTGGAGCATCCGGTCGGCGAGCGTCGACTTGCCGTGGTCGATGTGCGCGATGATGCAGAAATTGCGGATCAGCGCCGGGTCGGTACGGCTCGGCTCCGGCACGTTGGTAGGGGTCGCGGGCACGCAGGGTCCTGATTCTTGGGGCTTCTCCGCCCCGGGTCGGATCGATACGTAGCCTCCATCGTCCCACGGACAGCGGGCTGCGGTCGGTTTGGGCCGGTCGGAGTGCGGCTGGTAGCCTGACTAGCTGCGTCTCGTGGCCCCTCTACCGCGAGTCGCACCTGCAGATCAAATGATCATCTCGATCGAATCAAACAAAAGGGCAACTTTTCGTGGCGAACATCAAGTCCCAGATCAAGCGGAACAAGACGAACGAGAAGGCGCGCCTGCGCAACAAGGCCGTCAAGTCCTCGCTCAAGACCGCGATCCGCAAGGCACGTGAGGCCGCTGCCGCGGGCGACGTCGAGAAGGCCACCGTGGCCGCTCGTGAGGCGTCCCGGAAGCTCGACAAGGCCGTCTCCAAGGGTGTCATCCACAAGAACCAGGCCGCCAACAAGAAGTCGGCCCTGGCTTCCCAGCTTGCCTCCGTGCAGCAGGGCTGAGTCACCTCACGTCTTCATGACTTGACAGCCGGAAGGGACTCGAGCGGGCCCTCTCATCCGCTCCCGACCGGCACCTGATTTCCAGCCCCGCACGCGGCCTGCGTTCGCCACGCGGGTGCGGGGCACCCGGCTTCACGACGAAGGCCCCGTCGCCGCCCTTTCCCCAGGGCGCCGACGGGGCCTTCGCCGTTCCCGCCGCACGTGCGGAGTCCCAGGGTTACGGGGGTGCGGCAACCCACCCGGGGCCTGGGGTCCGGGGCCTGGGGCCGGACGGCCAAGGCCGGAGAGCCGGGCGTCGTGGGCCGGGCACGGCGGAACACGGGGTGGAGGCGGGGGCGCTCGCCGGAAGGCGAGGACGGAGTGAACGCGGTCCGCCCCCGCGCGCGCGGGTCCGGGACCGCTCCGCGGCGGAAGCGCGGCCGCTAGGGCCGGCGGGAGCGCGCCGCGCGGGCGACGGTGACCACGGCCTTCTCCAGGGCGTACTCGGGATCGTCGCCACCGCCCTTGACGCCCGCGTCCGCCTCGGCGACCGCGCGCAGGGCCTCGGCGACGCCGTCGGCCGACCAGCCCCGCATCTGCTGCCGGACCCTGTCGATCTTCCACGGCGGCATGCCCAGGTCCCGGGCGAGATCGGCCGGGCGGGCACCCCGGGGCGCGGAGGCGAGCTTGCCGATGGCGCGCACGCCCTGGGCCAGCGCGCTGGTGATCAGAACGGGCGCAACCCCGGTCGCGAGCGACCAGCGCAGGGCCTCCAGTGCCTCCGCGGCCCGGCCCTCGACGGCACGGTCGGCGACCGTGAAGCTCGACGCCTCGGCACGGCCCGTGTAGTAGCGCCCGACGACCGCCTCGTCGATCGTGCCCTCGACGTCGGCCACCAGCTGCGCGACCGCGCTCGCCAGCTCCCGCAGATCGCTGCCGATCGCGTCGACCAGGGCCTGGGATGCCTCCGGCGTCGCCGACCGCCCGGCCGCCCGGAACTCGGACCGCACGAACGACAGACGGTCGGCAGGCTTGGTCGTCCTGGGGCAGGGGATCTCACGGGCCCCCGCCTTGCGCGCCGCGTCCAGCAGGCCCTTGCCCTTGGCACCGCCGGCGTGCAGCAGCACCAGGGTGATCTCCTCGGCAGGCGCCGTGAAGTACGCCTTCAGGTCCTTGACCGTGTCGGCGGACAGGTCCTGCGCGTTCCTGACGACCACGACCTTCCGCTCGGCGAAGAGCGAAGGGCTGGTCAGCTCGGCCAGCGTGCCCGGCTGGAGCTGGTCGGACGTGAGGTCCCGGACGTCCGTGTCGGCGTCGGCCGCGCGTGCGGCCGCCACCACCTGCTGCACCGCGCGGTCGAGGAGAAGGTCCTCCTGGCCCACGGCGAGCGTGAGAGGGGCGAGCGGATCGTCGGTGGAAGTCTTCCTGGTGGCCATCGCCGTCCAGCATCCCACGGCGCACCGACAGCGCCGCACGAGCGGCGCCCGCCGCTACGGCTCCTCGTACCAGCCGTCCCACTCGGCGGCGAACTCGTCCAGCGCCACCGGGTCGAGCCGTTCCTCCGCTTCCTCGACCACGACGAGCCACTGGGCGTCCTCGGCGTCGTCCTCGCCGGCCAGTGCCTCCCGCACCAGTTGCGGCTCCTCCCGGACGGCGAACCGCTCCTCCAGCGCCCTGGCCGCCTCCTCCGCGGCGTCCCGGTCCGGCAGCACCAGCACATGTCTCACATCGGTCACCCCGACATTGTGGCCGGTGGGTGCCCTGCTCACGCCGGGAGGTGCAGCGGCTCGGGCACCCGGTCGAGCACGATGCCGAAGCGCTCCCGGTAGACGTTCAGGACCTCCGCGTCACCGGACAGTTCCTCCTCCTTCCGTTCGTCGCCGACCGTCCGGGTCAGCTTGCGGCCGCTGAGCGTGAGGCGGCCCTCCTCCGTCAGCCGCGAGCACACCAGGGACCGGGTGAAGTGCGAGGCGGGCGAGGTGCTGTGCCACCAGGCACCGGCCTCGAAGTCGGCCAGCAGCCGGGGCCGTCGCTCCAGCCGGTAGACGGGGCGCCCGTCGTGCAGCACGTCCAGATCCCCGTCCGCGGCCCCGGCCTCCGCCTCGGCGATCCGGAACACCCCTCCCTCCTCCGCCTGTTCCCCCCGCTCGCCGAGCGCCAGCGGGTAGTGGCTGTGCCGGCCGAAGCCGACATCCGCCAGCCACGACCCGCCGCCGTCCGCCGTCCCCACGCTCAGCGCCAGGTGGTCGTACGGGACACCGAGCCGGCCCTCATCGCCGTACACCCGTGCCTGAAGCAGCTCGACCCGGTAGCCGAGCCCGCTCAGCAGGGCCCCGAAGGCGCCGTTGAGCTCGTAGCAGAAGCCGCCCCTGCGGGCGTTCACGATCTTTTCGAGGAGCGGCTCCTCCTCCAGCACGATCTTCTCGCCGAGGTGGACCGAGAGGTTCTCGAACGGCACGGCGGCAAGATGGCGCACATGCAGCCTGCGCAGCGCCTCGGTGGTCGGCCGCCCGGGCCGGGTGGCGCCGATGCGGTGGAGGTATGCCTCCGTGTGTGCGGTGTCCATGCCGACCAGTCTGGCGCCCCGGGCCGGTCGCCGCGCCCGCGGCCCGGGGCGCGATCGGGTCCCGGGCGGGTCCTGGGTCCGGCGCCCGAGGCGGGCCGGGGCGTGTCCGACGCGGTGTGAGGCGGGGAGCGTGCCTGCCGCGTGCGAGAGTCGGTGCGCCGGTGGACCGCCCGGCGGCCCGCGGCGGTGGCGCGCGGGCCACCGCTTCGTCCTCCCCCGGTGACCGTGATCGCCCCGTCCGTATCCGTGCGCAGCACGGCCGTCCCCTGCGCCTCCAGAGCTGCCAGCGTGCGCGGCGAGGGGTGCCCGTAGGGGTTGCCTGCGCCTGCGGACACCAGCGCCAGGCGCGGCCGGGCTCTGCGCAGCAGTTCGGGGTCCTGGTAGGCGGAGCCGTGGTGGGCGACCTTCATGACGTCTACGGGCGGCAGTTCGGGATGCGCGCGCAACAGGGCCTGCTGAGCGGGGGGTTCGAGGTCGCCGAGGAGCAGCAGGGTCAGCCCCGCGGTGCGCACGAGCAGGGTGACGCTGGCGTCGTTGGGGCCTTCGGGAGCGGATCCCGGCTGCGGCCACAGCACCTGCCAGTCGAGCGGGCCCGTCCGGCGCCGTTCGCCCGGCACCGCGCTCTCCACGGGAATGCGGGCCGCCTCCGCCGTGCGCCGCACGAACTCGGCCTGGCCGGGGGGCTCGCGCAGACCGGTCGTCTGGATGACGCCGACGCCGCGCCCGCGCAGCGCTCCGGGCAGGCCGGTGACATGGTCGGCGTGGAAGTGCGTGAGCAGCAGGAGCGGGATCCGGTTCACCCCGAGGGCGCGCAGGCAGCGGTCGGCGAGCGCCGGGTCGGGGCCCACGTCGACGACGACCGCGCTGCCCTCGCCCGCGGCGAGGACCGCCGCGTCTCCCTGGCCGACGTCGCACAGGGCGAATTTCCAGCCCGGCGGCGGCCAGCCGGTGACGATCCGGGTCAGCGGTGCGGGCCGCAGCACGGCCAGGAGCAGCAGCAGTGCCGCGCCCGCGCACAGCCAGGAGCGGCCCGGCGTGCGGCGCAGCACCAGCAGGACGACGGCGGTGACCGCGGCGAGCAGCAGTCCGCCGGACGGGCCACCGGGCCAGTCGGCCTCTGCGCCCGGCAGTTCGGCCCCGGTCCTGGCGACGGTGGCGATCCACCCGGCGGGCGGGCCCGCGCACCACGCCAGGGCTTCGGCGACGGGCGGCGCGAGCGGGGCCGCGGCGAGGGCGGCGAAGCCCAGCACGGTCGCCGGCGCCACCGCGAACTCGGCGAGCAGATTGCACGGAACGGCCACCAGGCTGACGCGCGCGGCGAGCACGGCGACCACGGGTCCGCACACCGCCTGTGCCGCGGCGGCCGCCGCCAGCACCTCGGCGAACCGGGCGGGCACGCCCCGGCGTTGCAGGGCGGCGCTCCAGCCGGGGGCGACCGTGAGCAGCGCGCCCGTGGCGAGCACGGACAGCAGGAAGCCGTAGCTGCGGGCCAGCCAGGGGTCGTACAGCACGAGGATCAGTACGGCGGCGGCCAGTGCGGGAACGAGGGAGCGGCGGCGGCCGGTGGCGATGGCGAGCAGGACGACCGCTCCGCAGGCGGCGGCCCGCAGCACGCTGGGCTCCGGACGGCACACGACGACGAAGCCTGCCGTCAGGGCTCCGCCGAGGACGGCGGTGCCGCGCAGTGTGACGCCGAGTCTCGGCGCGAGGCCGCGCCGCTCGGCGTGCGTCGCGATGCCGGGCGGTCCGATGAGCAGGAACAGCACGATGGTGAGGTTGCTGCCGCTGACGGCCAGCAGATGGGTGAGGTCGGTGGCCCGGAACGCCGCGTCGAGGTCGTCGGGAACGCGTGAGGTGTCGCCCACGACCAGCCCCGGGAGCAGTGCGCGGGCGTCCGGGGCAAGCCCGTCGGTGGCCCGCCTGAGTCCTGCGCGCAGTTCGCCCGCGGTCCGCTGGAGGGCGGTCGGCCGCCCCGTGACCTCCGGCCGCTGGTCCTCGGGCACCTTCAGCACGGCGGCGACACGGTCGCCGGCCGACAGGGGTGGCGCGGCCCGGGCCGAGAGCTCCAGCCTCGTCGACGGCAGCAGTGCGAGCCAGGGGCTGCGCCGGGGGTCGCCGGGACCCGGCCGGACGATCAGCAGGACCGGGGTCCGCGTCCTGACGACGCTCCCGTCGGCCCCGGTCACCCGGGTCACCTCCGCGTCCACGAGCACACTCACCGGCAGGCTCCTCTCGCCCCGTACGCGAGGCCGCGTCAGCCGGGGATCGCTTGCGACCTCCACCTCCACCCGGGCCCGCGCGTGTTCCCGCGCCAGCTCGGGGACCGGTCCGCGGTGCAGGTCGGCGGCGTGCGCGGCGGCGGACAGCGCTCCGCCCGCCGCGCACAGCAGCACGGCTGCGGCCGCGACCGCCGTGTTCGGGCCCGGGCCGGAGGCGCCGCGGCCGCTCCGCCGGGCTCCGGCGCGGACGAGGGCCGGGACGAGGACGAGCAGCGCGGCGGCCGTCCCGCAGCTCGCGGCGAGCGCAAGGCCTCGTCCCGGCGCACCGAGGACGAGGGCCGCGGCCCCCCAGGCGGCGAGCGCGGGCGTCACCAGCCGCAGGTCGGCGGCCCGCTCCCGGGGCGGCCGCTCTGCCGTGCCTGCCGAGGTCTCCGAGCTGCCCGGGCGGTTCATGGCCGGACGAGGTTCCGAAGGTCGGCGAAGCGGCGTTCGCCGATGCCGTTGACGTCACGGAGCTGGTCGACGGAGGAGAAGCCGCCGTGTGCGGTGCGGTAGTCGACGATGTGCCGGGCGAGGACGGGGCCGACGCCCGGGAGTGTGTCGAGTTGTTCGGGTGTGGCGGTGCTGAGGCTGATCGGTCCCGCCGCGGCGGTGGGTCCCGCCGGTCCCGCGGGGCCGCTCTGCGGGGCGGCAGGGACGCCGACGGCGACCTGTTCGCCGTCGGTGAGGACGCGGGCCTTGTTGAGCCCGCTGGTGTCCGCGCCCGGTTCCACTCCCCCGGCGGCCTCCAGTGCGTCGGCGACCCGTGATCCGGCGGGCAGCCGGCGGACACCGGGCCTGCGCACCTTGCCGCTGATGTCGACGACGATCCGCCGCTCTGTCGCGGGCGGTGCCGGGCCGGGTGAAGGGCTCGGCAGGGGTGCGGCCTTGGCCCGCACCGTCTCCGGCGCGCGAACCGTCTCCGGCCGGCCGGTCCAGAAGTGCGCGGCGGCGAGGACGAGGGCCACCAGGACGACCATGCCGAGAGCGACGAGGCCACGCGGTTCCAGGGCGCATCGCGACTGTGCCCACAGCGGCAGCCGTTCGCGCAGAGCCGCCCCCGCTCTGTGCCGCAGGCTCAGCTCCGCGCCCGGCCTGACCGCTGCCACCGGGTCCGTGTCCACCGGCGCCGCCCAGGCGTTCGTCGGTCCTGGAACCGCGGTGGGTGAATCGCGCGGCGCTCTCCGTCCGGCCTGGAGCGCGGACGGGGCGGGAAGACCCGGTGGACCGGGAGCTGCGGACGGCCGGCCCGGCAGGCTCGGTGACGGAGCGTCATTCGGCGGGGGTTCGACGAGCAGTGCCCGGGCACGCGCGCGGAGCGCCACCGGGTCCGGGCGCCTGTGCTGCGCACGGCGGCGCGTGCTCGTCGTGGCGCGGCGGCCGGGGGCGGTCGTTTCGGTGTGCGATCGAAGTGCCATGTCACGGACGGTAGGCCGCCGCGCGCACTCTTGGTGATCAAGGCCGTTTTCTGTGGACGGGCGGGGAGTTGTGGACAACTCCGTCACTCGTGAGGGCGAGCCGGTGGCTCGTGCGGCCGCTCCCGCGGGCGGTACCGGCGCGGGCCACGGACGACACGGCGACAGGGGGCGGCAGGGCGGCAGGGGGCGGCAGGCGGTGAGCGGCACAGGGCAAACGGCCGGAGGCAAACGACAGACAGCCGGCAGCGGCCGCACCCTGACGGGTGCTCGACCGTACGGCGCCGCTCGCACCCCGCGCACAGCGCACCTCCGCACGCCTCCGCGCGTCGGCGACCACCGCCACCGAGCCCTCCCCGCGCGTGCCGGCGCGGCCGGCCGGGCGGTCGGGCGGTCTGCGGCCGCCGCGACGGGTGCGGCCCGGGCCCGTCAGCGCGGCGAGACCACGGCCCCCAGCAGCCCCGGCCCCGTGTGAGCGCCGATCACCGCGCCCACCTCGCTGACATGCAGGTCGGCCAGGCCCGGCACCCGGGCCCGCAGCCGCTCCGCCAGTGCCGCGGCTCGCTCCGCTGCGGCCAGGTGGTGAACGGCGACGTCCACACGGCCCGAACCGGCCCGCTCGACGACGATCTCCTCCAGACGGGCGATCGCCTTGGATGCCGTGCGCACCTTCTCCAGCAATTCGATGCGGCCGCCGGTCAACTGGAGCAGCGGCTTCACCGCCAGCGCCGAGCCGAACAGCGCCTGGGCGGCGCCGATCCGGCCGCCTCTGCGCAGATAGTCGAGGGTGTCGACATAGAAGTAGGCGGAGGTGGAGGCGGCCCGCTTCTCCGCGGCGGCCACTGCCTCGTCCGCGCCGCCGCCCGCCTCGGTGGTCTCCGCGGCCGCCAGCGCACAGAACCCCAGCGCCATGGCGACCATCCCGGTGTCCACCACCCGCACCGGTACGGGTGCCTCCCGTGCCGCGAGCACGGCCGCGTCGTACGTTCCCGAGAACTCCCCGGACAGATGCAGGGAGACGATGGCGTCCGCGCCGGAGTCGGCGATGCGCCGATAGGTTTCCGCAAACAGCTCGGGGCTGGGCCGGGACGTGGTCACCGGACGCCGCTTCTGCAGCGCCACGGCCACCGAACGGGCCGAGATCTCGGTGCCCTCCTCGAGGGCTCTGTCGCCCAGGACGACGGTCAGCGGTACGGCGACGATGTGATGCCGCTCCATCGTCTCCTGCGGCAGGTAGGCCGTTGAATCCGTGACGATCGCGACATGGCGGGACATGAGCGGGAGGTTACCCGTCATCCGAAGCCCGCGTCAGTCCGGGCCCTGCGAAAGATCGATCCCGTGCGGGCCGAATCCCCCTGTCGTACCCACCTGGAACGGCCCTCAGGCCGCACTCAGGTGGTGGTCTCGGGACGCGTGGTCTTCTGCCAGGTGTACGGCACGTCCTGCCGAGGGTCCCGGGCCGTGATCGCCTCGCGCCGCGGCGGCCGCTCCCCCGCATCCGGCTGCTGTGCGGCCCCGGAGTCCCGCGCGGCCGTAGCCGCCCCCGCCCCGTCGGCCTCGGCGGGCGACAGCCGCCCGGCCTCGGCGACTCTTGCCTCGAGCGGGTCCTGCGCGACATGCCGCAGCGCGCCGGACTCCACCTCGATCTGGGCGCTCAGCGCCGTCAGCTCGTCGTCGGCGAACTGCCGCGCCCGGTCGCGCGCCGCCCACCTCAGTGAGTCCGCGGAGTGTGTGATCCGCTCCGTCCGCTCACGGAGCGAGGGCAGCACCGCGCCGATCCGTGCCTTGTCCGGATCACGCTCCAGCCGCTTCAGCTCCTCGTCCAGCTCGCGCCCGTGCACGCTCAGCCGCTCGAAGAGACCGAGGGACTCCCGCAGTGAGGCGTCCTGGGCGGCACCCGCGTGCAGCGCGTCCTGGGTCGCCCTCATCGACGTGCGCAGCGCGAGCCGCAACTGGGCCAGCTCGCCGGCCACTCCCGGCTGGCCCACGCTCTTCGCCCGCAGCGCGGTGTCCTCCACGGTGCGCCGCGCCTGGGCGACCGTACGGTCCACTCCCCGCTTGGCCGCGCCGACCAGCTTGATCCCCGCGTATGCCCCCATCGCGACGAATGTCACGAACAGCAGCACCAGGATCAGGATGACGGCTTCCATGAGCGCCTCCGCCCCTCCGACAGCTTTCGAGGGCGTTCGCCCCTTCCCACGGTAAACGGAAAGGGCAGGCCGAGGGTTCCTGCGGAACCCCCAACCTGCCCGTAGGGGACATCACCCAGGCGTCAGGCGGTGACGATGTTCACCAGTTTCGGCGCCCGTACGACGACCTTGCGGATCGCGGCTCCGTCCAGGGCCTTCACCACCGCGGGGTCGGCCAGCGCGGCGGCCTCCAGCTCCGCGTCCGACACCGACGGCGAGACCTCCAGCCGCGCCTTGACCTTGCCCTTGATCTGCACGACGCA
This sequence comes from Streptomyces sp. GC420, assembly GCF_009916105.1. Taxonomy (GTDB): domain Bacteria; phylum Actinomycetota; class Actinomycetes; order Streptomycetales; family Streptomycetaceae; genus Streptomyces. Next base: position 4,465 of record NZ_JAAAXQ010000017.1, on the reverse strand, counting down.
GGTCACCGTCTCGTCGATCACGTACGCCGGGTCGGCGACCGGGAAGTCCTGGTGGACGACCGAGTCGGTGTGGCCCAGCCTGCGCCACAGTTCCTCCGCGATGTGCGGGGCCAGCGGGGCGATCATCAGCACCAGCGGCTCGGCGACGGAGCGCGGCACGCGGCCGCCCGCCTTCGTCAGGTGGTTGTTCAGCTCCGTGATCTTGGCGATGGCCGTGTTGAAGCGCAGCCCCTCCAGGTCGGAGCGCACCCCGTCGATCGCCTTGTGCAGCGCCCGCAGCGTGTCCTCGCCGGGCTCCGCGTCCGACACCGTCACGGCGCCGGTCGCCTCGTCCACGACGTTGCGCCACAGCCGCTGCAGCAGGCGGTACTGGCCGACGACGGCGCGGGTGTCCCAGGGCCGGGACACGTCCAGCGGGCCCATCGCCATCTCGTACAGCCGCAGCGTGTCGGCGCCGTACTCGGCGCAGATCTCGTCCGGCGTGACGGCGTTCTTCAGGGACTTGCCCATCTTGCCCAGCTCGCGCTTGACGGGCTCGCCCTCGAAGAAGAACCTCCCGTCGCGTTCCTCGACCTCGGCGGCGGGCACCGGGAACCCGCGGGCGTCCCGGTAGACGTACGCCTGGATCATGCCCTGGTTGAACAGCTTGTGGAACGGCTCGGCGGACGAGACGTGACCCAGGTCGAACAGCACCTTGGACCAGAAGCGCGCGTACAGCAGGTGCAGCACGGCGTGTTCGGCGCCGCCGACGTACAGGTCGACACCACCGTGCGGCTGCCCCTCCCTCGGGCCCATCCAGTACCGCTCGGTCTCCGGGTCCACCAGCCGGCGGTCGTTGTGCGGGTCCAGGTAGCGCAGTTCGTACCAGCAGGAGCCCGCCCAGTTGGGCATGGTGTTGGTCTCCCGGCGGTAGCGCTTGACGCCGTCGCCCAGGTCCAGCTCGACGTTCACCCAGTCCTCGTCGCGCGACAGGGGGGTCTCGGGCTGGGTGTCGGCGTCGTCGGGGTCGAAGGTGCGCGGCGAGTAGTCGTCGACCTCGGGCAGTTCCAGCGGCAGCATCGACTCGGGCAGCGCGTGGGCGACGCCGTCCTCGTCGTAGACGATCGGAAAGGGCTCGCCCCAGTAGCGCTGGCGGCTGAACAGCCAGTCGCGCAGCCGGAAGTTGACCGTTCCCTCGCCGATGCCGCGTGACGTCAGCCACTCGGTGATGCGGGCCTTGGCCTCGACGACTCCCAGGCCGTCCAGGGAGATGCCGTCGCCGGACGAGTTGACGATCTTCGCGTCGTAGGAGACGAAGGCGTCGTCCCAGGCGGCGGGGTCGGTGCCGCGGCCGTCGGTGGGCTCGACGACACAGCGCATCGGCAGTTCGACGGCGCGCGCGAAGGCGAAGTCGCGGGCGTCGTGGGCGGGGACGGCCATGATGGCGCCGGTTCCGTAGCCCATCAGGACGTAGTCGGCGATGAAGACGGGGATCTTCTCGCCGCTGACCGGGTTGGCGGCATACACACCGGTGAAGACGCCGGTCTTCTCCTTGGCGTCGGCCTGCCGCTCGACGTCGGACTTGGAGGCGGCGAAGGCGCGGTACTTGGCGACGGCCTCGGCCGGGGTGGCGTGACCGCCCGTCCAGACGTCGTGGGTGCCCTCGGGCCAGGTCTCCGGCACGAACTTGTCGACCAGCGGGTGTTCGGGCGCCAGCACCATGTAGGTGGCGCCGAACAGGGTGTCCTGACGGGTCGTGAAGACGGTAATGGCGTCGCCGTCAACGGGGAAGTCGACGCGCGCGCCCTCACTGCGCCCGATCCAGTTGCGCTGCTGCAGCTTGATGGCCTCGGGCCAGTCCAGCGCCTCCAGGTCGTCCAGCAGCCGGTCGGCGTAGGCCGTGATGCGCATGTTCCACTGCCGCAGCTTGGCCTTGAAGACGGGGAAGTTGCCGCGCTCCGAGCGGCCGTCCGCCGTGACCTCCTCGTTCGCCAGGACGGTGCCCAGGCCGGGGCACCAGTTGACGGGCGCGTCGGAGGCGTACGCCAGGCGGTACCCGCTCAGGACGTCGGAGCGCTCCACGGCGCTCAGCTCGTTCCAGGCGCCCCCCGAGGGCACCTCGCGCTCTCCGCTCTCGAACTGCGCGACCAGCTCGTCGATCGGGCGCGCCCTCTTCGCCTCCTCGTCGTACCAGGAGTCGAAGATCTGCAGGAAGATCCACTGGGTCCACTTGTAGTAGTCCGGGTCGATCGTCGCGAAGGAGCGGCGCTTGTCGTGGCCCAGGCCCAGCCGGCGCAGCTGCGCCGTCATGTTCTCGATGTTGGCCTCGGTGGACACCCGGGGGTGGGTGCCGGTCTGCACCGCGTACTGCTCGGCGGGCAGGCCGAAGGCGTCGAAGCCCAGCGTGTGCAGGACGTTGTGGCCGGTCATGCGCTGGAATCGGGCGAAGACGTCGGTGGCGATGTATCCCAGCGGGTGTCCCACGTGCAGTCCGGCGCCCGAGGGGTAGGGGAACATGTCCATGATGAACCGCTTGGGCCGCGCCACGGTCTCCGCGTCGCCGGCCAGGTCACCACTCGGGTTGGGCGCCTCGTACGTGCCGTCGGCGTCCCAGAAGTCCTGCCACCGCGCCTCGATCTCGGCGGCCATGGCCGCCGTGTAGCGGTGCGGCGCGGCCACCTCGGCGGCAGCGGTATTTTCGCTCATGATCCTCAAAGCTCCATCGATCGTCTCTGCCGGCGTCAGTCCGGTTCGTACGAGCCCGTCCGGATCGTACGGAAATGAAAAATCCCCTCGCACAGGAGGGGACGCCGCGCCGATTCCGACCACGTTCTCCGTCGGTCGGGACTGATCAGCGCGGCCCGCTAAGCAGAAGGCGTACGGCACGCATGGGGTCAGGGTACCGCAGCACACCGGCCCCCCGCACAGGACTCGGGCCACTTGGTACACCTCGCCGGCGCATTGAAACAATGCGGGCGACCTCACGTATATGAATCGGCGACAAAGGCCAAGGGGTTACTCCGCGTATCGGCAGCTACCCGGACAACCCCCGGCTCAGGCGTCACTTGATAACGGCGCAATAACTCAATCCTCGTACCACTTGGTATGGGGCGACCTAGCATGCCGAGTCGGGACCGCTTTCCCGGAGCATTCGGAGTTGCACCCCATGAACCCTCGCCTCAAGATCCCTTCGGATCCCCAGTCGGGCATACCGACCCGGTACCTCGCCCTCACCGCGGGCGCGGTGGCGTTGCTGCCCGTCATCGTCGTCGTCGGCGGCGACGCGGTGCGCGACTTCCTCAACTTCGGTGCCGGAGTCGTCTCGCTGCTGACCCTGAGCGGCGCAGTCGTATGGGGACTGCTGGCCCGTGACCGGGTGTTCCTGTCGCCGCGGCACCGACTGCTCGCGCAGGGCGTCCACCGGGCCACCGCCATCCTGTCGGTGACCTTCCTGATCCTTCATGTCTCGGTCAAGCTCTTCCTCGACCACATCCCGCCGAACGCGCTGGTGCCCTTCGGCCTCGGGTTCTCCGCCTCCTCGCTGCTGATCACCTTCGGCCCGCTCGCCGCCTACTGCCTGATCACCGCCGCCGTCACCGGCGCGATCCGGCGCTCCTTCATCGCACCGGGGGGCGAGGTCGCGGCGAAGTGGCGCGCGATCCACTCCCTCGCCTACCCCGCGTGGTCCTTCGCGCTGATCCACGGCCTGTACGCCGGCCGCCCCGCCAAGACGTACGTGACGGTCCTGTACGGCCTGACGATGCTCGGCGTGGCCGCCGCCGTCAGCACGCGCCTGCTCCCGGTCCCGACCAAACGCCGGCTCGCCAACCGCCTGCTCGCCGTGCTCCAGCCGGGTGAGAGCACCCCGGGCGGCCCGGTGCGGGAGGCACCGCGCGACCCCTCCACCGCGCCGCTGCCCGGCGGAGGCACGGCTTCCTTCTCCGTCTCCGCCGCCCCCGGGGCGGGAAGCCGCCGCAAGTCCGGGAATCCGGCCGTGCCGCGCATGAAGCCGCCCCAGCCGACGCTGTACGAGGCGCCGCGGCGCGCGGCCGGACTGACCGCCGGCCTGTCGGGCGCGGCCTCCGGCGTCTCCGACACGGGCATGTCCGCCGCCTACCGCGCGGTCTCCGGCGCGGCCGAGGAGACCGCGGTGATGCCTCCCCAGCCCGGAGCGCCCACGGCCGAACGGCTCACCCCGGCCGAGCCCGCCCCGTTCGCGGACCCCCCGCCGCCCTTCGACGGCGGCACCGGCCAGTTCCCCTCCGCCGGGCAGAGCGGGCAGATGCCGCAGGTGGGCGCCTACGACACGGGCCGGTTCGCCGCCACCGGCCAGTTCCCGGGCGCGGACCAGTTCCCGGGCTCGGACCAGTTCCCGGGCGCGGACCAGTTCGGCGGCACCGGCCAGTTCCCCGCGGCCGGCCAGACCGGGCAGGCCCCGCAGAACGGCTACGGCGCCGGCCGGTTCCCCGCGGAGCCGCCGCTCGCC
>NZ_JAAAXQ010000179.1 GCF_009916105.1 Streptomyces sp. GC420 | reverse complement strand
GCGTCCCCCCTGCGCCGCCGTCAGCGCGCGGGCACGCCCGCGGACTGAAGGACCGCCAGTTCCCGCTGGTAGGGGAAGGAGCCCGGCTCGTAGCCGCACCAGGGTTCCTCGGCGTACGCGTCGCCGGTGACCGCGTGGGCGCGCGAGCGGGAGCCGCCGCAGACGTGGCGGAACTCGCAGCGGCCGCAGCGGCCGCCGAGCCGGTCGGCGTCGCGCAGCCCGGCGAACAGTTCCGAGTCGCGGTAGATGTCGCTCAGCCGCTGCTCGCGCACATTGCCCGCCCCGAGCGGCAGGAAGCCGCTGGGGTGCACGGTGCCCGTGTGGGACACGAAGACGAAGCCGCGCCCCGCGTTGACGTCCAGCGGCGGACGCCGGGCCCGCCGCTCGCGCTCGTCCAGGCCCAGCTCGGCGGCGCGCCGCCGCAGTTCGCCGTACAGCGGGCCGAGCCCGAGTACGCCGACGTGCTCCTCGCCCCTCGCGGCCAGTACGGCGCGCTGGAGGGCGACCCGGCGGAAGTGGTGAGCCTCGGTGGTCTTCGCGGGCACGCACAGACCAACGTCGTAGACGAAGTTGAGGACGTCCTCCGTCTCTTCGGCCGTCAGGGCGTCGAGTTGCCTGCCGCGTCCGGTCGGTACGAGGAAGAACGCGCTCCAGAGCATGACCCCGTGCTTCTTCACCAACGCGGCGATCTCCGGCAGGTCGTGCAGGTTGTGCCGTGCGACGGTCGTGTTGACCTGCACCTTCATGCCCAGCCGACGGGCCGTGTCCCAGGCGTCCAGCGTCCACCGGTAGACCCCGCCGACGCCCCGGAATCCGTCGTGGAGCGAGGCCGTCGAACCGTCCAGGCTCAGCGAGAGACCGACGGCGCCCGCCTCCTGGACGGCGGTGAGGTTCGCCTCGGTGAGCGTGGGCGTGCCGGACGGGGACACGGCGACCCGTACGCCGGACAGGGTGCCGTAGGCGATGAGCTCCAGCAGGTCGGGGCGCTGGAAGGGGTCCCCGCCGGTGATCACGAACAGGGGCGCGGGACGGCCGAAGGCGGCGACCTGGTCCATCAGGTCCTTCGCCGCCCCCGTGTCCAGCTCGCGCGGGTCGCGGTCGGGGACCGCGACGGCCCGGCAGTGGCGGCAGGCCAGCGGGCAGGCCCTGGTCGACTCCCAGATGACGATGAACGGCTTGTCCGCGACATCCTGGTGCTGCCGGCGGACCGCCCGGACGCCGCTCACCACGCACCGCGCAGACAGCCGGCGACCCGCGCGGCGAGAGCCCCGACGACGGGGGCCCGGCCGCGCCGGGACCCCGGACACCGCCCGGGCGGAACGGCGCGCCGGGCGGGCGGCGGGCACTGCGCGGGGCGGCGGGCCCAGTACCGGTGACGGTCGTGCATGAGCGGTACCTCCGGTTCGGTCCCCGCCAGCATGCTGCGCGGCGGGTACCCGCAACCGGGGCCGACCGGTCCCGGCCACAGGGGCCGTTGGTCCCTGGCGTGGCGGCACTTCCCGGGCCACGTGGCACTCGTTGCAGGACGCATGGGCCCCAGTGCCGCGTCCGTCCGCGCACCTAGCGTCTCGCCACATGGAGATCGACACGAATGCCGGCCCCGTCGGCGCAGGCGAAGAGCGGAACTGGCCACTGCCCGGGCGGCGGTTGCTGACGCGCCGTGAGGTGTCCGCCGACGGCCGCGCCGTGTTCGGCACGGGCGACGGCGAGTGGGAGGGGTTCTACCGGGACCGCTGGGCGCACGACAAGGTGGTGCGCTCCACGCACGGGGTGAACTGCACCGGCTCCTGTTCCTGGATGGTGTACGTCAAGGACGGCATCATCACGTGGGAGCACCAGGCCACCGACTACCCCTCGATAGGCACCGACTGCCCCGAGTACGAACCGCGGGGCTGCCCCCGCGGCGCGTCGTTCTCCTGGTACACCTACTCGCCGAGCCGGGTCCGATACCCCTACGTGCGCGGCAAGCTGCTGAAGCTGTGGCGGGAGGCCCGCCGCCGGCTCGGCGACCCCGTCGCCGCCTGGGCGGAGATCACCGGCGACCCGGCCAAGGCCCGCGCCTACAAGAAGGCCCGCGGCAAGGGCGGGCTGGTGCGCGCGGACTGGGACGAGGCGGCCGAGCTGATCGCCGCCGCCCACGTGCACACCATCAAGACCTACGGCCCGGACCGCGTGGCCGGCTTCTCGCCCATCCCCGCCATGTCGATGGCGTCGTTCGCCGCGGGCGCGCGGTTCATGTCGCTGATCGGCGGCACCCTGCTGTCCTTCTACGACTGGTACGCCGACCTGCCCATCGCCTCCCCGCAGGTCTTCGGCGACCAGACCGACGTACCCGAGGCCGCGGACTGGTGGAACGCCGGCTACCTCATCATGTGGGGCTCCAACATCCCGGTCACCCGCACACCGGACGCACACTTCCTCACCGAGACCCGGTACAACGGCACCAAGGTCGTCGCCGTCAGCCCGGACTACGCCGACAACGTCAAGCACGCCGACGAGTGGATGGCCCCGCACCCCGGCACGGACGGGGCGCTCGCCATGGCGATGGGCCATGTCGTCCTGCGCGAGTTCCTCGTGGACCGCTCCACCCCGTACTTCCAGGACTACCTGCGCCGCTTCACCGACGCCCCGTTCCTGATCACGCTGCGCGAACGCGGCGGCGACATGGTGCCCGACCGCTTCCTCAACGCGGCCGACCTCGGTGACGACAGTGAGAACGCCCGGTTCAAGACCGTCCTCCTCGACAGCGCCGGCGGCGAGCCGGTGATCCCCAACGGCTCCCTCGGCTTCCGCTGGGGCGAGGAGGGGGAGGGCCACTGGAACCTGGAGCTGGGTGACACCGTGCCCGAGCTGAGCCTGCTGGAGAGCGCCGAGGACACGGTCACCGTGGCCCTGCCGCGCTTCGACGCGGGCACCACCGAGGGCGGCTCGGTCATGGTGCGCGGCGTTCCCGTCCGCCGGATCGGCGGCAAGCAGGTCACCACCGTCTTCGACCTGATGCTCGCCCAGTACGGCGTCCACCGTCCTGGCCTGCCCGGCACCTGGCCCGCCTCGTACGACGACGCCTCCCAGTCCTACACCCCCGCCTGGCAGGAGACCATCACCTCCGTCCCCGCCGCGCAGGCCGCCCGCATCGCCCGCGAGTTCGCCCGCAACGCCGAGCGCACCAAGGGCCGTTCGATGATCGCCATGGGAGCGGGCACCAACCACTGGTTCCACTCCGACACCATCTACCGGGCGTTCCTCGCACTCACCACCATGACCGGCTGCCAGGGCGTCAACGGCGGAGGCTGGGCCCACTACGTCGGGCAGGAGAAGGTCCGCCCGGTCACCGGCCTCCAGCACCTGGCGTTCGCGTTCGACTGGCAGCGCCCCACCCGTCACATGGCCGGCACGTCCTACTGGTACCTCAACACCGACCAGTGGCGGTACGAGGCCTTCGGCCCCGACGAACTGGCCTCACCCCTCGGCGAGGGACGCTTCAAGGGCCGCTCCACCGCCGACTGCCTGGCCCAGGCCGTCCGCATGGGCTGGACACCCGGACACCCCGGCTTCGACCGCAACCCCCTCGACCTGGCCGACGAGGCGGCGGCCAGGGGCCGCGGCGTCGCCGACCACGTCGTGGAGGAACTCAGGTCCGGCGCCCTGCGGTTCGCCGCCGAGGACCCGGACAACCCGGCGAACTTCCCCCGCGTCCTGACCGTGTGGCGGGCCAACCTGCTCGGCTCCTCCGGCAAGGGCAACGAGTACTTCCTGCGCCACCTGCTCGGCGCCGACGCCGCCGTACGCTCCGCCGAGACGCCGCCCGAGGGCCGTCCCGAAGAGGTCGTGTGGCGCGAGGAGGCCCCCGAGGGCAAGCTCGACCTGCTGGTCGCCATGGACTTCCGGATGACCTCGACGGGCCTCTTCGCCGACGTCGTCCTGCCCGCCGCCACCTGGTACGAGAAGGACGACCTGTCCAGCACGGACATGCACCCCTTCGTGCACGCCTTCACCCCGGCCATTCCGCCGCCCTGGCAGGCACGCACCGACTACGACACCTTCCTGACCGTCGCCGACCGCTTCAGCGAACTCGCCAAGGACCACCTCGGCACCCGCACCGACGTACTCGCCGTACCCCTCCAGCACGACACACCCGACGAGCTCGCCCAGCCCGGCGGCGTCGTCCGTGACTGGAAGAAGGGCGAGTGCGAACCGGTCCCCGGACGCACCATGCCCAAGCTGGTGACCGTCGAACGCGACTACGCGGCCGTCGCCGACAAGATGCGCGCCGTCGGCCCGCTGCTCGACACGCTCGGCACCACCACCAAGGGTGTAACCGTCCACCCCGACGAGGAACTGGAACGGCTGCGCCACACCAACGGCGCCGTGCGCGGCGGCGCCGCCGACGGCAGGCCGTCCCTGGCCACCGCGAGCGACATGTGCGAGGCGATCCTCGCCCTGTCCGGCACCACCAACGGACGGCTGGCCACCGCCGGCTTCAAGGCACTGGAGAAGCGGACCGGCACCGCGATGGCGGAACTGTCCGCCGAACGCGAGGCCGAACGGATCACCTTCGCCGACACCCGCGTCCAGCCCCGGTCCGTCATCACGTCGTACGAGTGGTCGGGCAGTGAGACCGGCGGCCGCCGCTACTCCCCGTTCGTCATCAACGTCGAGCACCGCAAGCCCTGGCACACCCTCACCGGCCGCCAGCACTTCTTCGTCGACCACGACTGGATGGCCGAACTCGGCGAGCAGCTCCCGGTCTTCCGCCCGCCGCTGAACACCGTCCGGCACTACGGCGACGAACGGCTCGGCGAGGACGGCCGTGCCGAGGTGACCGTCCGCTACCTCACCCCGCACTCCAAGTGGTCCATCCACTCCGAGTACCAGGACAACGCCTACATGCTCGCCCTGTCCCGCGGCGGCCCGGTCATCTGGATGAGCACCGCCGACGCCGAGAAGATCGGGGTCAGGGACAACGAGTGGATCGAGGCCTACAACCGCAACGGCGTCGTCGCCGCCCGCGCCGTCGTCACCCACCGGATGCCCGAGGGCACCGTGTACATGTACCACGCCAAGGACCGCACCGTGAACGTGCCGAAGACCGAGGTCAGCGGCAAGCGCGGCGGCATCCACAACTCCCTGACGCGGCTGCTGCTCAAGCCTTCCCACCTGGTGGGCGGCTACGCCCAGTTCACCTACGCCTTCAACTACTACGGGCCCACCGGCAACCAGCGCGACGAGGTCACCGTCATCCGCCGCCGCAGCCAGGAAGTGGAGTACTGACATGCCCCGTGGCTACAAGCCCATCGGCAGGGTGATGGCCCAGGTGGCCATGGTGATGAACCTCGACAAGTGCATCGGCTGCCACACCTGCTCGGTCACCTGCAAGCAGACCTGGACCAACCGCACCGGCGTCGAGTACGCCTGGTTCAACAACGTCGAGACCAAGCCCGGCGTCGGTTACCCCCGCCGCTACGAGGACCAGGAGCAGTGGAAGGGCGGCTGGATGCTCGACAAGCGCGGCCGGCTGGTGCTGCGCTCCGGCAGCCGCCTGGGGCGCCTCGCGTCCCTGTTCTCCAACCCCGACCTGCCCTCCATCGACGACTACTACGAGCCGGTCACCTACGACTACGACAACCTGGTCAGCGCCCCCGCGGGACAGGACGTGCCCGTCGCACGCCCCCGCTCCGTGCTCACCGGCCGCCCCACCTCCATCACCTGGGGCGCCAACTGGGAGGACGGCCTCGGCGGCGCTCCCGAACACGGCGCCGGCGACCCCAACCTGGGCGGCGAACTCGCCGAGAAGGTCAGGTTCGAGTTCGAGCAGACCTTCATGTTCCACCTGCCGAGGCTCTGCGAGCACTGCCTCAACCCGGCCTGCGTCTCGGCCTGCCCGTCCGGCGCCATGTACAAGCGCGCCGAGGACGGCATCGTCCTGGTCGACCAGGACCGCTGCCGCGGCTGGCGGATGTGCGTGACCGCGTGCCCGTACAAGAAGGTCTACATCAACCACGCCACCGGCAAGGCCGAGAAGTGCACCTTCTGCTTCCCGCGCATCGAGGCCGGCCAGCCCACCGTCTGCTCCGAGACCTGTGTCGGACGGCTGCGCTACCTCGGCCTCGTCCTCTACGACGCCGACCGGGTCGGCGAGGCCGCCGCCGTACCGGACGAGAAGGACCTCCTCGACGCCCAGCGCAATGTCTTCCTCGACCCCGCAGACCCCGAGGTCCGCGCCGCCGCCCGCGCCTCCGGCATTCCCGAGGACTGGATCGACGCCGCCCGCCGCTCACCCGTACGCGCCCTGATCAGCGAGTACAAGGTGGCCCTGCCGCTCCACCCGGAGTACCGCACCCTGCCCATGGTCTGGTACGTGCCGCCGCTGTCCCCGGTCCTGGACGCCGTGGGCGAGGCGGGCGGCGACGCCGACGACCCCGACCACGTCTTCGCCGCCGTCACCCGCCTGCGGATCCCCCTGGAATACCTGGCGAACCTGTTCACCGCCGGGGACGCCGACGTGGTCGCCGGAGTGCTGATGAAACTGACCGCACTGCGCAGCCACATGCGCTCCAGGACCCTCGGCGAGGAGGGCGAGGAAGCCGCCCTCGCCGCCGTGGGCCTCACCCCCGCCCAGGCCGAGGACATGCACCGGCTGCTGGCCGTCGCCAAGTACGCCGACCGCTATGTCGTCCCCGCCGCGCACAAGGAGGACGCCGCCGCGCTCGGCGCGATGGAGAACCGCTGCCCGGTCGAGACCTCGGGCGAAGCGGCGCCGGGCGGCGCGGGCCGCAAGGTGATGCTCGGCCTGCCCGCCCTGCGGCGCCGGTCCACGGCCTCCGACAACCCGGCAGGAGAACCCGCATGAGCGTCCGCCGTACCCTCGTCCGCCCCTCCGCGGGGCGTCCCGCCACCGGGCGCCGTGAGCACCTCACCCCCGAGGAGACCGAGCAGCGCGCGCACCTGCTGCGGCTGCTCTCCCTCCTGTTCCAGTACCCGGACGCCGAACTGGCCGCCGCCCGCCCCGCGCTCGCCGCGGCGGCGGCGGCCCTGCCGGACTCTCCCGCCGCGCACGAACTGTCCGCCTTCACCGCCTGGTTCGCCGTACAGCCCGCGGACAAGCTGGAGAGCCACTACGTCGAGGTCTTCGACCTGCGCCGCAAGAGCAGCCTCTACCTCACCTACTACCTGCACGGCGACACCCGCCGCCGCGGCATGGCGCTCCTCACCCTCGCCCGGACCTACCGGGCCGCGGGCTGGGACGCCGACGGCGGGGAACTGCCCGACCACCTGCCGGTCGTGCTGGAGTTCGCCGCCCTGGCCGGACCGGGCGCGGGGGAGGCGCCGCTGCGCCGGCACCGGCGCGGCCTGGAACTCATCCACCACGCCCTGTCGGACGTGCGGTCCCCCTACCACCGGCTGACCGCCGCACTGCTGTCCCTGCTCCCGCCGGCCACCCCCGCCGACCTGGCGGCGGTGGCACTGCTCGCCGCCGAGGGCCCACCCGCCGAGGACGTCGGCCTCGACCCGTACAGCGGCGCCGGGTTCGCCCCGCCGGGCACCTTCGTACCGCCTCCGCAGGCGCCCCCGACCCTGATGCCGCCCCTGACCTCACCGAAGGATCCGGAGACCCGCCGATGAGCGCGTTCAGCGCCGCCGCGACCACCCAGAGCCCCGCGACCGCGGCCACCGCCGTCAACAGCGCCGACCTGCTGCTGTGGGTCGCCGTCCCCTACATCTGCCTCGCCGTGTTCGCCGTCGGGCACGTCTGGCGCTACCGCAGGGACCAGTTCGGCTGGACCAGCCGCACCAGTCAGCTCCTGGAGCACCGCTGGCTGCGCTGGGGCGGCCCGCTCTTCCACCTGGGCGCCTTCGCGGTCATCGGCGGACACGTCGTCGGCCTCGCCATACCCGCATCCTGGACCGAGGCCGCAGGAATCAGCGAACACGCCTACCACACCGTGGCCGTGGGCCTCGGCTCCGTCGCCGGACTGGCCATGGTCGCCGGTCTCGGCATGCTCAGCGCCAGGCGCCTGCTCGCACCGCGCATCCGCACCACCACCAGCCACAGCGACAAGCTCCTCTTCCCGCTGCTGGCCGCCACCGTGCTGCTGGGCATCTCCGCCACCGTCGTCCACAACATCGCCGGCGGCGGATACGACTACCGCTCCACCGTCTCGCCCTGGTTCCGCGGCCTGTTCGCCCTGAGCCCGCGACCCGAGGCCATCGCCGACGCACCGCTGCTGTTCCAACTGCACGCCCTCTCCGCGTGCCTGCTCTTCGCTGCCTGGCCGTTCACCCGTCTGGTCCACGTGTGGAGCGCACCCATCGGCTACCTGTACCGCCCCTACCTCGTCTACCGCCGCAGGACGTCCCACACCCCGACGCCCGGGACCGTCGCCGCCCACCGGGGCCCCGACCCCCGGTCCGCCACCCGCTGAGGGCCGCACGGCACCGTGACGCCGCCGCGCACGACGGCCGGTCGGCGCGGCCCGAGGGCCCGAACGGCCCATCCGTCCCCACACGCCTTCCCACGAACCTGATACCGGGCGTGGACACCCGGCAGCCGGGACCCCGCCGTCCCGCGGCCGAACCGCCCCGGACACGACCCGACCGAGAGGCACATGATGCGCCCCCCTGAGGAGACCGCCGGCAGCACACGGCCGGGCGCGGGCGACCGTACCGCCCCGCCCGCCCGGCCGATGCTGATGCTCACGCTCGCAACCGTCGGATTCGCCGTCAACTTCTGGGCGTGGGCGCTGCTGAGCCCGCTCGGCCCGCGGCTCAAGGAGAACCTGGACCTCACCTCGTTCGAGCAGTCCCTGCTGGTCGCCGTGCCGGTGGTGGTCGGCTCACTGGGCCGGATCCCGGTGGGCGCGCTCACCGACAGGTTCGGCGGACGGGTGATGTTCCCCCTGGTGTCGGCGGCCACCATCGTCCCCGTGCTCTATCTGGGGCTCGCCGGGCACTCCTCACTGGGCGCGCTCCTGGTCGGCGGCTTCTTCCTCGGCATCGGCGGCACCGCCTTCGCCGTCGGCGTGCCGTTCGTCAGCGCGTGGTTCCCGCCCGAGCGGCGCGGCCTGGCGGTCGGCGTCTTCGGCGCCGGCATGGGCGGCACCGCGATCAGCGCGCTGACGACGGTGCAGCTGGTCGACGCGAACGGCATGGCGGGCCCCTTCCTCATCACCGCCGGAGTCCTGGCCGCGTACGCCGTCCTCGCCGCCGTACTGCTGCGCGACGCCCCCGGACGCACCGTACCCACCGAGCCGCTGGCGCGGCGGCTGGCCGACACCGTGCGGCTTCCCGTCACCTGGCAGGCGTCCGCCCTCTACGCGGTCGCCTTCGGCGGGTACGTCGCCTTCTCCGTCTACCTGCCGACCTACCTGAAGACCGGTTACGGGCTCGCGCAGGCGGACGCCGCGAACCGGATGGCCGGGTTCGTGCTGCTCGCGGTCGCGATGCGCCCGGTCGGCGGCTGGCTGTCGGACCGCATGGGACCGACCAGGGTGCTGGGCGGGGCACTGGCGGTCGTGGTCGCGGGCGCGGCCGTGCAGGCGGCCACCCCCTCGCTGGTGCCGGTGGGCACCGTCGCCTTCCTGGCCATGGCCGCCGCGCTCGGCGCGGGCAGCGGTGCGACGTTCGCCCTGGTGGCGCTGCTGGCGCCGGCGAACAAGGTGGGGTCCGTCACCGGCGTCGTCGGCGCCGCGGGCGGACTGGGCGGCTTCGTGCCGCCGCTGCTGATGGGCGCCGTCTACGGCGCCTACGGGACGTACGCGATGGGGCTGGTCCTCCTCGTCCTGGTGGCGGCCGCCGCCCTGGCCTTCACCGTCACCCGGGTACGGCGTGCCGCGGCCCCGGGCGCGGGCGGCCGCGCCACCAACCCGGCCTGACACCACCCGCCCCGGCACCCCGGGTCCCGGGTGGGCTTCCCGGTCGGCCGGTGTCCGGCCCGCCGGGGACACCCGGGACGCCCGGGGCGCCCTTCCGGCCCGGTCCTCGCCCTCGCGGGAGCCCGGGCATCCGGCAGAAAGGAATCCGATGAACGACCACGCCGTCCGCCACGCAGGCGGGACGTCACCCCATGTCGTGGTGGTCGGGGGCGGCATCGCCGGCCTGGCCGCCGCCGCCCGGCTCGGCGGCGCGGCGGGCGGAACGGGGGTGTCCGCCCGTGTGACCCTGCTGGAGGCCGCCGACCGGCTCGGCGGCAAGCTCCGCCTCGGCGAGGTGGGCGGCATACCCGTGGACGTCGGAGCCGAGGCGGTGTTCGTCCAGCAGCCGGCGGTCCTCGACCTGGCCCGGCACGCCGGCCTGGCCGACGACCTGGAGCCGCCGTCCACGGCCGAGGCGGCCATCTGGACCCGCGGGGCCCTGCGCCCCCTGCCCAGGGGCCATGTGATGGGCATACCGGGAGACCTCGACGCCCTTGCCGACTCCGGAGTGCTGTCCGCCGAGGGGCTGGCCCGTGTCGGCCAGGACCTCCACCTCCCGCGCACCGAGGTCGGGGACGACATCGCCATCGGCAGGTACGTCGCGGCCCGGATGGGCCGCGAGGTGGTCGACCGGCTGGTGGAACCCCTCCTCGGCGGCGTCTACGCGGGACACGCCGACCGCATCTCGATGCGCGCCGCCCTGCCCCGGCTGCTGACCGTCGCGGGCAACGAGCGGTCCGTGATCGAGGGCATCCGCCGGATGCGGGGACCGCAGCCCGGCGGCTCTCCGGACAAGGCCGCGCCGCCGCCCTTCCGCAGCGTCCGGGGCGGTCTGGGGCGGCTCCCGCTCGCCGTCGCGGAGGCATGCCGGGCCGCGGGCGCGGACCTCCGCACCGGAACCGCGGTCCGCGACCTCCGCCGCGCCGGGGAGGCGTGGCAGCTCACCGTGGAGGGCCCGGAAGGCATGCGGCGCATCGAGGCCGACGCCGTGGTGCTGGCCGTGCCCGCACCCGCCGCCGCACGGCTGCTGGCCCGCGAGGCACCGGCCGCTGCGGCCGAGCTCATGGCCGTGGAGTACGCCGACATGGCACTGGTCACCCTGGTGTTCCGGCGGTCCGACCTGCCCCTCGAACCGCGGGGCAGCGGCTTCCTGGTCCCGCCGGTGGACGGCCGCACCATCAAGGCCTCCACCTTCCTCAGCAACAAGTGGGGGTGGC
The DNA here is from genome assembly GCF_009916105.1 of Streptomyces sp. GC420. Classification (GTDB taxonomy): domain Bacteria; phylum Actinomycetota; class Actinomycetes; order Streptomycetales; family Streptomycetaceae; genus Streptomyces. The sequence goes on along the minus strand of NZ_JAAAXQ010000179.1, from coordinate 4,814 downwards.
TGGCCGAGTCGGCGCCCGACCACCTGGTCGTACGGACATCGGTCGGCCGGCACGGCGAGGACACCGCCATGATCCTCGACGACGAGGAGCTCGTGGCCCGCTCGTGCGCCGAACTCGCCGAGGCCGCGGGACTGACCGCCGAGCCGTACGCCGGCGCCGTCACCCGCTGGGCCACCGGCCTGCCGCAGTACGTGGTGGGCCACGGCGAGCGGGTGGCACGCGTCCGCGGGGAGGTGGCGAAGCTCCGGACGCTGGCGGTGTGCGGAGCGGCGTACGACGGTGTGGGCATCACCGCGTGCGTCGACAGCGCCCGGCGCGCCGCCGGGGACATCGCCTCACATCTCGGGAGCCGCGCCGTCCCCGCCTGACGCCTGCCGGACCGCGACGGGCCGGCTGGCCCTGCCCGGCCCGTCCGGCCTGTCGCGTGCGACCGGTGCCTTCCGCGCGTCCGGCAGGTGCCCGTCCCGCGGCCGGGCCGTCTCGCGGTGTTCACGTTCCACGGCCTGCCCCCAGGACGTCCCGGCGACCATGAGCGCCGCTCCGAGCGCCGCGAGGACGGTGAGCCGTTCGCCGCCGACGGCGATGCCGACCGCCAGGGCCCACACCGGCTCGGTCCCCAGCAGCAGGCCGGCCCGTCCGGCGGAGGTGCGCTGCACCGCCCACGTCTGGGCCAGGAAGGCGAAGACACTGCAGAACAGTGCGAGATGCAGCAACTCGGCCCAGGTCGTGGCACTCGCACGGGCCAGGGTGGGCAGGTCGCCCGCGACGGGCAACAGGAACAGCGCCGATCCGACGACGGTCTGCACGGTCGTCAGATGGAGCGGACGCAGGGCACGGCGCTCGCTGAGCCGGCCGACGACCACGACGTGGGCCGCCCGTACCACCGCGGCGGCGAGTATCAGCAGATCGCCGCCGCGCGGAGCGTGCAGCCCGGACCCCGCGGCCATGAGCAGCCCGACGGCCACCACGCACACACCGGCCGCGGCGAAGAATCGCGGCGGCAGCCCCCGGCCCCCGCCCCGGTCGAGCAGCGGGGTGAGCACCATGGTCAGGCTGATGATCAGGCCGGCGTTCGCCGCGCTGGTGTGCGCGACGCCGTAGGTCTCGAGCAGCAGGACGGCCGCCTGGGTGACGCCGAGCAGCGTTCCGGCACGCGCCTCGTCGCGGGTCCAGCGCGGGCGCCCCCGCGCGGTGGCGATGGCGAGACACGCGACGGCGGAGATCGCGTAACGCGCGAACAGCACCATCAGCACGGGGAGGGCGGCGGTGGCGGTCTTGGCCGCGAGATAGCTGGAACCCCAGACGATCGCGACCAGCAGGAGTACCGCATCGGTACGGCGGGCAGCAGGCACGCCCCCACGGTGCCCCACCAGCAATCTGAAGCCCAGAGCCAACTTCTCAAACAACCTTTTAGCTTCACTACACTCACCGTATGAACGAACGGCAGCTCCGGATCCTGCGGGAGCTCGGGGAGCTGGGGAGCGTCACCGCCGCCGCCGAGGCGCTGCTCATGACACCGTCGGCGATCTCCCAGCAACTGCGGCTGCTGCAACGCTCCGTCCCCGTCCCGCTGACCGAGCGCGACGGGCGCCGACTGGTGCTCACCGACGCGGGTCAGGCGCTCGCCGACGCGGCGGCCGGGGTCGAGACCGCCCTGGCCCGGGCCCGGCACTCCATGGACGAGTTCGTCGACAGGCCGGACGGCGGCGTGTCGGTGGCTGCCTTCCACAGTGCCGCCGCGGCGTTCTTCCCCGTCCTGCTGAGCGCCTGCGGCGCGGCGGACCGGCCGCGGCTCACCCTCGCCGACGAGGACGTGGCCCAGGACCGCTTCCCGAGACTCACCCGCGAGTACGACCTCGTACTCGCCCATCGACTCGACCACGCACCGTCGTGGCCGCGCGGCGTCGCGGTCACCACGCTGCTGCGCGAGCCGCTCGACGTCGCGCTGCCGACCGGCCATCCGCTGGCCGCCAGGGGGAGCCTGGCGCCGTCCGACGTGGCGGACCAGCCCTGGATCACGGTGCACGACGGGTTCCCGCTGATGGCCACCATCGAGGCCATCGGCGCCGCGGCGAACCGCCCGCTCGACGTCGTCCACCGCATCAACGAGTTCACCGTGGTCGCCGAGGCCGTCGCCGCGGGCGGCGGCCTCGCCCTGATGCCGCGCTGGACCACGCGTCCGCACCCCGAGGTGGTCCTCAGACCTCTCGACGGCGTGCACGCGCGACGCCACATCGATGCCCTCCACCGTCCCGAACGCACCGCGCGCAGGGCGGTCAGGACGGTGCTCGCCGAACTGGTCGGCGCCGCGGCGGCGATCCGGAGCCGGGACGGCGGCTGAGCGGCCCGCCGCGGCGAGGGCCCCTCAGCCCAGCCGCCAGGTCTGGTTCCCCCCGCCGTGGCAGTTGAAGAGAATCATCGGGGTTCCGTTGGAGGTGCCGCCGTCGTAGGCGTCGACGCACTTCGTCGCGCTCCGCGCCACCAGGTCCTCGGTGGCGTTGAGATGGAACTGCTGTGCCGGGTTGCCGGAGCAGTGGGCCACCTGGATGTGCGTGTAGTTCTCCGCCGAGCCCCAGGCGAGGTCCATGCACATGTTCAGGGAGCGGATGGTGCCGTCCGACCGGAAGTCCCACTTCTGGTTGTCGGAGCCGTTGCAGGTCCACAGGAACAGCTGGGTGCCGTCGGAACCCGTGCCCGCGCTCAGGCACTTGCCCGACTTCTCGTTCACCAGGGGGCGCCCGGGGACCGTGGTCCGGGTGACGGTCTTCTCGCTCGTGGTGTCCGTCCGGGGCTTGCTCTGCTGTGTCTTCTCCTGCGCCTCGGTGCTGTTCTTCCGCGTGGTCTCCCGGGTCTTCGCGGCGGTACGCCGGGGCTCGGAGGACGACGGCGACGGCTCGGTCCGCGCCTTGGACGGCCGCTGCCCCCTCCGGCTCGGGGAAGCGCTGGGGGACGGTGAGGCGGACTCGGCCGCGTAGGCGTCGGGCAGCACGGGAGAGGTGTCGTCCAGCACCGTCCCGGAGCCGTCCTCGTCCGAGGCGACGCTCTTGCCGTCACCGCTGTCACCACCTTCGGACGCGACGAGGAACGGTACGGCGAGGAGAACGGCCCCCGCGATCGCCGCGGCCGCGAGAAGCGGCTTGTTCGGCCGGGCGGAGGGCGGCTGCTCGGCCTCCGGGACGGCGGCCGAGGCCTCTGGAGCGGTCGCCGCGGCGGTCGAGGCGGGCGCGGTCGACTCGGCCTCCGCCTCCTCGCGCCGCGTTCTCCTTCTCCTCCATCGTCCCGCGGCGGGAGCCGGGCCCTCGCCGGTCTGTGACTCCGACTCCGCGTCCGGTGCCGCCTCGGCTTCCGCCGTTGCCGTTGCCGCTGCTTCTGCTTCTGCCTCTGTCTCTGCATCGGGCAGGCTCGCGGCGCCCGGTGCGTTCTCCGGGCCGGTGGCGCCCTGCGGCGCGGCCGCCGCGGCGCGCGACGGCGCGGGCTCGGCGGCGGGTCCAGGCCCGGTCACGGCCTCCGCCTCCGCCCCCGCCCGTGCTCCGGCGCGCGGGGCGAGGGCCGGGGCGGGGCCCGACTCGCCGATCACCTGCGGCAGGGTGGTGGCCCGCCGCACCTGCGGCGGCTTCGGTGAACCCTCTTGAGACGGCATCAACGGTCCTTTCCATGGGTGTGCGGGCCGAGCGGACCCGAACAGCGGTCGGGCCATGTCCCCGGACCGGCTGCCGCGGCCGGAAGCCGGCTCAGCGATTCGTCGAGCCGGGCCAGTGCGGCCCGGTCCTGCTCGTCCAGTGGGCCCTGTCGCACGGGGGCACCCGGCCGGGGGACGGGAAGCTCGCGCAGGAGGACCATGGGAGCGCCCGATTCGGCGGATCGCACGCCGAGGACCCGGAACGCCGACCCCGGCGGGAAGACCACCTCGTCGTGCGCGGCGGTGGTGCTCGGCGCGTCGACCAACTGCCGGATCCGCCGGCCGGATGCCGACCAGATGGCGTAGCAAGGCCCCTCGGAGTACCTGCTGTTGGCGTTCAGCGGCAGCGCGCTCGCGGGCGCGGGCTCGCGCAGCACGCTGCCGACCGGAAGGGCGTCCCATCCCGGAGCCGCGCCGCGCAGGACGGTGCCCCGGAACGAGGGCAGCCTCCGGAGCCCGGAGGCCACACAGGCGGCGTACGGGAGCAGCCGGGCGTCCCCGTCACGGAGCGCGCGTTGCAGCTCCGCGTCGGCCAGTGGACCCTCGCGGGTGCGGAGATAGAGCTGAAGGGCGATCAGGTCCACGCGTGCCGACTCCTGTTCGCGGCCGCGCAGCGCGGGCAACCGCGAGAGCGTGCGGGTCACCGCCGCCCCGTACCGTTCCCACACCGGCTCCGCCAGCGACCGGAACGCGTTCCGCTCGGCCTCCGTGCTGCTGTGGCCCGGGAGGAGGGGAACCGGGGTGAGGACCGCCACGGGGGCGGTGTCCGGTCCCGCAGCGGTGGCGGGCACGGCCGGTGTCCCGGACGCGGCGTCCGGCAGGGCACCACGGCGCTCCCGGGCCGCGCCCGGGGAGGCTCCCGGCGCGGGCCCCGGCAACGGGTCCGGCCGGCGGTCCGGCGCGGGCCCGGAGACACGGCCCCGTTCCGGCTGCTGCCCGCGGGCGGGTGACGGCTGCCGTCCCCGCTCCGGGGCGGCGGGCGGACCGGCGGGCAACGGGGCCGACGGGGCCGGGTGTGCCCCGGTATCAGGGCCGTTGGCCGTCGTGGGCGCCCCACCGACCAGGCGCGGACGCGTCGCCGGGCCGGGCACGGGATCGCTCCCACCGGCTCCCGGCACCGGCCCGGCCGTTGTTC